>JAYKHV010000112.1:0-99733 GCA_035285085.1 Lyngbya sp. | reverse complement strand
AGTACAATCATAGTAGCTATATCCTAACACAGTGCGGATATACACAGCAGATTAAAATCTGCCGTGTCGCCTTTCTACCATGCCTTCAAAGGCATGGCTATCATGCTCCCGCGTCCTTCCCAGGTATTGAATCAAGACCCCGACTCCCCGATTTTCTCAACCCCGAAGCATGAGACATTGCAAAAAACTGGAAAAGTTCATTAATTAGAGCTTAAAATCCGGATTTGCACTACCCCAAGGTATTGAGCAAAAATTCTGAAATGGTTTTGTAGACTGAGTTTGAGGGATGATTGATTTTGGCTTCCGATCCAAATACGATCCAAAATTGAGCCGTATTGATACCCGATAAAATCCCGCTTTGAGGTGAACTTGTAGAGACATTTTCAGCAAATGTGAACTCGGAACTAGAGGGAGGGCAACATCCCGATATAGATTGTGATCCCCCCAGCGATCGCCAATTGCACAATTGAGGTATTCGGTGAAACTGAATTGGCTCGTCCATCTTCCAGACAACTCGGTTAACCCCAAGATCAGTATATTAGTTAGTGTGGTTGATTTCCATCGCTTGGTCGTTTTTCTGCGAGGTGACTATGGCTTCCCCATTCCCCGGTATGAACCCCTACTTAGAACACCCTCAGTTGTGGCCGGAAGTTCATCATCGTTTAATTACTGCGATCGCGATCGCCATACAACCTCCACTTTTACCGAAGTACCGAGTTGCCATTGAAAAGCGAACTTACCTCAGTATCGACAATAATGTTCTGATGGTGGGTATTCCCGATCTGTCAGTGGTGACAACTCCATCTTCAATCACCCCACAACAGACAGAAACTTCGACCTCTGAGGGAGTAGAATCTGTGACGGTAACATTGCCCATGCCTGTAGAAGTTCAAGAGGGTTATCTGGAGGTGAGGGAAATGGGTAGCGGTAGAGTTGTGACGGTCATTGAAGTCCTGTCACCCACAAATAAACGCCCCGGACGGGGAAAAGATGATTACGAACAGAAGCGTTTAGATATTCTCAGTAGTTCTGCCAATTTGGTAGAAATTGATTTACTGCGCGATGGCAAATCCCCTCAAATCCTGAGTGCAATTCCTCAAACGGATTATCGCATTCTCATTGCTCGTCGCCGCCACCGTCCTCAAGCCGAATTGTTAGGATTCAGTATTCGACAAGCCATCCCAGCATTCAAACTTCCCCTAAAACCTGGTGAGAGTGAACCGTTCGTGAGTCTACAAGATTTACTGCAAGAAATCTATGAACAAGCAGGCTTTGATCTGGCAATTGACTACACCCGTGAACCTTTTCCATCTTTAAAAGAAGATGATCGCATTTGGACTGATGCTCTACTACGCCAACAGAAACGTCGAGAAGCTTTATAGGCAATTCCGGTAAAAATCAATCCATGACTTCAACATCTAATCTAGAGAATTTAGAGTTAGAAGCCCAATTAAACCGCAAGTATGAGACGACCATTAACCCTAGCCTTTTAGAACGTTAAAGTTGAAGTTTATACCTCACAGAGACGACGTTCCTTCTCGGTAACATTGGGGTTATTTTTGAGATAGTCGCGCACCCAGTCACAACCTTTTTTTAGGAGATAGTCTAGCTCAAAATTCCACAGAACTACTTCAGTACCATTTGACCAGATTAACATCTTACCATCCGAAGTAAAATTGATACTAGGAACAGCGGGACTATTAGTTTTTAAGGTTTTAATCTCTATGCCATCAGTGTTCCAAAACTTAATCCTGCCATCTTCAAAGTTTGAACCATTACCACTAGCAGAAGCAAAAATATTACTATTAGGTTTAAATGTTAAACTTGAAACAGAAGATGTATGACCTTGAAGTGTGCGAAGTAGTTTTTTTTCAGTAAGACTCCAAATCATAATATTTCCGTTCTCGTTTCCGGCTACCAAAGTTTTGCTATCTGAGCTAAATGTTAAACTGGTAATAGAATAAGAACTTCCGACTAAAGATTGTAATTCTTTTCCGTCTGCACTCCAAAGTTTTATGGTATTATTACGACTGGCAGAGGCAATAATTTTACCATCTGGGCTATAACTAACTAGCTTACTTCCACCTTGAAGATTTTGAATTTCTTTACCATCAAGATTTAAAAGTTTGATTGTGCCATCTTCTCTACCAATTGCAATAATATTACCATTCGGACTAAAGCTCGCTTTGCCAAAATCATTCCTTTTATGCCTCGGTAATTCTTGTTTAAGAATAGTTTTTAATTCCCCACTCTCAATGTTCCAAAGTTGAACAAGATTGCGATGGCTATAAACCAAATACTTACCATTAGGCCTAAAAGTTATTTTACTGAAAGGAGAGACGTTTTGCAAAGGTTCTTGACGAAGAGTACCATCTAAGTTCCAGAGTTTTATAGAGTTATCGGGAGTCACAGTAGCAATAGTTTGACCATATCGAGAATTCGTTCAATCAGTCCGCTTTCAAAGGTTACACTTAATTTTTCGGCAGGTTTTTCGATAACATCTATGAGTTCTTCTGTCTTCAGGGAACGAATTTTAGCATCCCCATTTCGCAAAACATCAGCTAAGGGCGGATAGGATAATACATTGCTTAAAAAGTCCGCCCGCATCGTCGCCACTAACACGGTTGAGAGAGAAGATTGTTCCGCGAAAGCGCGAAATGTGTGTAAAAGTGTATCGAGAAATTGACGACGGGTTGACTCATCATTACAAAGAGTGTAAAGTTCCTCAAATTGATCGGCAATGAGTAAAATTCGATGATTCGGATGATTCTGGTTAATTTGCTCAAAAACATCCGATAATGGAACTGTATTTTCAAGACAATATCCGGCTAATTTACGGGCTTGAGCGATACGGTCAGTTTCATCAAGATTTGCTGTGTAGAGGGGAACTAATGCTTGCGCGAGCGCATGAAACGGATCTTTTCCCGGACGAAAGCGGGTAAATTTCCAATGACCTTCTCGTTGTAGTTTTGGGACTAAACCCGCAAAAATAACCGAAGATTTACCACTCCCCGATGCTCCTAAAATCGGAATAAACTGATGAGTTTGAGTCATGTTATGAAGTTCTTCAATAAACACATCTCGCCCAAAGAAATATTCAGCATCTTCTGAGGTAAAGTGAAATAATCCTCGATAGGGACAGGGTAAATTATCGGCTTCTTCTGTCAGTTCAACTGAAACAGTCGTTGTTTCCTCTCGATAATAGTTGTTGTAGTTGTAGATGGTGACTTCTCCAGTCGGGT
Source organism: Lyngbya sp. (assembly GCA_035285085.1). GTDB lineage: Bacteria > Cyanobacteriota > Cyanobacteriia > Cyanobacteriales > Microcoleaceae > Capilliphycus. The sequence continues at coordinate 96,491 of JAYKHV010000112.1, read as the reverse complement.
TGAAAACGGCAACGGCTTTCCCCGCTTGAACCACTTCTACAACCGCTTGAATGGCTTCATCGCTCCAGTTAAAATAATTGCTATCGCCAATATGAATCTCTCTCCCGCGATCAATAGAAACATTAAATTTCCCTAATTGTTGTAAGGTTTCATTATCATTATTCTGGAGCAGTTGACGCAAGGATTCGAGGTCAGAATTATTCCAGTTTCCGGATTGGATGCGCTGGATAATATCAGTTGGATTGTTAGAAATCGTCATGGTTTGCTCCAGTTGACTGCATCGCCTCAATAATTAATTGGTTCTATCGGGATGGAAAAATACTCTGAAATGTTCAGCTAATTTTCTAAACTTACCAGTTTTAACTGAATATTTTCTCAGTTGCAAAGTTTGGCGGTGCGGTCAGCCTTGGAGTATGCGCTCTGGTCACTTCAGCCACTTTCTCGATCACTTTTTCTTCAAATTCTTGAACGGTTAATTCTGGTTTTCCATTGAGTACCTCTGCGATCGCCCAAGTAAATACACTTCTAGATTTTCCGTTAATATTCTTGCAGAGTGCTTTTTCATATTCCATTGCTGCTCCAAAGTGAAACACCTTTTTCAAAGTTCCGTCTACGATTAATTCTTTGGTGTTTCTTGATTGATTTTTTTGGGGAAATTGAGGCGGTGCATCCATGACAATATCTTCAATTTGGAGCGTTTTTTCAAATTCATCTGGGAAAAAGACATTTTTAGAGATATCCCCACTATAGCAACTGTCATACAATCCCCAGAATACCACTTCATCCGGAATAGAATTTTCAAAGAACTCCCCTAGCCAATTATCAAGAATTAAAGAAGACAAGACTCCTTCATAGGGAACAAGTGCTTCATCCCGTCCATCTGGGTCGTTATTTCCTAAGAAGTTTTTAGGGAGAAGAAAACCATGACCGGAAAAATAGAAAATACAAATATCTCCGGGTTTTCTACCTTTGACTAAAGTATTCAATCCCCGAATAATATTTTCCCGAGTTGCCTTTTCATCTTGGATGACTTCAACATCATTGAAGCCATAATTGGATAATACAGGTAAAATTGTGGGAACATCTTCTTTCACTCCGAGGAGATTGTTCTCAGTTTGGTATTCACTAATAGCAACAACGAAAGCGTGTTTAGACATTGTTCAATCCCGATCAATAAGTCAACTCAAGTGAGTAAAATCGATAAGAGTTTGGAATAAGAACGATCATCTTCTCGATGACGATAAGCTTCAAACCCGGTTGCTTGTTGAGATTTGTCATCGAATCGGGAAATCATTTCTTTCTCTTCCAAACGTTAACCGGAACAAGTGATCTTGCATCCTCATCCCCATCAGTAATTGATCGCAGACAAAGATGCAAAATTCCAATTCAGAGCGGTTCAGAAACTAAGTGTTTCGCTTCCAATCATCTCCGGCAATAACTGTGGAATAAAACACATAGTTGGGGTTGTTTCGGTAGCGGCTATCCTGTTTAATAATGCTCATAAATTCCCGGTGTCCCCGACGAGTTCGACCGACTAAACATCCCGCACTGGCTGTATAAATATTATTTCTCGGATGGTCATAACCGTAGTGTTGGTTAATGCCAAAATAACCCGTATCAAGCTTGTCATTTGTCCGGGTCATGGATCGATCAAAATCCCGATGAACAGTCACTTCACCTGCTATTTGAACTAACGCTTCATGGGGTTCGGAGTTGCCATGTATACCAACTTGCCAAGCTCGATACTGATTGAAGGCGATACGAGCGGCACCTTTTGGATTCATGGGATAGTCCGTATAGTGAAATCCCGGCTCAGTCGTTCCTTCCCATTTTCCGACAACTACGGGGATGCCTTCTTCTACTGCTAATATAACCCTCAAATCATTGAAATGGTTGGGAGCATCGGTATTTTCGCTAAAGTCTTCGTTAATCCCTTCTAAGTAGACAATGTTGTATTCCTGGGGGCCTGTGAAGAATCGGTAATTTTTCTTCTTCATGTACTGATAAATTTTACCTGCGGGGTCATCTCCAGGAATAACTGGGTCTTTAAATGATGCCACCGTTTCCGAGCGGAGTTGAATTAATTTAATGGCTGTTTGTACGCTCAGGTATTCAAACTGTTGTTCTTCTCCCAGGTCAGCTTTGTAATCGCGTTGAAATCGCAGGAAAGCTTGAGCGGAGAAAATATCAAATTGTTTTTCAGCAGGGCCATCAAGATAGGATGAAGCAATCAAAACTTCGTGAATTTCTTCGGTTAGAATATAATCACTGGCAATGCCTTCCAAACCGAATTTGAGGTCGGGTTTCTCTTTAAAATCTTCGATGTGCATATTTTTCTCCTGAACTGAGTTTTTACTAAACTTCAAGCTATTCAACTTATGCAGAACCTCGTCAATCTTCTGGATCTTAAAGTCGTCCATCTTTGCGCCAAACGTTGATATTTCCTCCTGTGACACCACCTTTGCTACCCGTAACACACATTTGAGCATCTCGGCTAATGGCTAGAGCATTAATTCTGCTGTAATGAACGCTGTCTAAAAGATCAATTAGTTCTCTAGTTTCAAAATTTCATAATTTAGCCGTACCTCCTTATGATTTTACTTTAATTTTGTTGGATGTTAATTCCTTCACTCCTGTCAATATTGATATTATATTTTCCCCGTTGATTTGTACTTTTTCGTTCAACCTTATTATTATTGTCGACTATATTTCCTTTGTTGTTATCGCCAACGATATTTCCCGAACCCGTAACAACTGTAGAATCTTTAACGTTTTGAGCCGCGAATGAACCATCACCACTAGCCTCAATGTTTATAGAAGCAAGCTCTTTAATCTTTTCTGCGGCTTGAGATTGCAACTCTTGCCACCCTTTATCCGGTAAACCTTTTCCTCCTAAAAGTTTTGCAATCACAAAATCCTCTGTCGCCATGTCAAAATTAGGAGTTTGCGCTTTTCCATACAACTTCTGCACCGTTTCAGGTACCGCTTTGCTGAGATAATTCATTAAGTTAGAAACTCTTACTTCTGTATCACCCGGTTGATTTGCAGCACCCTGAAGTGCCTTTAAAAAATGATGGGTGTAAATGCTAAGTTCATTTTCATAAAACCAGGACTTTTGCTCACCACTGGAAGATGTAAATACAACTCGTCCTTTCCCTTGTTTGAGTTGTTCAATAAACCCTTTGTCAGGCGCAATTTGTTGGAACTGATCGAACTCATCTGCAAGATCTATTGCTTGCTGTTCCATGTCTCGGATGATTTCTTCTGGATCTTTCGAGGTTGCCATTCCTGCTGCATAACAACTATCAATCACCACAAATAAGCGTTCTGCTGAGATTAGTCGCAAAGCATCGGTGAACACTTCTGCGGATAATGCCGAGGCTGCTAGTTTACTGGGTTTAATATCGTGTTGCAGCAAATAGTAACAGTTATCGACTGTATTCAACCAACCATGTCCCGAAAAGTAGATAAATATTGTCGCTTCACTGTCTGCTTTTGCTGATTCCTGTAACCAATTCAATCCTTCTAAAATATTATTTTTTGTTGCCTCTTTATTATTTAAAACCCGGATTTGGTTTTCTGGATAACCACAGAGTTCGGGGTCAATCAGTGCCGCATAAATAGCTTGAGTATCTTTTACGGTGACAGGTAGAGATAGACGCGGATATGCTGATTCTCCAACACCAATTAGTAAGGCATAACCATGAGAAAAAGGTTCGGACATTTGATTTTTTCCTGAATTTGTTGAATTGGGATTACAGACTCATTTATTCAATCGGTATAACGACTAACCCGAAAAATTAAATAGTTATATTCCAAGGGTGAACTATCTGCTTTGTGAACAATCGTCCCTAATTTGGGATCGTAGATCCATCGACCATCCCACTGAATTGTGGTTTGATCCGGAACTTGCACCGCAATATAGTTTCCTTCCCGCAGTCGCAACCCCAAGGGTGCGGTTTCGTTAAAGTCTAAGCCGAGATAAAACTTTTGCACCGGAACGTTTTGAGTGCGTTCGGCTATGGCTTTGACTACTCCGAGCGTCATATCTGTAAAGGGTGCGATCGCAGGTTGAGCCGTTTGTAATAGATTTAGTCCGGTTTTAAAAGCGGGAGATTCTAATGCTTTTAAGACCCCTTCATCTCCTTCATTTTTGACATTAATCGTTGAACATTCAAAGGCGATTCCCCGATTTCCGACGTTTAATCCAATAAAAATAGGCCATCCTTTGACGGGAGCGGTTTCTCCCTCTGGGACTCGATAGGTCTGGCTAAAAGTTACCGCTTCTGAAGCATTGGAAACTTGATTTTGAGCGGCAAATGTCACCATGATATTGTGAGTGCCAGTACCCGGATAATTGAAGATTTGTAGCAGATCGAGGTGAATGTCAATGCGGCTATTTTTGAGGGTTGGATCGGCTTGGATGGAACTGGCGTGCTGAATAGATGAAGGTTCCATTGCACCCAATTGACTCGGAGCAAGATAGCCAATTGTGTGGTTGGCGTGGTTCCAGGGTTGCTCTTGAACCCACCCCAGAAATTTTAAAATACCATCGACATCTTTAGTTAATCCTCTCTCCTGGGAAGTGGAATCAGGAAACTTAGTATCCTCAATTTCCTTCAGTTTTAAGGCGAGTTCCTCCAATTCGCTATCTTGGTCTAGGTCATACTCTCCTATTGTTTTAATACTATCGAGTAATAATTCTTGATTGGACATCTAATATTCCTTTGACTCAATAAAAGTTACGAGTTTAGAAAGTTAGTTAAGGGTCAAAGCTATCTGAGTTCGGTAGGCTTAGAGTGCTGGCGATGATGATTGAGTTGGGTCAGGTGAACTCTCCTTTGATGACTTAGTAAATCCAGCTTATCCTCAAATTCACGGATTGCCAAGTCTTGAGGACTGTGTATTTTTACGGAGTTAAATCATGCTATTTTAATAATATTTCTTAACCTTTGTTTCGCCTCAAGCCATTACTGATGAAGGTTCTGAGGCGGTTGAGGTGGGGCTGGATTGTTAATAATATTACCAGAAGCCGTTATATTCCCAATCGTACCCCCTGAAATGTTGAAGATATTTTCTGTTGTTGAAGGCTGAATCTTTGCAATCTGCTCTTGAATCGCTTGGACTAGGGCTTGAATTGCAGTTTCATCCCACTGATAATAAGTGCGATCGCCAATATGAATCTCCTTCCCTTCACGAATGGAGACGTTGTATTTACCGAGTTGTTCTAGGATATTACGATCGCTATCCTGGAGGAGTTGACGTAATAATTCTAAATCAGAATCATTCCAGTTATCGGATTCGAGTCGTCCTAGAATTGTGTTGATTTTGTCAATATTATTCACGGGCTTTCTATTCTAGAAAATCAGACATTAGTGTGAAATAATTTCTCTCTACTAGATTAATAATTTTTCAAAAAATCCGAGACAGTTGGCGGCTCGGCTGAGTCTTGAAAGAGACCATTGAGAATGCTTTTTTTGCCATCACTTTCAAGAGAGGTAAGCTGAGAAGGACAGGACAAGTAAAAGCCTATGAATCCATCTCGCTGACTGTTATCGATTAATTGCTTCACATCTTCTCTTGTCATGTTTTCTCCGATATCAATTTTTCGAGCAACTGGTATATGCTTAAAAGCTGACTTCACCTCTTGAGGAAGTAAACTATATGGTAAATCCGGCTTGTCCTTTACACTCATACTTAAAATTAATTCTTCTATGTAACCTTCTGATACCCATCTCTGCCAATCTAGCAAAGCTTTTTGAGCATACCATTTAAAGTTGTAACCAATATCTAAACTAACAATTGCATTTTCATTTTTCTCTTTCACCTTATGGAAAACATTCTTCATCAAAAGAGTAATTTGGTTAGCTTGATTTTCTCGTTCCTGCTGATTGAACTTACTGTCATAATATTCGGGAGGCAACCCAAAACTACTGTTCAACTGTATACCATCAAAATCATAGTCTCCTACAATCTCACCTATCAAATCAAGAACAAATTCTTGGACTTCTGATTGAAAAGGATCAAGCCACCTGTATATCACACCATCATTTTCATCCTCTTTTTCATAAAGGTTGCCGTTAGATTTCTTTAAAAACCAGGATTCTTCATAAGAGTATTTATGTTCTTGTGTTCTACCAACTCCAAAGCCCGATTCAAAATACGCTATCACTCTTAATCCTTGCTGTTTACAAAAGTCAACTATTTCCTTCAGATTTAAGGGATTGTTATGACCCCCAATCAAAAGCTGCTTAAATACGTTGGAAGAGTAAGTAGGACGCCCATAGACCCAGACTGAGATATATATGGTATTGAAATTCCAATCCTTGATGTTCTCTATAATGCTTTTCATCGATTCCTCAGAAAATCCATACTTTGGATTTCCTGGAAGGTAAGGTATCCAAATACCTCTCAGTTCAGATTTCTTAAGACGCTTGACCAAGAATTTCAATAAATCTTCATTATTAAAAGCCTTAAGTGTATTTTTTTCCAGTCCTACCGAAGCATCAACATATTCGTTTAAAAAGCCCCATAACTCTAATACATATAGCTTTTTCTTATTGTCTGCTGGATTTTCTAGAAGTTCTGTTACTTTCTCATGAATATCTTCAACAATTCGGCATATTCTTACCCCTTGCTCTGCTATTACATTAGTCTCACCATCATTACTATCACCAGAGTCTTCACGTTCCAATATAGCCATATTATGTAAAGCGACTAATTGCCATTGCTGGTTGAATACTGGGCTTCCGGAAGAACCAAAATCAATATCCGCTTCATAATAAAGATAATTTTTGTATAATTTTATTGTTCTATTACTAGAAACAACAACCTGCTTTCTTTTTCCTTGAGGATGCTGAATAATAACAACAGGCTCTCCTTGAACAGATCTTTTCTCTAGGTTCTTTATATCATAAGTAATAGGAGCTTCTTGATTCCGTTGGTCTTGGACTTGTCGTGCTTTAGCTTGACTTTCAAATGCCTTCTTTATCTCTTCACTCCAAGGAGGGGATATGGTATTAGGGTCTTGACTAAGCTGAAGCCAACCAAACCAGTCTCCGGCTTGCAAACCCAATCTTCCTAGTGGTTCCTTTCCTATCTCCACCAGAGCGTAGTCTAGCTCCTTACTATACAGTAATACTTTATTAAGACTGTACCTTAATGGTTCAACCTCGCGCTGCAAATAATCTTGTTCATAACCAAATTCAGCAACGTATTTTCCATTTAAAAGTGGAATTTCCTCTAGCAAGTGTTCCTGGCGAGATTCTTTTTCACCTTTACAAATAGTTTCATAAAATACATGATAGTTAGTCAAAAGATGACGACGACCAACTAAAAAACCCGTTGCAATCCATTCGTATGTATTATCGATATTATCATCTTTAACAAGTAGCCTACACACCGATTGACCACGCTTCTTTCCCATGTCAAAGTAATTATACGGCAAGAAATCTGGTTCATCTTTTACGACTGAACTTCTTGCAGGAGCTATCGGTTCAGTGGCTTTAAATCTCCTAAGGACTGAAGCCTCTAATTCATCATAATAGGCTGGATCAGGGTTTCGGAACTGATTAGATGCTTCCTTTCCAAATACTTCAATAGCTATATCTTCCCACTCTTGAGGGTTAATATTTCGAGTAATAGGATGTTTTTCCCAACCTCTACGACATTTTTCTTTGCATTTTTCATCTCCACAGAGATAGTCACAGATCCGTTTTGTTGGCCAGAGAAAAAAATTCATAAGCTTTTATAAAAATTCACAAAACAAGAATTTAAAACACTAAATATTCGGATACTTAATTGAAGCTAACCAAACAATTACTACACAAAACTATTGATGCTCACAGAGGGTTCTTCATAGTAATGACTTCAATCTATTTACCACCCTGATTGCCAGACTATGACCCACTATACATAGGCATAAGCTATTATGATTATATATTCTATTCTAAGTAGAAAATGCTGTCAAGACTTTCAAAGAAAGTAAGGACGATCACAAAGAAATGTTGCAGAAGCTTATTTTATTGTCATTAGATTTTTTCATCAATCTTACTGCATGGATCTGTTTGGGCTTGGTTGGATCATTCTTGACAGATGTTGTTGGTGTTGAAATCAATATAAGACCATTTATAATTTTCGTTAGCACATTATCTATCTTTTATTACAATCTATTCTCAATAATACATAATCGTATTCAAAGATGTTTTTGGATATGTATCATTGGTATACTAGCAGAAATATTGGCTGTGCTTTTATTTTGTTTGTACGGAGATCTCTGGCTGTTTGTGAATCTTGATGCTATAGATGCTTTGGTAATTATATTAATTACTGCATTTTCTGTTTTTATATTGGTATTTATCTTTTTTGCCCTAGTTTTATCTAGATCTGTTAAGATAATATTATTTGGATTCAAGTACAAATTAGCCTCTCTTTTTTTTGATATTATCAAACTAACAACAGGTGTTGCAGCTAACTATGCAATGTTTTCTTTTGTTTTAGGAGAGCCTAGCAGTTATAATAACAGCTTTATTTCTTTTATGATAAATATATGTATAAGTTTAACTATTCTATGGGCTAGCTATAAAACAATTCATATTAACAAAAAAACGCACGTTTTTTTTAAATCATTCCAGAATTTTGCAATTGTTATCTGTTCTTGGGGAAGTCCCTCTTTTTACAATCAAGATATCAGTCAAATAGACTTTAGAAAAAATAATTTGGCTCATTACGATATCAGAGCTAAGAAACTCTACCGAACCTGTTTTCAAGGCGTCACAGGACTAGAAAGAGCAAGGGTTGACAGTCGTTACTTAGACTTAGAAAACCCCAAAGTACAACAATTGCTCACCCAAGCATACTCCGAAGATAAGGATTTTAGCAACATCAACTTAAAAGGAGCTTACCTACAAAATGCTGAGATGGGAGGATTTGATCTAACCGATGCAGAGTTAACAGGAGCCGATCTCAAAGATGCAAATTTACGAGGTAGTTTGTTGATTCGGACACAGTTAGTTGGTGTTGATTTTACGGGAGCTAACCTAACCGGATGCTGTATAAAAGACTGGAGTGTGAATGACCAAACTAATTTTACCGAGGTTGAATGTGACTATGTTTATTTAGATGTAGATGAACAGGGTCAACCCACGAGACGTTCTCCCGTAGATCGAAACTTTGAACAAAGGGAATTTGAATCTATCTATCAAGAAGTCGAGAATGTTATTGAGTTGATTTTTAAGGAAGGAGAAAACTGGAAAGCAGTTGTATTTGGCTTGGACAAACTTCAGCTTGAAAATGAAGATTTAGGACTACAATTAAAAGGCATTGAACGGCGGGGCGATCGCTTAGTTGTCAAAGTTTCTTACAATAAAGACTATCCTAGAGAACAGGTTGAGCGACAACTCAATGCAGTCGTTACAGAGATGAAGCATCAACTTGCTGCCAAGGAGGAACAAATCAGATTTCTAATGGGAATCACCAGTGAGCAAACAACTATCATCAAGAATCAATCAACTGCTCTATCGAATTTTAGTCAAAAACCTTTTGGAAATTACTTTACTATTACTGGAGGAACAATTTCCAATATTTCGGGTTCTGGGAGGATTGAATACACAGAAGCCTCCAAGCAACTGCTGAATTTAGTGAGTAGAGACAATCCGTCTGAAGCTTCAACCCTAGCAGAAAATTTATTGCAGCAGCTAGCTGAAGCTATTGCCCCGACCCAAGATACCCAAGCCGACCTAATCAAAACAGTTCTCCTAGAAGAAGCAAATAAAGAGAGCTTTTTCCGCAAGTTTCTGATGGAACAAGGTCAGCAAATTGTCGATAACCTTCCAGAAGGAGCAATTTCGATCGCCTTCAGAAATGCGATCGCTCACCTCCGTAGCGAATCAATGAATTCCTGAAAATTATTAAAAACTAATTTTGGTGAGTGGGTTCAGCGTTAACTGTTGCCTCTATTATACCCTGCCGTTTCTTAGCGAAGCTAATTCAATCTCAACAAAAAATATGGCAGTAGCTATCTCAAAATAGTCTCTTTTTTGAGGAAAGGTGAACTATTTTTACTTTGTAGTCTTGGCTGAACCTCCTCCAAAAAATAATCCACCTTGCCTTGCTCCAAACGACTATCAATATTTACCCAACCGTCATCCCAAACCACATCCAAAACTTTCTGCTGGGTGTCATTTTCTAGCAGAGTGAGTCGGCGATCGCGTTGACTCCAATGAGCAGTATGTTGAGAACCTTCTAGATGGTGAGTTCGAGCCTGGTTCAAGCAATCGCAAACCACACAAGCAACCATTTCCGCCCACTGCTGCTGTTGTTTAGCGTCAGCTTCGGCTTGCTGAATATCCTCAAGAGTAAACCCGGAATCAAAAGCGTCGCTGATATCCCATCCCTTTTTGATTTCTCCTCGATGGGGAACTAATGTAACGGTAGCCTTTTTACCGACATCCCGTAGAGCCTTAGCCATTTTAATCGCGCCAATTTGTCCCTCGTTGTGGTTATCAAATCTGTCGTAAAAAATCACAACTTCATCACCGGGAATGGCTCTAAGTTGCTCAGGTGGAGGAATTCCCCTCGCTCCTGTTGAAGTACAAGCAACCGCAATGCTTTCCCCAGACTGACGCACCGCATCCCCCAACCTCACCGCATCCCAAGGCCCCTCCGTTAGATAAGTTTTCTGAGCTTCTTGTTTGGGCTGCTGTACCACCCAAACCGAGGGAGGAACGCCCGACTGTCCCCACTTGGGAGTTCCCGGTTCGAGTTCGTTTTCTGATAGCCAGGGAGCATAGCGGCGCCGAAGGTAAAGCTTATCGGGTTCAACGGCATCCCGGTGATGAAAAGTAATGGATGCAGGAAATGACTGCCCATCGGGAGTGCGGAAACCAAAGTTTAATCCAATGTTGTAGCACTCTGCCATTTCCGGTGTAATTCCTCGACCTTCAAGGTAATTTAAAGCCTTTTGTTGAAGGGAATAGTGTTTGGCATCAGCAGAAAGAAGACGCTGTTGCGACATCTTTAAATCTTCTTCTGTAGCGACTCTGGGCGTAAGATTCTCAGATGAACTTTGGGATTGGTTAAACTCTCGAATATCAGGATGAGCTTGAACTTTCCCAACTTCTGGAAGTCCCAACGCCTTGCGAATCGACTTTTCATCGTGCAACTGTTCAACGTCACGGCTCGGAGCCTCCCCACCACTGCCACGAAAACACCAAAATAAACCGTCTTCACGAACACTTAAATTGAGGTTATTGGGCTTTCCTTCTAACCCACAACAAGGACATTCCCCTCGCCCATTCCTGAATTTAACGTGATCTCGAATATCGAAATCGGTTAGGGTATTTTCAGAAGATAACGGTTGTTGATTGGGCTTGAATTTCGGTGCTTGTTTGGGGTGAGTTGTTAATTGAGTGATGGGTTCTTTTCTACTTTGAGATGGCAATTTTTCTTCACGGTTTCTAAACTCTTGCTCACTTAGTCGAACTCCCGACAAATTATCACAAATGCTCACCTCTGCCACAGTAGGGATATCGGGAGTTATGCGATCGCCAGCAATCTTCATCACGCTCTCCAAAATCTTCCCCACTTTTTCAGCTTGAGACTCTAGCGCCGTCAAAACAATCTCATCATGGCGAATTAAAGTAATCTTTGCTCCCGTTTCTTGCAGCGCATCCGGTAACAAAGCCAAAGCCAACTTACTCATATCCGCCCCCGAACCCTGAATGGGAGCGTTCAAAGCTTCATTAATCGGGGGATATTGATGAGGTTGAGGTTGCCACTCTCGTTTTCTACCTAATAATGTGCGAGTTTGTGGGTATTGATTATCTTCAGAAGATAAGGCAGCATTCCACTGTTGCTTAAAATTTTGTCTAACCTGTTGTTCGTGTCGGGCAACTGAGGGATAACCTTTATCCATTGCCGCTTGAAATTTCATTGCATCTTCTATAGAGAATTCTACTCCGTAGGAAGCGATCGCATAACTCTGTAATCCCTGTGGAGACTGACCATAAATTTTACCAAAATTCACGGGTTTAGCTCGTTGTCGTTCCTCGCTGGTAATCTGATTTTCTGGCTTTCCCGTCATCAAAGAAGCGGTTAACCTGTGAGCATCTCTACCCTCTTGATAGGCGCTCGTTAACGTTTTATCCCCTGTCAATTGGGCAAGAATTCTCAGTTCTTGTTGAGAATAGTCCGCCCTGACAAAGACCCGTCTTTCCTCTCCTTGTTGTTCGGGAATAATTGCCCGTTTAAGTTCAGCCGGGATATTTTGAATGGCGGGTTTTGTAGCAGACATTCGACCCGTTGCGGCTGAATTTTGATGCCAAGTTGGATAGACTTTATTCTCGTCGTCTACAACATTCAATAATCCTTGTATTCCCTTATTGCCAATCAAGTCACTGACCGTTCGCATTCTTTGAAACTGATTCAAAATTGGATGCTCTGTCGTCAAGCTTTGAATGTGATTTTTATTAAAGCTTTCTAGGGGAACACCCGCCCGGTTAAACCACTCTAAAGTTTGAGTTTTGTCTGCTTTTTTGGTTGAAGTTAAATCGGATAGTTGAATCTTGTCTGTCTCATCGGGTAGTTTCTCACCCAACCAGCCCTTAACTTGACTCTCTAATTCTTGGCGTTCTTGCTTAAACTCCTGTTGTTTGTCTTGTAGCCAAGCTGTATCCAAACGCACTCCATTTTGACTCATCTGAGCCGTTGCTTTAGTGGCGTTAAATTCAACCAATGCAACATCAACTAATTTCTCCTCAATCAGCTTTTCTCGTAGGTTATCCCTGAGAGAAAGTAAGTCTTGAGGCGAAGGTTCTGATAGAGATTCTTGAATTGAATTATCTATTTCTAAACCCGCCATTAGTAAGCTATTTGCCAACTTCACATCAAATACCTGACCCTTGACTTCCAAACCATTTTGTTGGAGTAGCTTTTGCCCTTCTACCGCATCCGCAAAAACTTTTACAGTTTCCCTATCTAATAAGATTTCTGACAGTTGAGAATCGGAGTAACTGTAAATTTGCCGTTCCCCTGGAATGCCAATTAACAATTGATTGGGCTGAGGAATAATAGCAACAGCAGGCTTAGATGATTTCATTATTGTTCTCCCAACCTTTTAAAAAGGAACTTCGTCATAGTTAAACAAAGCATCAACATTTTGTTTGATTTGTCGGTTAATTTCCCACATCACCACCAGGTCGTAACAGTCGGGAAGAAAGGGCAATTCACGTTCTAACTCTCTAAAAAATCGGGGATAATGTTTGGTAAATTCTCCCAAACCCGACATCAATTGTTGTCCATCGTGACCCAAAATTAAGACCAGCTTACGGTCAAAATAAACCTCGGTAATTTCGGCTTCCTGATAACCCGACAAAAGACTTCCTTCCAATTCGGCTTGTAAATCTTTTCCTTCTTTCATCACAAAACAGCCAATATTATGACCGTTGGGACAAATATCAACGCGATTCGGTACGTCCATTTTTACTCCTGATTTCCTAATATTATCTGATGATTTGTTGCCGTCCCCGCTCCGAATTTGTATGCTCTCTAGCAACATTTTCTAAGCGGTCTTGCATCTGTAGAAACTGATGTAACATATCGGGGGAAGCATTACTTTCATTTTCAATCCATCCATCCCCATCATCATCCAAGTTAATATCCAACATAAAAACCTCCTCAACCCAATCCCAATTCTTTGGTTTTATCTTTCTGCTGATGAAGATTCTCAACTGCGTCAAGAATCATGTCACGGTGAGTTTTAGTCAGAGAAGATTCCCGACGCACCCAACAATTTTCATCGCCGTTCCATTGCGCCTTCATTATCACCTCTCCCAGAGTATTTTCTACCAGTGAAAGTTGATTTTCTTTCTTGTTAAACTCAATCGTGCGGTAGGTTCCCTCAAACTTATCCGTACCCAATCCATTTAGAATATCGACCAACTTGGGGGCGAGTTCTTGAACTAATTCTTCTTGTTCAGCTTCGAGAATACTGACAATCTTATCGAAATCGCTTTCAGTTCCTTCATATTCGGTCAATTCATTACTAAAAATTGTCATGTCCATTTCATCTTCCTGTTGCAAATGTTCTTGAAAGTTGGGGTAATAAAATTGAGGTTCATTCATCGTTCTGCTCCTATTGTTATATAATTAACCCTGTTAAAATCATCAGAAACTAACGCTCCAATCCAGTTTCTTTTTCCTTTTGATGAAGACTCTGAGCCGCATTGAGGATGTGGTCGCGGTCATCTGGAGTCAGAGAATAACCCAGATTTTTCCAATGTTCTTGCTCGGAATTCCACTGAGCTTTCATCACAACATTTCCGGTGGGAGAATCGATAAGTTTGAGTTGGCTTTTCTCTCGGTCAAACTCAATAGAGCGGGAAGTCCCCTCATAATAATTCGTCTCAAATTCATTGAGAATATCCACCAAAACCGGAGCAATTTATTCGACCAAATCTTGCTGTTCGGCTTGCTCAACTTCCGAATCGGTTTCGAGAATCTCTTGAATTTTATGGAGGGACTTATCAATATTATCGAAGCGTTTATCCATATTCGCGAGACGGGCTTCAATATTATTAATATTCTGACCAACTTCTTCAACGAGCGCCCGTTGTTGCTCAACAAAAGAGTCGCGAATTTGAGAGACATCCTGATGAATTTCTTGGGCGGTATTATAAACCCATTGCTGAGTTTCGGAGTGACCCGAAATATTGGGGTCTTGTAGAGTTATTTCATCGACCAAAACTTGAGAGGGAGACAAACCGGTATTTTCAGTTAAAAGTCTCGAATCATACTGATGAACCGCATCTAAAAAATGGCTATCTCCCCGTCCGGTATCCGTCGTTTGAAAGCGAATGGGAGTGAGAGGATTAATAGGTTCCCAATTGGGCTGATTTGTATTCAGTGTAGGCGCCGTTTCCCTAGCTTCGCTGTCAATTTCTTCTAAGATTAAATCGGTGGAAACTTGCAATTCTCTGGAGCGGTCATTCATGCGATACCACTTAATTTCATCCGCAAGTTCGGGGTCGGCTTCATCCCATTCTGGATAAAGATTTTCAACCGCCTTTTCAACCACAACCTTCAACGCCTCATAATCAATTTTATCCCCTCCATCAACCCGATGAATCTCAGCAAGTTGCTCACCTAATTGATATTCCTGATTCAAGAAATCTTTGAGACTGGACGTGTCGAAATCTTCCAAAGGGTGAGAAATAGTAGGGGAATTATCTGAAGTTAAAAAAGGAATTTCAACGGTAACAGACTCGTTGACAATAGGATTATCGGGTTCATTAACAGGCTGACTAACAGACTCATAAATAAAATCTCCCAGCCTGCTATTTAACAGATTCTCTCCGATTTTTTCAACCGAATACTGACCCTTAATTTCCCGGTTATAAAACTGACCTGCACTTTCAGCTTCTTTAAACTCCTCCCAAACTTCGGGTGAGATATTGCGATAGGTGTAATCTTTTCCACTTTGAAATTCCAGGGTCAATTCTTGAGTATCCCGCTCGTAAAGTCCAAAACTTAACACCGAAGAATTAAACTCCCAAAGTTCTCTTAATTCCTCGCGCCCCGTAAGGGCTGCTTCGGAATAAAGTTGATTCAATTGTTGTTGAAGGTCATCAAGTTCGGCTTCCCATACGGGCTTGTCAGTCTCCAATTTGGCATCGGCTTCTATGAGGGCAACTGTCACCTGTTCTTCTCGATTAAACAGTCGCAAAAGGTCAAAGTTATTAACCGTAACTTCCCCATTTTGTTCGGAACGCAGCAACACTTCATCTTGGGCTTTAATTTCAATAAAGGGAGGATTAGAAGTAAGGAGTTCGGGTCGAGCATCTTCACCCAATGCGTCCATTACCGCATCAATTTTTGCAGAAGTTATCTCATCTCTATAGCTACCATCCTCAAGCCTTCCCAGAACGGTTCTGCGCCCAAAATTAACGGTAATATCTTCTTCATTGCGTTGAAACCCGGAAGCCAACATTTGCCTAAACGTATCGTGTTCAAGTTGGCGACTTTCTTCAGTTTGTTCAATGGGAGTAGCAAAAGCTTCATCCAATTCTGTAGATTTAAAATTATCCATTTCTTCAACATCTCCAATTATTTTAGAAGGCAGAAGGTTTATCGAAGGCAGAGGGCAGAGGGCAGATGGCAGAAGGGTGAACGAAGGCAGAGGGCAGAGGGCAGATGGCAGAAGGGTGGTATGATTCTTTTACTTCAAACATAATGACTTCAAACTTCTGCTATGAGCTACAAAGAACAGTTCATTTGGAAAAAAGCTATCAATTTAGCCGTTCGATGCTATAAGCTCACTGAGTATTTTCCAAAATCAGAAATTTATGGAATAACTTCTCAAATTAGAAAATCCAGTGTCTCTATTGCAAGTAATATTGCTGAGGGTTACGGACGTAAAGGGAAAGGTGAATACATACATTTCTTACATATTGCTCTAGGATCGGCACGAGAATTAGATACACAGTTAGTCATTGCTTTAGAAGTTGAACTCTGCAAAAAAGAGTACATAAACTCAGTCATTAATGATGTCGATGAAATGCAAAGGCTACTGGTTTCAAGCATCAATAAATTAAAAAATTAATTCCTTCTGCCCTCTGCCATCTCTCTTACGAACTTCGCTCTCTTGCGAACTTTGCTCTCGGCGGTTTCCGCCGGGCCGCAAGTTCGCGCTCTCGACGGAAACCGCCAAGTCGCGAGTTCGCGCTGCCCTCTGCCTTCGTTATCAAGTTTTTATCCCGACTGGCGACCAGATAAATTCGGTCAACTAATACCTCTCCCCGGACGCTAAATAACGCACATTCGCCATCAAACCGGATTTCAACAAACTTGGGATGGGTTTTCTCTTTCCAGTGTTTGTAATGAATGTATTTATCTCCTATCCGGGTTACATAAATTTGGTCTTCAAATAAAATATCCAGGCGTTTAGGTTGATAATCTTCTGGAAAAGGAGGTTGAGAGCGGGCTTCAGCAATGGACTGAACAATTTCATAGTCTTGATGTAAAATCCGGTAAGTTTCTAACTGAACGCACCAACTTAATAGAAGCTGTTGGGTTTGAATTGTATGGTTGGTCATCATAACTACTCCAATTAATAGGGCTTCGCCTTTGATGGCAGATGGCAGGTAGAGGGATGATATATGGCGCTACGCGCAAGTCAGAAGTTAAAAGTCAGAAAAAGGGCTTCAAATTCTTTTTCTAGTGAAGAAAGACTATTGTTAAGGAGAGATTTTTTTCAGATTCTCAACAATCCAAACCTTCTGCCCTCTGCCCTCTGCCTTCTGCCTTCGTTAAATGATTGTTAATTAACGGTCTAAATTGCGGGTGATAATTCTGGTTGGGGGTGGAGATTCTAATTGGGTAGCAACCTGATTTTCCAGATGTTCTACATACTCAGAACTCAGCTTAGAACGATAAGAACTCACCTGTTTATCAGAGTCGAACTCAATATTTAATTCCTCCTCTCCACTTACAGTTAGCTTTCGATGGGGAATTGACCATCGGATTGAGTTGCGTTCCCCTTCCAACACAATAGATTGACCCGCTTCGGAAACAGTACCGTAACGTTCTAAAGCTTTAAAAAGAATGGGAACCGCCCGTCGAATTAAGTCCTGTTGTAAGGGGTCATCATCAACATTTTCCGTCTCATCAACATCCTCAATTTCCGATTCGGATTCTTTTTCCCTTAACTGTTGACCCTCGGAATTTAAAGTCTGAACCTCACCAATGAAAGAAGATTGAAATTCCGTTTCGGAATTAATTGAATTAACCGTGCTGGTGCTACTTTCGGTTGTAGAAGTTGAATTATTATCATCTGAAACCGAGGGAAAAAAGTTTAATTCCAGCCAGTCCGTAGCATTATCTTCTCTTTCTTGAAGCAGGGTTTTTCGTGCTTCTTCCCAAAACTGCTCATCCATCCCCAGAGAAAGGGTTTGTTTTTTAATTGAATTAGCAAAATTTTGACAAGATTGAGCAAAATCCACCCAATCCCCTCCCAAACTTTCCAATCCCTTAGCCGTCAATTCAAAACCAACCGCCCTATAAATTGCCTCCGGTATCTTGTTCTCTATCTCGGTCATAATACCTCCCCTAATGATGAATTTCTGTGGTTTTATATTGGGCAGAATGCCGCTCTAACTTGGGTAGAATTTGCTCTTGAAAATGGTGTGCAGTTTCAAAGGAAATCACATTTTCTCCCGTGTCTTTCCAGCCAGAATCCCCACTCCAACGGGCCGATAAGAAAGGTTCGGAATCCCCCTTTTTCCAAGCGGTTAACGTTTGGGAAGATTTATCCCATCTCGCACCGTGTTGAGAGCCTTCGAGGTGATTAGTTTTGTTGTGACGCAACACCTCAGCCACCACAGGTTGAATGGCTTTAAATCGTTTGGCTTGTAATTCCTCGGTACAACAATCAAGAGTAGACATGATTTCATTTTCAAGTTCATCAACCTGCCAACTTGAAAGCTGAGAATCGATATTTTTCCATCCGTTATCGGTGAGTTGAGCGGTTAAGATTTCCTCGCTTTTCTCCTCATCGATTAGCGTTAAAACTTGCTGTTTTGTATCCCAACTCGTACTGTAATAACCAATAACAGGGCTTTGCCCTTGAAGGCAGATGGCAGACGGCAGATGGCAGAAGGTTTTTTCTTTCAACTTATTCTTATCGTCTAAACCCCCAACTTCGTTTAAGGAAGATGTTGACAAAGAAGGGTCACTCGTCCTCTGGATTTGAAATTGCTTGCCTGCCGTTGACCGTGTGCTACAGTTTAAATCTCCTTCAAGTTCCACAACCCTCTGCCCTCTGCCCTCTCTCTTACGAACTTCGCTCTCTTGCGAACTTTGCTCTCGGCGGTTTCCGCCGGGCCGCAAGTTCGCGCTCTCGACGGAAACCGCCAAGTCGCGAGTTCGCGCTGCCCTCTGCCCTCGTTCAAAAGAAACTAAGTCGTGATAATCGGCAATCAAAGGAGCCAATCGCCCCACAAATTCCTGCTGTTGTTTGTTGCGTTCTAATTCCTCAATCCGTTGAATAATAACCGCCTGAATACTTTGAAAATGGGAAACATCTTCATCGGACAAATTGGAGTTAATATTGTACCAATTGCGGGAAGTGTCATCCCAACGAGCGCCCATTAAATGCTGATGTTCCAAAGTTTCAATATTGAGAGTGTCGTCTTGGCGATAAGCAATATTCTGAGAGCCTTCATAACGGTTTTCCCCGACAAATTTTAATAACTCATTGGTAATGGGGGCGACAATTTGGACTCGCTGCTGTTGAATTTCTTCTGGCTTTGCCCTTGAAGGCAGAGGGTTTGGTTTTTCTTCTTCCTTCTTACGATAATCGCTCATGGGGGTTTCCCTAGTAATGTTGTCTTCGCAGCACGCTTGACTTGCATCTGAGTGACCGAAGACCACGTTGTCGCGCTTCTTACTTTCGGGTTTAAGACCCTCAGCCGAGCTATGCTTGGTAGTCTCTAATTGCTGGTGGGTCTGAATTCCACTGAAATTATCCTTCTGCCCTCTCTCTTGCGAACTTCCTCCTCGACGGAAACCGCCAAGACCGGAGTTCGCGCTGCCCTCTGCCCTCTGCCTTCGCTGAACCTCAAACGCCGTCGCCAGAATCTCCTCGCGCATCGGGAATTTCCAACCCAACCAATTCCCTGGCTATCGCCGCGTCTTCTTTTCCAATCGCATACAATCCCCATTTTTCATCCAAACGTTCAACCACAGATTCCAACTCATCGGGAGAAAAATACAGATAAGAACTATCACCCCGACTGTAGAATTCATTGCGTTCTTCACCTTCTAACGTGGCGGCTTCTAACAGCTTTTTATCCAAGAAAAATTCCCCACCCGCCTTCTTAGATTTGGGAACAGAAATTCCATAAACCTCATCCTCCTCATCGTAGAAAAAACTCAACCGAGCATCGCGAGTGTGCAAGGTTAACCCAATATCTTTGGTAAAATTTTCAATATGTTTAACCTCAGTTAATCGCACCGGAGCGTTAGCTAAATCCCTTGTCGGTTCAAAACTTTTTCGCATCAAAAAACCGGGATGACGTTCGCCCAGCCTATCGGTATAATGAATAATTTTCCCCTGAGAGCCAAACGAGTCTGCCGCTTTCAATAAGTTCCCCGTCATCATGTATCGCTGTTCCCGGTCGGCATTTTGAGCCTCATCAAACAGTTGTAAAACGGGTTTTTCTTCGTCCCGTTCGACAATCGAATACTGGGGTTTTATAAAGTATTTCCCCGAAGCCGAACCGAACTTAGAATAAGCCAAATCCAACTCTTTTGCTCCATCAGCCACAGCAATTTTAATCTGATGATTACTCGGTCTTAACGGGTTGCCACTCTTGTCCGGTGGCTTGGCATAATGACTTAAAACTACACCATACATTTCGCTGCCTTCCGGCGTTTCAATCTCAACCGGAGTACCAACAGAAAACGCCCTCCTCATCCCCGTAATAACTGCCGTTTGCTTATTCGTCGTGTCGATAAAATTCTGAAGACTGCTCTCAGTTTTAAACAAACTTTGACGGTCTTGTTGATAGCTTTCCTTTAACTTTTCCAACTCGGAAATTTGTTCGAGGGCGTGATGATAGGAAGCCCTGCGAATCCCTAAATCATGCAAATCGGTCGGATTTACTGACACTTGTTGGTCTAACTTCTCCAAACCAATTTCCTGCCTAACTCGGTTCAAAACTTGCCCCGACGTGTAGGGTTTTCGACCGGATTTAACATCTAAAATATCCATGATAACGGGTGCGGCAAAAGGAGTATCTCCCCCACCATTCGCGGGTACAACCTCAACCGTCGAAAGCGTCACCGCATCTAAATCTAGAGTGGTAGTTTTTAACGTATTAATTCCCAAAGAATCCAATTCTTCCATTAAAGCGTCATAACCCATTTCAACTTGTTGCATGACCTCTTCCTGTTCATCAATGGAAAGAATCGGCAATCGTCCCGTTAACTTAGAAATTAGTCTCCCTTCCTCATATTCAAATCCTTCTTGATAAGGAGAATTCAGACGATAATTCAGTTCAGGATTATCCTTTAAAACCTCCTCGGCAACTTGGTCGCCATAACGGTTGAGAAAATCCCGACTTTCCCCAAAATCCACCTGAGATTCTCGGTTGGCTGTTGTATTTGCACTGAGTCCGGCTAACTTCCCCATTAAAATCGATTGCATTCTTCTTTCATAGGGAATATCGGCCGCACCAATTGTTATTTTGGGTGCATTAACCTGACCCGTTCTATCAAAGCGTCCAAAGAATTGTTTAGCAATATTAATATCCCCTTCCGGTTGTAATAATAGAAAATGTCTCTGTCGTTGGTCTGCAAACTTCTCAGAAGCATGAAGACTAATACCCGTAGACATCGTTCGATTGCCAATTAAACAATCAATTTCGCCACAATTAAACCCGTCCGTTGTTGCCCGTTTAATCTCGGCATGATTTAAAGATTTAAAAGTTTGATAATAGGCTTGATAGGAACCATCCTCCCGTTTAATATAATCAATTCCCGACGAACGGCCCGTAACTTCTCCCACAGAATATCCCCGTTCTTCCATTTTAGTTTTGAATAAATCAATCGGACTAACGGGAAGTAATGATGTATCCAATTCTTCAATCGCATCCAGAATATTATCCCAAGCGATGCTGCCATCCAACCCAATTTCCTCATCAGTTAACCAGCGTCTTTCATGGTTTCCATAAGCATCTTTGGTCGCAACTTCTCGGCTGCGTTCGGCGTAGTGAAGCAGCATATCCTTAAAAGAAACATTGATTGCCTCTCCGGGTTTAATATGATACTCATCCGCATAATCTTTAATAAAAGCCTCAACCGTACTTGCCACACCAATACAAGGTTTTTCGCCCCGTCCCAAACATTCGCAAGCAAATTCAACCCCGGCATCAATCTTTTTTGCCAAATTAGAAACCGATAAATAGTTGTGCATCAAACTGGTAAAATTGGTTGAATCTACACCCGCCCCGCCCGTCGAATTATCCGAGTTAATTCGCTTGGCTTCCGCTTTCAAATTCTCGGACATCGTTTTCACAACACCGTTCTTAATTTGGTCAAACTGAACGATAGCATCCATCACCTTAGATTCGGCATCGCAAAGCTGTTTATCTACCTCCAAATTGACCGTTTTAAATTCGGCTTGAAAGGGTCTTTCCCGTCTCAGATATTGTCCGGCTTCCGTTAATTGGTTTGAAAGTATTTCTTGTAATCCCCTTCCCCCTTCATTAATCAAAGTAATCAAACTCTCCGGGTTTTCTACCGCCTTAATCATGTCGGTTCGCGAGTATAAATCCATCACTTCGGGATATTTTGCAAAGGTGGCAGAAGCTGAAATAACTCGCCCCGCTTTTTCTTTAAGTTCCCGCGCAAACATCGCACCGTTGGGGGCTTTATCCTTCTCTAAATCACGAATTGTTGTTTTTCCTCCCCCCGCCAAATGACACTCATCCATAATTAATAATCCATCGTTGGCAACGATATCTCGCAACAGTTGACGGCGTGGGGTTTCTTTACCTTTCACCGAAAGCATTTGAGAATAGGTTGTTAGCACCATATTTTTCTCTCCCAAATCCCCCGATGCGATAATTTGTTCCGTTTCTAATTGATGGGCTTTCTTTCCCACATCCGGGGTGTTCGTTTCAAAAGATTTAATTCCTTCAACTCCAATTTCGTCAAATCCCCCCAAAACATCCTCGTAAAGATTGTCATCTTTGGTCACGAAAACCGGAGTAAATCCCTGCTGCATTCCATAAGTCGTTAACATCGCCAACTGACGAGTTTTTCCGAACCCCGTTTCATCGCCGATAATAAACTCGCTGTTTTTATCAAAGTTATAAATTCCGAGTGCAACCGAATCAATTTGTTCGGCACTTAACGCCTCAAATAATCGTTCTTTTGTCCAATGACCGCTATCTAACTTAGCTTGGGGAGACTTATCATTCAACTTATGAATCACCCAATCATCAATATCTTCAATTCCCTCTTCTTGAGTAACTTGGTCTACCAAATTCCCCAGAACTTTATGCACCGTTCCCTGCATATTGATGGGAACCAAACCCCCCACCCGTTTGCCTTTAGAAAAAGGTTCATAATTAGCTTGTAAATCCGAATTGGATAATTTATTATTGTTAGTTAATCCATCGTTCCTTGTCGGTCGAGGGGAAGAATAACCATTCGATTCAACCACTGACTCAGTTCGCTGTCTTTTATCAGTTCTTGGGCTTGTTTCTCCAATTCCCCCGTCACTGCGTATTGGGGATAAGTGATGTTCAGACTCAGTTGTAAATGTTCCCGAATCATCGGGTGTTCGAGGGTTATCCCTTCGGCCCAGCGTTTGCGAATCCAGTATTTCCGTCCCCCGTCTAGCGGCTCCCTCTCGGGTTTCTCCAAGCTCACCAGTGCTGTTTTCCATTCCCATAGTTCCGATGCGTTGTAAACTCTGTCTATTGCTTCTGTTAGTATTTCCTGCTCCATCAATTTCTCCGCCCTCAGTGCGAGGCATTGAAGATGGTCTTTCTGGTGTCGGAGATAGGGAATCTCCGGGGTTAACTCTACGGCTGTCCAGTGAATGATGATGTTTTTCAACCTGTTTTTCTGCGGACTGCACTGTGAGGGTGCTGCCATCCAATAGGGCATCTTTCAAAACCTCCCTGAGTTCATCAAAGCTATGGTACATCGGGGGCAAATCCACCGCAGGAAGAGGTTTGGCAGACTTCCCCCGACCCTCAATTTTGATGAAATCAATGGGAAAACCCGCCCCCTGTCGGTTGTATAAATCGCCATCAATGCTGAAATGTTGGGTGACATTATAATGGTCGTACAGAGTTTTGAAAAAGGCGACACTTTGACCGGAGTTGTAATGTTTTGAACGTTCTTCCGCATCTCGGTCTTTAGTTCCCGCAATAATTAAAACTGCCGTTCCATTATCTTTTAAAGACTCCAGAGATTTTAATGCAATCGCGTGGTCGATTTCTTTACTGCGATACAATCCAACATCCCAAGAAACCGTGTTTTTCTCCTCATCTTTAACCCGACCAAACGGGGGATTGGCAATTACAACGTCGAATTTTCCATCGGGTTTAAACTCTGTGGCATCTCCAATATGGGGGTTAAATCCCGACCGTTCAAGGTGCGCTGCCCGTTTGGGATCAATCTCATTTAAGACAACTTTTTCCGGGTCGGTTTCTATCAGTAACGCTCCATTTCCGGCGGTGGGTTCGTAAACTGTTTTCTCCTCATCAATTCCCGCCAATCTAGAAGCCAAAAAAGCAATTGGAAGGGGTGTTGAGTAGGCTTGACGTTCCACACTGCCACTCGAACGGGTTCCGAGAATCGGTTGACGATGGTACAAATCAACCAACTGGTCAAAACTCTCTAACGGATTATCTGAGGACCGAACAATTTGACGGCCGACAGCGACTAAACTCTCCTCAATGGTTTCTTCTAAAGCTTTGGCGTTGGGCGTACCGGGGTCATAGGAATTGCCCGTCAAAACTGAAGCCCATTTTCGAGCGCTCGTAATTGACTTAAATCCCTCCCCATTTGAAAAATAATCGATTAAGTGCGATCGCAATCTGTTGTCGGGGTGATTGTGTAGTTCACTCATCCGGTGAAACTCCTAAATATCAATGGGGGCGCCGCGACGAGAACCGCCCGGAATTTTGTCATCTTCTTTTTCGGGGGGCATGGGTAACAATTCCTCAGCCAATTGAATTCGGGCTTCCATTTCTTGAGCCATGCGTTCGTCGAGTTCTTCGTAACTTGAAAGCCCCAAACGTTTGAACTCCGAAGCAATTAGAGAGGGTTCGATTTGTTCGAGCCAAATTTTCTCATTTTCAATAAACCGCTTGACTTGCTTGGGGGGAAGTTTGATTTCCGGTTTAATGTGCCAGGGAACGCTTCCCTCTTGAGTTCCGCCCACCGCCGGATTGATGAACACGCAGCTACGCTTGAACTTCAGCAGCACTTCTTTCGACATCAACGGCACAATTTGAATCGACTGGTTCTTGGAACGCGACCCCCCTGCCGCACCCGTTCCGAAATTGTGGGAGATATTTTGGGTTGTATAGGCGACTTCGGAATCTCCTAAATATTTGGAAATCTCCTCGGCTGTCTCTACATGACCGGGGTTGAAGAAAAACTTGGTCGCCATATTTGCCTGAACAATCGTCGCCCCTTCCGAGCCGTAACGCTGCTCAAGCTGTTTATTATTCTGAAATCCGATAATGGTTCCGCAGCCTTTGGAACGAAACTCCGCCGCATACTGAGCCACATTAACCTTGATGGTCGGTAACTCGTCAAACATCAACACCAAGCCATGTTTGCGCTGTTGGGCAAAATTTTGCAGCACAATCATGTGGATAGTTCCCGCCAACACCGGAGCCAAAGCATCCTGACGGGCGATGTCATTCTCGACAACAAGCATCATGCCGTCATCGATATAAGTGTCGATGCTGGATTTTCCAATGGTGCAAGCCATCAGTTGAGGCTGAACCAGGGGTTGCAGTAGGTTGTAAGCCCCGGCGATAATGCCCCCGGTGGTTTTTCCCGCATCCTCTTTGGCAAGTGAGGCAATCTGATTAAATTGATACCAAAGAAAAGGAGAGTAGCGTTCTTTCTTGCGGGTGGCTTCTAACAGCCTCTTTTCCAGGTCTGACAGTTGAATCAAGGCGTAGCACATTGCCAAGTCGGGATAGTCCGTCGCCCGTGCCAATTGCAACAATGCCTGTAATAATTGCTGGCTGGCGGGTTCAAAAAACGGATCGCCACCGGAGGCATTTTCCTTGATGCTGTTTTGATAGAGAACTTCTGCAAGTTGCTTGGCACCGAAGTTGTCGGTGGGAGTGCGAATAAAGTCTCGAACGGGGTTAATGCAGCAGGAGTAGGGCTTTCCGGGGGCAAAAACTCTAACCTTCTTGTAGCCGTTTCTCAACGCTTCAGTTGCCACAATCCACTTTTGTTCGCCCTTATAGTCGTAAAGAAGAATGCCGAGGTTTTGGGCGATCGCAGAACTTGCCAAGGGATTGAGAACTCCGAAGGTTTTTCCGCAGCCAGCGCCCCCGACAACCATCACGCCCCGGTTGAGAGAACACACCGGAATTGTAGGGGGACTGCCGGACAAGAATGTGCCGATGGAACTGTGCCAGGTGTTGTTCCAATCTCCGCAATAAAGACCAATCTGGGAAACTTTGCGCTGTTTAACCTCGGTTCGCAGTTGCCCGATGGCAGAAGCTTTATCCCCCCGACCCGCCCATCTTGCCGTTGTGAGTTTGCGCTTTTTGTCCCCTCCGAGAACCTGCATTCCGACAATGACGGCGACCATAATCAGAATTAGGGGTAAATTATCCCCACCAATAGCACCACCAAATGCACCCGCAATATCGCCAACAAAATCCCCGTCGGGTTGCTGTGAGGTCGTTTGAGTTTGAGCCAAAACGTTCTTCATCTTCATCACTGCGACCTCCCAATGACAAGAAGATTTCGCTTCTCAACGATGTGATAGGCAAATCCTTCAAAACACTCCGTTGTTTGATGCAAGATATGCTTAACCGAACTGACCTCAACAAATTGCAAGCAAGGGAGTGAACTTTGAGCAATCATTCCGTTGGGCGGTTCTCTCAAAAGTCGGATCGGAGCGGTGTTTCGGGGAAGATGGGGGTCTAAGTACCTCGCCCAAACCCGCTTAAAATCGTCTGGACTCTTGAGATAAGCGACGTGCAGACATCCAAACTGACCACAAAAGCCGGGATGATTGAATTGGAACAAGGCGAGTCGGTCGTTGAGGTTGACGGCCTGAAGATGTTTGTAAATATCTGGCGGTGTCGAAAGGGAAGAATTCTCTGCCACCACCCGCATGAGTAATTGAGAAGGGTAAAGTTTGGTCGCCAACTGCCAATTTCCAACGGCTTGGGTGTTAGACGTGCATCCAAATAATCCCAAAAGTCCGCTCAGAATTAGAATTAGGGCAAATCCTTTGATGAAAGCGATCGCGACATTGATCTGCTTTGAGGAATTCATAGATTGTTCCTCGTAATGAATTAGTTATTTGTTGTTTGCTGAAGGCTATTGACACTCGGTTATTCCACCCGAAGTGCTGTAATAGGATTGAACGTCTTGCCCAAACCCTTGTAAAGTCAGGGTTCCATTGGCATTTGTCACTGGGGAGTCAATTTCCGCGAATATCCCTCCCGCCAAAATTTGTGCGGTGCGTTGAATTAGGCGATCGCCACAAAAAAGTTTTCCGGTTGTTGGGTCGGTTTCGCTACTTGCCTGGGATGCAGCATCACCGACGATTTCCCGCATAACCGCATCCTGTTCGGCAGTGGGAAAGAAGGTTTTCAATTCAGTTGGCGTGGGATGTCCGGGTTTGATGAGATTCTCTAAGAATGCCTCACCACCTGCCTTTTGAGAAATAGCTTCAACCACCTTCGGATGAGTAGAATGAAGGTGATATTCACCGAGAGTTTTTCCGCAATTGCCCTCAACACAGGTCACTGGGACTTCAGAGGGTGAGGTCGTCGAACTCGAATTGGGCTGACCCCCGCTCAAAACTGACATCGCACCGCCAGCCAAAATGTCGGGAGAAATGCCACCTGCGACTTCCGATCCGGTAACAACTCCATCTCCTAAATTGTCGGTATTTCTACTAGAGAAAGTTGAAGCACTACTGGAATTGACAGTTGAATTAATGGGATTCTGTTCTAAGGTTTGCTGTTGGGCGAGTTTCTGTTCAGTCTGTATTGGCAAGCTGTTATTATTTGATGCCATTGTGGAAGTCTCACCGGAGTTGCCCAACTCCCCAATGGGAATCATGGCATTGCGTTTGTAAGTCATAAATGGCACGGGGCCAATGTTGTAGGGTGTACAACCGTTCGCGTTACAGTAGCGAAAGAACAATACAAACTGTGCAGAGTCCGTTATTTCATCAACTTCCCACAGTACCAACTTGGCAAAATCCCCAAACGGTAGCCGTCCGGTGGGTTCGAGTGCGGGTTGGGCGAGGGTCGCACCCGAAAAGACAACATTTTTCAGCAGTCCGTAACCCCCCTCAACCCACTGATACTGACCGTTAATCCAGGCTTTTCCCTCAAACTGAGATTGAATAGCTTCTCCCACGTTTTCCGGGTCATCGAGTTCTAAATGCGAACAGGCGCTAGTATTGGGTTCTCCTTTGCTACAGGGAAACTCAAACCCCACCAAGTCGCTTCCCGTTACTGTTCGTTGCCAACTCGCTTCAGCCTTCCCCCGCACCGTATCAATTCGGGCGATCGCATTAACATTGATGCTTAAAGGATTGGGAAACTGAGATAAAGGAATATTTTCAAGTCCGGGGATGTTTTCAAGTAAAGTGGCATCGGGGTTGATTTGTTGCAACTCTCCATCCCAGTCGGGAAAGTCTTTGAAAGGAGTGTTCGCCAAGTTGGGAATATCACCGACACGAATTTGAGATAAATCTCCCAGTTCATTCAGCTTGAGATTGGCAACCAATGGATTATTTTGTACAAATTCACCCAAAGATTGATTGAGGTCAACCGTTCCGAGTTGGGGGTTATTTTGTAGAAGGTTGGCGATCGCAGAAACATCCCCAATTGCGTACTGTTGCAAGTAAGGAACTCCCGGAGAGTTGCCGTTTCCCAAAACTAAATTGCTTAAAGTTTGTTCGGATGCCAGAGGAAACCGATTTAGAGTTAAGTTGTTCACATCTAAACCCGAATAAGTTGCCGTTTGTTCGAGGGTAAATTGTTCGGCTCCCAAGGAACTTAACGACCTGAGATTTAAAAAAGTTGTGGCGGACTGCCCATTTTCAAGAGTTGGCATGGAACCGAACGTCCAGTTTTCCATGTCCGGCATCGCCACCTGTTCACCCGCAATTTGTCGCACGGTGATGGGAGATTGATTGCTGAGAACTGGAATGGTCAAGAATATGGTAACTGTGGCTCCTAATAATAAAGAGCGGAAGATTTGTGTTCGATTGATCATTACTAAATTACCTCAAATGGGGAGGGTTTTCGGTTGAGTTTGGTAACACATTCAACCGATTTGTGCGGGTCAGATTGTTCAAACATTCCCCGATTAATTCGCGCATAACGGGAGGTATCCCGCCCGGAAGTTGGACGGGCAAAATCGGCATCCTGCTTGATGGCATAAAGCTGATCGCTGATGGCTTTATTGGCAGATGCGGGAGTAAAGTTTTGCCTCTCTGCCAGCAAATCTTCTAACGCAATTTGGGGTAAAAACTTGCGGGGATTGAAAGGTTGACCTTGGGATTTGGCATGAGAAACTGCCCGATGAAAGTTCGTCTCTAAGGTGCGTTCAACCGCCTTGCCAATTTCATCGGGAGAACAACCCCTGTATTCATCCAATAAAGTGAGCCATTGAGAGTCGGTCAATCTCAAATTAGGGCAATACTTTAATAAATGAATCTTGAAAATTTCATACATCGCCCCGTTGTGAGGATTGCCCAAAAACCAGACGTATTTAAACCGCCTAACCAGTTCGGCCGGAAGTAAGTTTAAACGGTTTATTGTTGCTAACAAAAACACCGGAGTTGTATGATCTTGCAACCAGGATAATAGTTCCCCCGTCATCTTCGCCATTGCACCGCCATTACCGCCCGATTCCCACCCCACAAAATTCTTTTCAAATTCATCAAAGAACAGAACAACGTTCCCTGAGTTATCTGCCAAATTCAGAACGTGTTTGAGGTTTTGTAGGGATGAGGAAATTGTCGAACCGACAAGCTGATTAAAATCTACGGAAATCATTTTGGCATGAATGCGTTGGGCGATCATTTTGGCGACCAAAGATTTACCCGTTCCCGGTAAACCCCACAGCAAACCACCGTTAGGATTTCGCAGTTTCCAAGAACTGGCGCGAGGATCAAATAACGAGGCAATTTTATCAATGTCTCGGTCTAACAAATCCAAACCTGCCGCTTTGGGAACATCCGGTGGAGGCAGAATTTTTACCCCTTTTCCGGCTAGTTTTTGTTTGGCATATTCCAAAACGGCATCGGCAAGTTCTTCGAGATTACTAACCTCACTAACTAATCGCTCCAGAATGATAGAAATTTCCCCTTCTGGTAATCCTGTACAAGCTTGTAGTAACGGCAGAGGATCTGAATTTAGCTGAGAATGTTTTTGGCAAAAACGAGTAACTAAATCTTCTAATTCTGAAGGTGATGGAAAGGGTTTCTCCAACTGCGGAATGAGAGGATACAAACTCCGAGGTACATCCAAAGCTTCATCAAACAGCACGATGAAAGTTTTGCTGGTTCCTTGCCTTAAAGAATCATAAGCATTGCGAAGTTGCAAATCTCGTTGAGGATTAATTGTTTGAACAATTCCTTCGACTAAAAAGATGCCGTCTGAATTGAGATTACAGATTGCACGGAGAATATCTGTTTCTACAACTTGAGAAGTCGGAGTAATCTTACCGTCCTGAATCTGCTGAATGACTTCATAACCCTCATTCCACAAATACAACGGCAATTTCATCACACGCGCCCATTGTTCAAATTGAGAGAAGAAACACTGGCGATCGCTAGGGTAGACAGCGATCGCACTCAGTAAACTACCCAATTGGGGCCAATGGTTGTAGTGCTGGTGATTCATGGTTTTTCTC
Organism: Lyngbya sp.; assembly: GCA_035285085.1. GTDB lineage: Bacteria > Cyanobacteriota > Cyanobacteriia > Cyanobacteriales > Microcoleaceae > Capilliphycus. The sequence goes on along the minus strand of JAYKHV010000112.1, from coordinate 65,831 downwards.
CTAATACTGTTGGGGTTGAGTTTCTCTGGGGTCACGGACAAATACGGCGCAAACTCCTCTGGTTGCTTGAATCCCGTCAACAGCCAGGGTAATGTTTTCCGTCTTCGCCTCAGCTTCGCAATTTCGAGTCACTAAGCGTGAGCCATTCCACTCCATCAACTGACGGGCAAATACTCCGGGTTTGGACTTCGCCCAGTTGAGCATTTGAGCATCTTTGACGCTGAGGGTACTATTGCTGGAACCCCAAACTATGAACCCGGAACTCAAACCCACAATGATTCCAACTAGACATCCGATAGGTACTGCTATAGTTAACTTGATGTTTGGTTGAGTTATCGTTACGGGTTTCCCGGTACGTTCATCAAGTAACCGTTCTGCCATTCGTGCAATTCGCGCTTCCAATTCTGCCGATAGTGCCTGTTCGTAGGAGTCTTTTTTCGCATCAAATTCTTGACCCAAAGACTTAAATAGCTTTGATTCGCCAATCTCAAATGCCGAACGAATTTCATCGGGTTTGTTCCGTATGACATAAGCCAAATAAGCATTCGTGGCAATTTGTACGCAGAAGGGATCTTCGAGTGCCGAACCGCTTTGCTTGAGAAAGTTATCCACCCAAGCTTTCGCCTCATCGGTTTCACATTCTAACAGTTGAGTTAATGCTTTTTGATTTCGTTCAATCCACTGACTCTGAGTGAGGGACATTTTTTGTAACCTCCTCAAATGACGCTAGAATCGGCGGGAATCTTGTCTTTCATCTTCTGGTACTGGTCTGGAGTAATCCCCAAACTTTCCTCTGAAATTGAAAGATTACTAGCCAATTCTGCGGGATTATTGCTTTGCGCGTTTGCGAAGCATGGTGAGCGCAGCGAGGCAATCGCATTGGTGACGACAGAAACATTCTGATTGAGTTGAGAAGCTAAATCTTCAATAGTGACTTTTTTGCGAGTCTTTTTAGGGGGTTTAAAGTTACCATCAACCAACCCCGATAACTGTTCAAAAATGCGGTCAAACATCTGAGTGTATTGATTGACAAAAAATCCCGTTCGCCTTGCTAACAAACTGCTTGACCCTTCTACCGCACCTTGAAATGTTAGATGCTGGCGATCCAATTCAAATAGTACGGGTGTCGCCACCAAAGGGAAATCTGCAACCAAAACGCAATTATTTTCTAACGCATTCCGGTATTCGGAGACGGCATCCAAATAACCCCAATCTGCCGAACTCATTAACCGTCCCGAATTGCGAATCAGAACATGGGGAAGTTTGCCACTGTGTTCCGAGACGGACTTGAGAAATAACTGGATGGAAGACCAGCAACCATCGGTGACGAAAAATTGAATGAATTGGGGTTGATTGTCTGGGGCTTTTCGAGATTGAATGCTAGAGGTAGAAATCAGCCACTCCTGCAAGGGTTGATGGGTATTTCCGGGCAGGTTTACGACAATAAAATCGGGATTTTGTTCGGCAATTTCCAGGATTTTATCCGGCTCCATCACCTTTCTAAAGTCTTCCGAAAATCCAATCAGTTCCGACTGATAAAACTCGGAAACGTCCCGAATTTCCCGGTCGGAATCAACGGCAATGGTCGAAAATTCCCGTTGATTGAGGTACTCAATGCAGGCGCGACAGACGAGAGTCTTACCCACCCCGCCTTTAATACCACCCACGAGTAGGATGTAAGTCATCTTCAATTCTCCCAAATTCTTAAGTTTTAGTTGTCAAAGCTTTGGTAAATGGAAACGGCTTGCTTCTGTTCCTCACTCAAACCATTACCATTGTGATGAGTATTTTGTGGCGTGTTTTGATAGCCGCTATGAGCGTTATCTGGGTAACTCTGAATATTGCCATTCCTGGGATTAAACTGGCTCGGATTTGGTATCAAATAGGAAATGTTTTTGACGGTTGAGGAAGTTAATCCCCACATTGCCTTCAGATAACTAATATGACCCTCTAAAATCGAAATCGACCTCATAGCAGCCTGCAAAGCCTCGTCGGAGTTCCCGTAAGCTCGAATTCCCAAGGGGGCATAAAAGCAGTGGAAGGTATCAAGAATTGCCCGATTAACATCTCCAAAATTGGTGGGATGTTCTTCAACATATCGAATTGCATAAACGATTGATGTGTCTCCGATATGGAACCTCCGACGCATATTAATTTCCGCAATCGGAGGAGATTGTTTTCGTTTTCTCTCGCTCATAATTTTTCCGGTGATCAAATTAGAGAACAGTTGTCTGAAGGAATTCTGAATGATCAATTCTGAATTCTGAATCGGAATTGACTGATTGAAAGACATAGATCTATGATTCCTATTAATTGCCTTCAAGGAACATAAATCCTTCATCATTCAGAATTCAACATTCAAAATTTAGTGTGTGGCAGCTTGAGTTGAACTTAAACTGTTTAAAAACTGTAGTTGAAGTTGATGGTGGGCATAAACGTCAACCAAGCGAAAGGCTAAGGATTCCCGGTCTTTTTCGTGTAAATCTAAAGATTGAAACTGGAGATTATTCTCGATTCTTTCCTGCCAGTCTGTTCCCCAATATGCTGAAATTCCCGAGAACTGTTGGCACAGATGGGAATATAAGTATTTTGCCGTCCCCCCGGCGACGACAATTTCATTAATTCCATCTGGAACTTTAGCTATTAACCATTGATTTACCAACCCCCAATAGGATTTTTGAGCTTGAGCAATCGCCGCAATCAATTCTTGAACTTCCCGTTTTTGATTGTTTGGAAGCTTCGACTTGCACAGGGAATTAATTAGGGGATTCTCCGGGTTGAACGGATTGCCCAATTGGTAAATGGATTGGGTGAGTTGATGGCGATTTTGACCGGATGTTTGACTCATAATCTTCTCAATTAATCGATAAAAACCCAGGTTGGTAGTGTCACCTTCAACTAACATCCCCCGTTCAAACACCAAACAACTGGTGTTGCGATGCCCAAAGACCAAAGTGACGATGGTTTTGGTGGCTTGCGATAAACCCGCACAGCGATTAATCGTCACTCCCGCCCCTTCAGGTAAGGTGTTCCATTGCTTCAGTGCGATTCGGTAGTGCGTTCCCCGAAACCAAAAGGATTTCAACGCTTTGCCCACTTGTTCGCCCAACTTTTTGCGGTCGCTCCACTCCGACCAGGGTAGAAGTACAGCCAAATTGACGGTTAGGGAGGTGGCCTGCTGTTGTTGGGCGATCGCTCCGGTCACTGCCAAGATTTTGTGCAGTGCCGATTCGTACTTTAAGGCTTTCAAGTTGACATGGGCGAGGAGGGATTGGGCTAAAAACCCAACGGCGTAGGCGTTTTCATCGCCCTTGTTGAGTTTGACCCACAAATCTTCCCGCGTGGTGGCGTAGAGGTTAACTCTCTTGCTTCTGTAGGCGTCGAGATGGTCTGAGCCACAGGGCAGCACCTCCGGTTCCATCGTCAGAAAGTTGCAGGTATCTTGACAACCGCCCCAACTCCAAACGGCTTTGGTTAAGCTGCTACCCAAATCAATTGAGAGATTCACCTCGTCCACGTCGAAATCCTCCGACTACTTTTTAAGCTGGCCAATAACTTTGCCATAAACATCTTTTAACGCAAACTTCCCCGATGGCCAAGGGGGTTTTAGATTTTCTTTAGAAATTAGAAGCAACAAAAAATATTGATGTTCAATTTAACAAAAATTTACCATAATTTTGAGCAATTTTTCCCGACTGTCAATCGCCTTCAATTTGCCTTCAAATGGTCTGTGGGTTGCCCGGATTCTGTCTGAAACTTGCCCGAACATTTAGATGAGGTTGGGATAGATATCCATTTTTATCGTCTTTAAACGACCCGAATATTTCCGAGAGTTTACCTTCAGTTTGCCTTCAATACGACCCAATATTTCCTTCAAACTTCCACTTGACATTGAGAATAAAAATTTGTCGGACATTTGCCATTGCTTGCAACTTCTCCATCGAAGCATATCGGTTTATCATCAATCCAAGCTGGATGTTTCGAGTTTAGTGTGATAGTTTCAGAGATAGAAAACCTGGGGAGAGACTCTTGTAGTATCAAATGAAGAAAGCGAACTACAAGTTAAGCGTCCGACTCTCCGCCTCGGAATACTCAGCCCTAAAGTTTGTTGCCGATAGGTCGAATAAATCTTTGAGTGCCGTCGCTCGTGAGAAACTTTTTTCAATTCCGAATCCCGGCATGATGCCCGTAGAAAACCTAACAGAACTGCTCGGAATCCTGCCCGGACTTCGCAGATTGAGGAACAACTGTCGGGAGGCGATTGAGTTAATTTTGCAGCTAACGATTGAGGGAAAAGCCTCACCAAAATCCACTCTAAAAACCCTCCATCCGCTCTTAGAAGACATCCAACAATTTCTGGAGTTAAGCCATGATTGGGAAGGTGACTAGAAGCACTAATTTCCACCACATCGCCCAATATATTTTTGGAAAACCCCAAGCCGAACCTCTGATTGAGAGCGTACCGGAGGGGAAAACGCTGGCTCAAAAGGTGGCGGCGATGGAGTTTGTGGCATCCCGCAATCGTCGGGTGAAGCGACCCGCCTACCATCTGTCCCTGTCCCCGGCCGAGGGCGATAACTTGAGTCGGGGTCAATGGTCATTGCTGTGCAATCGGGTTCTCGACGAGTTGGGTTTGGGCGACCATCAGGTGTTGGTGGGGCTGCACCACGATGTCAAGTATCCCGGTTCGGACAAGACTCGCACCCACGCTCATCTGCTCATCAACCTGGTCAACGATGCGGGGAAGTGCTTCGATACCCGTTGGGATTATTACAAAATTCCCAAAGTGTTGCGCCATTTGGAGCGGTGTTACGGCTTGCAGGCCGTTCCGAATGTCGGCGAGGTGGGGAAGCAGAGGGATTCTTCGGGTCAGTATCGGTTGGAAAGGCGTTGGGCTTCAGCAGAATCGGATGAAGTTGCACCGCCAGTTCACAGGAGCGTTCGCCGAAAGCTTCAGGACATGATTGACGAGGTTTTGAGGCGTTGCGGTTCTTTTGAGGAGTTGGCGATCGCATTGGAATCGCTAGGTGTCGGGGTGCATCCAACTTCGCAAGGGTGGTGGGTTCAATATCAAGGGCTGGCATTTGCGGGGCATCAACTGGGTCGGGCGTACACGAAACCCTCTGTATTAAAGCGTTTGGAGGCTGAACAGATGGCAGATGTCGAAGCAGAAAATTCTGGAGGTTTTGATAATGAGCAGGTTGTGTCTTCCACCAATGTTGAACTTCCGACACGGGAGGAAAGGGAAAACTCTGGCGTTTGTGAAGTTGAGGATGAACAACCCGTTTCCTCAATGCAAGAAGTATTTCTATCCCAATCTGAATCGGAAACTGTAGAGTTTGCCAACTCTAAACCGGAGTTATCAGAACTGGGTTCTCAAGTTGGTGAAGGTGAATCTCAAAACTCAGAAGTTCAACCCGAATTACCAGATTTGGAGTCATCAGAACCCCAGTTATCTGAATCAGTTTCTCAATTGGGTGAAGGTGAACCTCAAAACTCAGAAGTTCAACCCGAATCATCAGAACCAACCGAAAAGGCGGAGCGGCAAAGGGTTGAGCCTGTTGTCAAAGATTCGCCCAAAGTGGAAACTCCCAACACCGAATCCCAAACGGGTCAGCAACCGGAGACTTCAGAAAACCCAAACTCCGCAGATTGGATTGACCAAATCAAGCGGCAAGCTCATCAACTCGAACAAACCGAACTGATTGACGGCAAGTTTTACACCGGGATGGCGCTCGATGTGACCGCACACCTGGCCGAACTTGGGGAAGTTGGAAAGGATTTACTGCAATCTTTTTCCCAAGAACAATCAGACAACACTTCCAAACCGGAAGCCGTAGCCGAATCCCTGAGCCAATTTGTGAAAACACGGGCTGGCGTTCACGATTTGAATGTTCGCGAACCGATTGCCACCAACTTAGGAACTCTCCGACTCGACCCGGATGAAAACGCCGTCAGCATTACCCGAAATATTACCGTTGCTCAATGGGATGAGGATTCCCAGGAGTGGGAAATTCCGGGTGAGTTAGCAGAAGAACATCAAAACTCTATCGGTCAACTTCTCAATAACGAAGCTGTAGATGTCGGTGGCTACCAGTTTTCTGGAGATGACTCGGAGCGGGTAATCACCTTTGAACAGATACGGTTTCGAGCGTTGCACACCGATGAAGGTTGGCAAGTTTCCCAGAATTCTCTTACTGAAGATGAACAAAACCGCATTCTCAAACTCCCGCAATCGGAGGAAGACTACACCCGCACCGCCAACGGTAAGGATTTAGTCAACTACTTCCAACGCCATGCCTCAGAGCAGTTTGAGGAAGATATCGGGGTCATTCACTGGACTGCCGAGAATGGTTTGTTTGACCGCAGGTTTGAAATGTCGCTGCAACCGGATGAGTCCCGAATTGTTGCGGGTTTTGACCTGAAACGAACTGATGATGGGGGCAATCCCCGCCAAATCTTTAAAGCCTCGATTGGTGCCGACCGTTCCATCGACTGCTTTCAGTGTGATATCCCCACCGCCGATATTGACAAGTTACTCAAACAGGAAATATCCCGGCAACCCGAGCAAAAACCTCAGCCAGAGCGATCGCAACAACAAACTCCACAGCATCAACGGGAACGAACCCGTTAACGAAGGCAGAAGGCAGAGGGCAGGAGGCAGAAGGAATGCAGTTAAATTAATGCTTCATTTCAAGTGTATGTTCGGGTTCCAGTATTTATCCAGCCCTCTGCATTTTATCTAGCTCTCTGCATTTATCTAACCCTCTGCCATCTGCTCTCTGCCATCTGTCCTCGCTCAACCCTCTGCCATCTGCCCTCAATCAACCCTCTGCCTTCTGCCCTCTGCCTTCTGCCTTCGCTCAACCATCTGCCATCTGCCTTCGCTCAACCATCTGCCATCTGCCTTCGAGAGCGAATTCACATCAACATTACACGGAGCTTTGAACCATGCAACTCAACAATTCACATCTGTCCAACGTAGAGCAAGAACATCAATATAGCGATCGCTCAATGCGCCTGCACCGTCGCCAAAAAACCCTCGAATCCAAGCTCAGTCAAGCGTTGGGGATGCCGATTGAGAAAGGGGATATTTGGTTATTGGGATTTTTGATTGCGGGACTTACCTTTATTGGTTTCCGCGATCCAGGAGCCGTTACCGTTTATTTAACCGCCTGCTTGATTGCAATTTCCGGCAAGATGGTTGCCGATTATAGCCCCAAAGTGGCGGCGCTCGTTGGGGTTCGCATCAAGGTTCACCATGTCGCCGCTTGCATTTTGCTACTGACAATACTCGTTTCCAGTATGGGAATGCCAGCCCAAGCCCTGCTATTTCAAAGTATTGAAGACAAGGTGAACGAAATCTTGACGAGTGCCGGAAGTACGGTCGATGCGGCAACGGTTACGACTATCTTCACCGTACTGCGAATTATCGTTATCTTCGGCTTCCTGGTTGGGGGAATTTTCTTGGTGAACCAAGCCATGCAGGGGGGCGACTGGAAGCCCATCGGTAACATGATGGCGATTGGTTTGGGCTTCGTCTTGGCAATAGAGGTGTTGTCCCGTCTGGTCTTAGGAACCTAATTCAGTCACCAGTCACCAGTGTTTTCAGTTACCAGTTTCTTCCCATCTCCCTCACCCTCCTCTGCTTCCCTAGCTCTACTCTTGCCTCTTGCAAGAGCGCCTTTTGCCTCTTGCCTCTTGCCTATTCCCTGTTCCCCGTTCCCCGTTCCCTGTTCCCTCAATTATGAATAACAATCAGTCAGACAACAAATTCATTAAAGTCCCCAAAATCTATCAGCAGGAAGCTTCTATTGGCCCGGTTCCTGCCGACCAGCTTGTACCTTGGGCGGGTTTTGTGATTACCAGCTTCTTTATTTGCGAGGTGATCTTATCTCTGGGTTTAGCCGTTTGGGGCGTGAGTTCGGTCTGGCTGATTGCCTCCTGGTGGTTCCTAACGGGTAAAAAAAGCTACCAGTACACCGACCTGTGGATTATGCCCAACCAGGATTGGGTGAATTGGCCCGAACGTTGGGTATCCGCAGAAAACCCTCAACAGTTTGAGATCAAATGCAAGATGAAAGCCAAAGAGAAAGTTACCCTCACCTCAGCCGATGGCAAGAAAACCACAACTTACAGACCCTTTCAAATAGAAAGTCACCTGCACGTTCCCCTAAATTTATCACTGGGAGGTCAACGTTTTAGCTGTTGGCTACTCAATGAGGATTCAGAAAAATGGTCGGCAGTCATTCCATTTAAACTGTGCGGTTTGCATCCCCAACTTCATGCAAACGAGGTTATTGAATACGCCGATGCGATCGCAGAGTCCCTCAAAGAATTGCCCACCGATGAGAAGATTACCTTTTATATGGGGTGTTTTCGCAACAAAGCGGGGCGACTGCAAGAACTTGATAAGTTGGCAGACAACAGTAAACAAAATGGAATGTTGCCGATATCGGTTTTGGTGAGTAATGAGAAGATTCGCATTGAGGAGTTAGACAAAAATGGCTCACGCAAATTCTGGGAAATTTGGGTGTTCTGCACTTGGACGGGTAACAAGAATTATCGCGCCAAAGATGGCTGGTCGGACAAAATGTTGCGGAAAGTTGCCCGAAATGTCGGCAAAACAACCCGTTCATTCTTGGGAACTCAGGGCGAATGGGAGGAAAGCTTTTACTGTAAACTTGCCAGAGATATCTATGAAAACGGGTATTTGCCCTGGCGGTTATTGCTGGAGACGAAAGCCAATCTGAGCGTTGAAAGTCCGACTGATACCGAGTTATGGCATTGGCTGTGGTACAGATTTAATGGGCGTTCCACCGTTGCGCCTGACATTCCCCAACTGGTCAAAATTGAGGAGACTACCCAAGGGCTTCGACGCACCATTATTGAGAACTCACCGAAGGATACTCTCTCCGTTGCCCTGTCTGGAGTGGCGGGTAAAACTTCCTGTCCCCAACACAACGGCAGTCGGGAATTCATCTACCTCAATCATACGATTGCCTCGGTTCTGACAATGGAAGAAGCTCCAACGGGGTGGCGCGTTTGCGAAGCATGGTGAGCGCAGCGAGGCAATCGCCGAGAACAACTTCGCTGGCAGTTTGACCGCTTGGCTGCATCTTATGTTTATGACACTGAGGTTTGGTTGGAAATGGAACCGGGTTCTAAAGCCATGATGCGCGACAACCTCCAGAAGATTGCCAAACAAGCCGAAGCCAGTAACAAGCACACCGTCGAACAGGGTGGGGGTATGGATGTCGGTTCGATGGTTCGTCAAGAGGAAAGTTTTGAAGCCCAACGGAAACTGGTAACGGGAGCCAGACCGATAATGTGCGCCCCGTTGTATGTGATTTATCGAAACACAGAAGAGGAGTTGGACAAGGCTTGTGCCTTGATGTGCAACAGTTTCGGCAGCGCCAATGTGATCCGTGAAACCAATATTGCTTGGCGATTATGGGTTGAGGCGTTACCCATTAACCGTTTGAAGCTTTTGTGTCAGACCAGTTTGTTTACCAACCGCCGCATCATTATGGATACCGACACGACGGCCGGACTTTTGCCTTTAACCTGCTATCGACCCTTTCATTCAAAAGGGGTTGAATTCATTACCGATAGAGGGGGACAGCCCATTTATGTTGACCTGTTTGGGAAAACCGAACGGGCAATTATCACGGCGACTTCGGGAGGCGGAAAGTCGGTTTTGGGATTCCGATTTATTGTCGATGCCCTCGCCCAAGGGATTCCGGTTGTCGGGATGGATATCTCAACGGGTGGGGATTCCACTTTTTCCACAGCCTGTCGAATGTTGGGGGATAAGGCGGCGTTTTTCAACATGGCAAACCAGAGTTACAACCTCGTCGAACCGCCCGATTTGAGAGGAATGGACAAGAAAACGGTGGTCGAACGGTTAAATCGTTGGAAGCAGTTTCTTCAACAGGCGCTCGTGGGAATTGCAATGGGTTCCATTCACGACCCCAAGTTACAGGAGAGAGTTAATGCTTTGGTGGTGAAAATGATTCAAGTGTTTACCTCAAATCCCCAAATTATTGACCGTTACAACGCCGCTTATGAACAAGGATTTCACTCGAATGCTTGGCAGAATATTCCCACTTTGCACGATTTACTGAACTTTTGTTCAAAAGAGAAACTGGGTTTGAAATCCTTTGAGGAGATTGACCGATTGGCAATTAATCAGATTGTTAATCAGATTTCTGCCAAACTTGATGACCCGGAGATTGGTCAGGCGATTGGTAGACCTTCGACAATTCCACCCGACCCGATGGTGAAAATCTTTGCTTTGTCGGGTTTAAACAATGATAGCAATGCTCAGATTATGGCGTTGTTAGCTGCGATGGCTTGCGTCACAAATGGCTTATCCCATCCCAGAAGTTTATTTGTCGGGGATGAGTTGAGTGTCTTGCTGAGTAAGCCGGGGTTTGCCGAAATGGTCGGGACAATCTGGGCGACGGGTCGTAAAGATGGGATTTCTGGGCTGTTGATTTTGCAGGATATTAATGCGATCGCATCTTGTTCGGCAGCGAGTAAAATCTTCCAAAATACCTCAATTGAAATGGTCGGGAAAACAACAACGGCTTCGGCTTCGGCTTATGTCAAATTCTGCGAGTATGACCCAGAAAGTATTAGACCGAATGCAACGGAGGCATTCTACCCCGACCCAAGTGAATATTTCACCAAATGGTTGTTGAAAGTGGGCGATCGCTATTGGAGTCCGTTGAGATTCTATCCTGGTGCGATGATTTTGGCTTCGGTTGCCAACTCCGAGGATGAAAAAGCCGCCCGTCAACGCTTCATCAATCAATATCCCAACGACGAAATCGGGATTCTTAAAGGAACCAGGGACTTTGCTACTGCTTACATCCAGGTGTTGAGAGGAAGTTCATCAATTCGTGAAATTGGCTGTGAACTTGATAACGAAGGCAGAGGGCAGATGGCAGAGGGCAGAGGGTTAAAACAATACTAAAATTCATTCCTTTATGAATTCTAGTCAACTCAACTGTACCCCTTTTGCCGACCGCTAACCTGGAATCCGATTCCAACAAGCACAAGCAGGGATACCAAACCACACCATCTGCTATCTGAGGCACGATCAACCTTCTGCCATCTGCCATCTGCCATCTGCCTTCGATTTCCAAAGGAGGAAGTACAAATGAAAACTGCACAATTATTAACCACCATGATGGTATCAGGTATAGCGATCGCTAATCCTTTCCCTAATCCTGCACTGGCTAATCCCAATCAACACTCGCCAACCAGTACCAACGTTTTTATCAACAACCCTCTCAATCCAACTCAACCGAATCATCTGACACAGCCAACTAATAATCGCTCAACAAACAACAACGCTGGCAATTCATCGGGTGGTGAAAGTTTTGACTTTGAGGAAGTTTTGGGAGAATTGAACCCAGAGCAGTTGTTGAGTCAAGCACAGAAAGAATTGGAGAATCAGATTAATCAGTTACTCGGCTCCTTCTCCGAACTGCTTGCCATCAATCCTGGGGATTACTTTGAAAAGATTTTGGGCGACTTGAATTTAGAAAATCTCGACCTTTCTAACATTTATGGTGAGATGAACGTTCCCAATCCCAATAAGTTATTAGAGGAGTTGCAAAGTATTGGAACGGGCGACTTTTCTTTTGGTGAACTGTTGGGTTCAAGTGTTTCGGATAATCTTCTGCTGATTAATGAAGCCAATGTTGAGTTAACGGGAAAATTGGCTAAATCTCAGGCTGAATCCTCCGCATTTAGTGATGAAGCTCAGGAGAAAATTAAGGAAAAAATTGAGTTTGGCGATGAAACTGCCAAGACCTCTGCCGAACTTTCTGCCGCAACTCAGCAAGCATCAGAACGGGGAAAAACGTTGGTTCAGACTGGGCAAAACACGGATGTAACTCAGGAGTTGGAAAGGTTACAACTTGAGGCAATGGGATTACAACTCGATGCCGAAGCCAGTCAATCTGGTCAGCTTTCTATTCTGGCAGCACAACAGGCAGCAATATTCACTGAAACTCAACAATCCCGCATCGATAACGCTATGCGAAACCAAATTCTGAGCGATATTTCTACGGCGTTGCAGGGAGATAAAGCAGGGGAACGGGTTCAACATTCTGCCAATATTCGGGCTTTATCTGAAGGTTCCCAATTCAGCACGTTTCGGGAAATGAAGGAGTAGGAGGTTATCAATAATGCTGCTGGCTCAACTGACAGGAACCGACCTGATTAATTTGGGTTCAGAACTCAATCAAAGCACGACTCAAGCCTGGGGCGAATTGTGGGATGAAGTGATTTCTTCCGGCAGTCCTCTCTGGGAATCGTTGAACAGTTTGGGTTTATTAATTGCCGGACTTTCATTATTGTATTTGGCAATTGAACGGATTAGACCGCTCTTAGAACGTCAAAGTTGGAGCGATTTAACCTCGCTGTTGGTGATGCCTTTGATTGTGGTTTTTCTGTTGGGTAGTGGGGGAAAACTTGGGGCGGGTGTGGTTCAAACTTTTTATGGAATTGGCACCTATTATGTTCAATCGGTTTTGACCCAACAAATCGGTTACGATTCCCTCAATGCTCAAACAGCCCTCAATGAAATTCGCCAGGACACTGCTGAACAGGCGTTAAATCAGGAAATTTATGGCGAGTGCATGAATCTTCCCCCCGCAGAACAGCAGCAGTGTATGTCTGACCCCGCCCGTGAACAGGCTGCAAACGATGCCGGGGTGGATGCTGCTTCTACCGGGAATACTGGCGGAAATCCGATTACTAATGGGTTGCGTTCGGCTTTAATCACCCTGATTATGATGTTTCTCTACGCCATCCAGTGGGCTTTCGTCAACTGCATGGAAGCTGCGCTGTTGATGACGGCTTTGTTGTTTCCGCCTGCGTTGGGGATTTCTATATTGCCCGTAGCTGGTAAAACTATCTTCGCCTGGGCTTCTGCAATGATAGGGCTTTTCACAACTATGCTCAGTTACAACATCATCGTGGGGTTGACTGCAATTGTGATTAAGAAGGCTCAAGTGGCGCAGGGGCAGGACATGGGCGGAACCAGTTTTAGAGATATTGCCTTCGCTGCGTTTATTGCCCTGGCCAGTCCAATTTTAGCGGTTTATTTAGGTCAAATGGGTGGTGTTGCTTTATTTCAAGGCATCAGCAAACAAGCCGCATCGATGGTTTCGGGTGTCGGAAGCTTCGCAATGGGTGCGGGTGTTGCGATCGCCAGGTTCGGTGGAAATGTTGCTCAGGGCGGTTTGGGGAAAGCGATCGCCACTGACCTTTCACGAATTCTCAGACGTTAGAGAACGTGACATTTGCCTCTCTCCTGTCCTCTATCCCCTATTCCCTACTATGTCTAACATTCTGATTCCTGAAAAAGATACTCCTAAGTTTCTAATTGCCCTTCTGCTTCTAGCTGGAAGTCTATGTCTGGGAACGTTATTCAGTTTAATTCTAATTCTCAATAACCGTTCCTTAGCCGAGATGGATAGAACTTATGTGCAGATGTCAGATGGTTCGGTGACTGATATTGTGCAAGTTGACCCTTTACATCGGGAACCGGAAGTTCTCAAGTCTACGGCAGAATCCTTTATCCAAGCGATGTTTGAGTGGGATAACAAACTGCCAAGTGGTGAGGAGGATGCGGGAGTTTCGGTTTATGGAACAAAAGTTCCTTCAAAAGTTTATATGGGGAGTTTCTTGATGGAACCCCAATTTAGAAGCGAGTTTCTGAAGTTGATGGGCGAAGAAATTATTCCCAAAGCCGTTCTTGATGGGCAATTAGAATCGTCGGTGATTATTTACGAAACCTCCGAACCCGTAGAAATTGCTCCCGGTGAGTGGGAGGTGGGAATTGTCGCCGCACGATTTGAGACGAATAATCAAGGCGAACAAGGTGAAGTTTTGATTCGCCGTCGTATCGGTTTGAAGGCAATCCCCAAGCAAACCAGTGCTTTATTGCCCGATGACCAAACCAGCCCTTTCCGCGAAAGTATTCGTATGTTGCTCAAAAAACAAGTTGTAATTACTAGCATTGTTGAGGAGGGTTAATCATGGTTTCAACTCCCGAAGAAAACCAAGCGCAAATTATTTCTGAAAGTGAAGATGGGGGCGATATTTCTCTCGAAGAACTTGCCAATACCAATGGAAATGATAATCGTGAACCCGAATCCGATGCGGAAATTCTGTTGGGAATGTCGGGGGAAAATCGGCATCCCGTTCGCAAAGAATCGCCCCCAGATGTTACCAAGAATCCGGTGTTGAAGACTCTGTTTCAGGCGGGTTTAATTGGGGTGGTTGTACTTTTGGCTTCTCTAATGTGGATGGCGCTCGGACACAAGGGAGAACAAGAGGTGGCAACTCCAACTGAAGAAGAAGTCGCCGACGAACAGGCACGGAAAATTAAGGAATTGGAGGATGCACTTTATCGAGAACGCGCCCAGGTTGCGGTTCGCAATCTTCAGTCCCCTTTGCCCGATGGCAGTCAGAGTAAGGGAAAACCCGCACCATCACCCCAAGCTAAGGCTGAGGAAAAGCCCACACCCCAACCCGCAACGCCCCCGCCCCAACCCACAGCTACGGCATCTCGACCATCGCCTCCTCCTCCACCGAGGCGGGTTTCACCACCCGTGACTCGAACTTTGCCCGTTCAAGTTGCTAGTGCTAGGCGATCGCCAAACATATCGCCCGTTCAGTCACCTCCGCCATCGCCACCTGCAACCCAACCCAGTCCATCACCAACGACTCCCAAAGAAGAATTTGATGACCTGAGTTTGTGGGGGGAATTGGCGGCTTTGGGTCAGGTTCAACAAACTAATTTTCAACCTAGAAACAATCCAGAACAGACCCAACCTCAACTCACTGAAGGAATAGAAACTGCGGAGTTTCCAACAGATGAAATTCCCAATTCTCATATTGCATCGGTATTGGTTGGTAATGAACCCATCCCTCAACCTCAAAATTTATCTCAGGTTCAAGATGGTTTAACTCCCGGAATGCGGGGAATTCTCAATCAAACTTCTGAGTATGCTAATCCTAACTCTAAAGAGGTTCAAGTTGCGATTGGTACAACGGCTCAGGGTAAGGTTGTCGTTCCGTTGCATTGGAATCAAGAAATAGACGGCACCGATGGGATGTTTTTGGTTGAGTTAACAGAACCTCTAATCGCTGAGGATGGTACACCTGCTTTGGAAAAGGGAACTCAGCTTATTGTCTCGGTTTCGTTTATTTCCGATGCGGGCCAGGTGTTTCAGTCGGTGATGGCGGTGGTTCATCCCGATGGACGACAGGAAACGATTCCGGTGACGGGTTCCGGCTACAATGATGCTCCCGTTACTCCTTTGATACTCAGGGGAAAAAGGGGAGATGTGCTGATTGCTGAAAAGATTGAAGGTACAAAGACTGGGCCGGGAATGGGCAGTGATTTGGCGGTGAGTTTGGTTGCGGGTATCGCCGAAGCTGCCGATAATATTACCCAACCTTCACAACAAGTTCAAACCCAAACTACGGGTTTATCCAGCACATCTACTTCTCAACAAAATCGCCAAGAACCCGAAGCTGCCTTTATTAAGGGGTTGACTGAGACTTTGACTGAACGCATGACCGCTCGACTCGATGCTGAACCCCAGGAGTTGAAAATCTTTCAGGTTGACCGGGGCGAGAGGGTTCTGCTGTTTGTTAATGGGTTTGTGACGTTTCGAGTTCCGACCGGGAGGGGGTGAGATGAAGTGGAATCTAGTTGTTTTGGGTGCGATTTCAACGTTATTGTCTACCGAAATCGGGGTATTTGCAACTCCGGCTATCGAAGCAATTGCCTCACCGCGATCGCCATACTTGGCAAATGCCACATCATCGACAGTTGCACAATCAACTGAAGTTGTCATCATCCCCGGACGACAGAGTTTGATTGAGTTCCGCAACGGGGAAACCATTCAGTTCATCTCCCTGGCTGATGTTCACCAGATTGTCTTCTCAACTGACCTGCCAATTGACAGTGGACAGGCTTCTGTAATTGTGTTGAGAACGATTGAACCTCTGCGGTTGAAGGGTGTTGTTGAGACTCCAACAAGGGGAACTGTTCGTCAAGATTATCCGAATGAAACGGTTTATCCGACTAATTTAGTTGTCGTCACGGTTGATAAAGCGGGGGAAAAACGCACCTACACTTTTGATTTGAAAATCTCCCTTTCTCAAACGCCCGATACTTCTAATGGAGTGGCTATTATTCCAACAGATTCTCAATCTCAAGCCCAGGAAATGCTAACTCTCGCTGATGGAAGACAAGCCAACTGGCGAGATATTGAGCGGGGTTATGCGATCGCGTTAAGACAAGGATACACCACCTTCACAGACCCCGTTGTTGGGAAGATTCAAAAGTTTCTCGCCCTGGCGCGTCAGAATGTTCCTTTTTTGGAAGCCGCACAACGGGTTGGATTGCCGTTTGAAGTGATTGAAGCTTTAGCCCAAGTTGGTTTACAAGCCCAAACTGCTCCCACCGCTTCACCAGAGCTATATGTTCCGCCTACTGAAGCTGCTACAGACAGGACACAGCCTTAATTGCCTCACTGACAATAAGGTTGTACCTGCTTGAGAGAAGCGAACTTAACAGATTTTCTTTCTAATTAAGGACTGTAACGATGGAAGACCAATTGATAGGAACAACCCAAAACGATCTCATGTTCGGAGATTGGGGTAACGATTGGATGATGGGTTACGAAGGTGATGACTTACTGTTTGGAAACTCGGAATCTGATTCAATTCATGGTGGAGTAGGAAATGACAGTCTCTATGGAGGTCATAGTAACGATCTTCTTCACGGTGAAATCGGTTCGGATTTTCTATTCGGAGATTTGGGTGATGATACGTTGTTTGGGGGTGAAGATGATGATGTTCTGTTTGGGGGGTCGGGTAATGATTTTCTAGACGGAGGTGATGGTAACGACACTTTAACTGGAGCCTCAGTCTTCATTGATAGCTTCAATCAAATCGATACTTTAATAGGTGGAGAAGGTGAGGATGTCTTTGAAATTGGTGGGGCTGGTCGCATTTATTATGCTGCAAATGGTGACGGTGATTATGCTTTCATCGCTGATTTTAACCCCGATGAAGATCTGGTCTTAGCTGATTCACTTTCACTTAATTACTCTTTAGTTGAATTCTCCCGACCCGAACTGGGTAGTGGAACCGGAATTTACATCAATATTAACCCGATGTTTTCCGAGCGTACTCAGAATTTAATTGCATTTGTTGCGGGTGTAACTCCTGATGAGATTTCAGATCGAATTCTATAGTATGACATTCGCTTAGGGTGAATGGGAGTTAACTTTAGAAATTACGGGATAGAGAGAACCCTATCCCATTGAAGGAAAACAATTATGTCTAAAAATCTTTTAATTTGTGAGTCTCCAGGTAAGGTGAAAAAACTAACCGAATATGCGGGTAGTGATTACACTGTTATTCCCTGTTATGGTCATGTTCGGGAACTATCCAAATCCGGTCAGTTGGGGATGGGTTTTACGTTAGATACTCAAAGAAAACGAGTATCTTGTGACTATATTTCTCGTAGTCCTAACAGTCAGAAAGTGTTAATTAAGCTAACTCAGGCGATTAAAAATAGTAGTCGGGTCGTACTGGCAACAGATGAGGATAGAGAGGGAGAATACATTTCTTGGCACTTGTTTGATGCGCTCAATCTCAAAAATATAGGCGTTGAAGTTGTGCGGGTAACGTTCACCGAAATTACTAGAAAAGCTGTTCAAAGTGCTTTGGATAATCCCCGACAAATTGATCTGAATTTAGTTCGCGCTGCTATGGCTCGTTCCTGTCTCGATAAGTTGGTGGGCTTTAGCCTCTCTCCGATGTTGTGGAAAACCGGAACGGGTGCAAAATCGGCAGGTCGTTGTCAGAGTGCTGCTCTCCATTTGTTGGCCGAACGAGAACGGGTGATTCTAAACTTTAAACCCCAAGATTATTGGCTGGTTCGGTCGCATTATGTCGGCGGATGGGTTGGCAAACTTGTAGACGATTCTCATCAGGAAATCCGGTTTTCTTCCCAACAAGAGGCGGCTAATGTTGTGGATGCGACTGCTAACGTTTCACATCAAGTTGTTAACCTTGAGAAGAAGGAAGTGAGTAAGTTTCCTCCCGCACCATTTACGACTAGCACGCTTCAACAGGCGGCGGGAGAAAAACTGAATTTCACGACAAAAACAACAATGAATGTCGCTCAGAAACTTTACGAATCTGGATTGATTACTTATATGAGAACGGATTCTTGCTCTTTATCTGAGGAGTTTTGTGTTTGCGTTAAGGCTTATTTACAACAACACGATTCGCAGAATATACCCGAAGTTGTCACCCAACATCGCAACAAAAACTCCGCGCAAGAAGGACATGAAGCCATTCGACCCACTCATATTGAAGATACTCCTAATCGCTTAAGTTCATCTATCGACGGGAAAGAGCTACAATTATATGAGGTAATTTGGAATCGGTCAATTGCCTCTCAATGTCAACCCGCTTTGATAGAACAAACCCTGGTTAAGATTGTGGCGGATGACTATAATTTTATTCTGAAGGGTAATCGCATTGTACAGTTGGGCTATGCAAAGTATTGGAACAATCTTGGAGAGGAAAAAACGCTTCCTGAATTTTCGGTAGGACAGGATTTGGAGTTAGAAAATATTCGTTTAACTCAACATCAAACCGAGCCTCCCAAACGATTTACAGAACCGAGTTTGGTTAAAACTCTCGAAAAAACTGGTGTGGGTCGTCCTTCAACTTATGCCAATATCATCAATACTTTGTTGGACAGAGTTTATGTCACGCTTAATAAGAAAAATCTGAGGGTTACGGAGTTGGGTTTGCAAGTTGATGAACTACTTTCTCAGGTTGTTCCAGATGTAATAGACCCCAGTTTTACGGCTCAACTCGAAAGGAGTTTAGATGAGATTGCCGCAGGTCAATTGAACTGGGAGAAATGGTTGATTGATTGGAATTCACGGGTGTTTCAACCCGCCTTGAATAAGGGTAATCGAGTTATAGAACGGGTTATTTCTCAACAGTTAACGGAGTTTACTTGCCCCGTCTGCGATGCCAAGTTGGAAAAGCATCAGTACACGAAAAACCGTGAATTGAAGACGATGCTGCGCTGTTCACAATCCCGTCATCCCGATTGTCAGAATGTTACTTATTTTCAAGCCAATGGCGTGTTTTGGAGTCCCAAGTTTGGAGAGTTACCAGGGCAAGATAAGTCGAAGGCAGAAGGCAGAGGGCAGAGGGCACACGGCTGAAACAATGCTAAAATCAAAAACTTTATGAATTCTAGTCAACTCAACTGTACCCCTTTTGCCGACAGCTAACCTGGAATCCGATTCCAACTTGCAAACGGGGGATGCCTAAGCACATCATCTACTATCTGAGGCACGATCCTCCTTCTGCCATCTGCCATCTGCCCTCTGCCTTCGTTTGCCCACATCAGATTGGCGGTTAGCAACATGAAAGCGATCGCTAAAAGCAGTCCGGCGATCGCCCAAAAACAGAAATTGAGGGAACTCGATAAGAACCAGCCAAATTGATTGAGCCGTTTGGAGTTGTGGTTGGGATGGTAGGGAACGGGTGTGACTGTAGTTCCCCCCAGAGCGAAGGGACTACCCAGCTTAAAAAGCTTATCCTGTCAGTGGTTTAGTAATTGATACTCAAGACCTTACTGGGTACAAACCGGAGACGAGAAATGGCTGAACCCTTTACATTATAGTAGTTGTAGCGATTAAGCTATCCAAGTAATTTCCCCAGATCACCTATTTCTGATTGTATGCGATCGCGGTAGCAAACCGCAAACCTGTAGCCACGTTGGTACTTGTCAAGATACTGCGAACGCAGTATCTTGAAGAAAAGAAGCGATCGCCTCAAAATCCAGTTCGGTCGTCGCTTTTACAGATGTACCCAGTCCGGGGATTTTTGAAATGACTGAAATCCCCACAGGCAAAGGATTTCAGTTTTTTTCTCAGGGGGAACTTCAGGTGTGAGGCTACAACGGTACTGTTTGCGCCACTTTTTCCAGATAGAATGAATCTGATTGAGAACACTGGTCACGAGAATCCCTCCAAAATCTTAATGCTATTTTAAGATTTTGGGCGAACCAGATGCAGGCGGTTTAGCCGATCATCTAACTGAACCTCCTACCAACAGGCAAAACCGTTCTCCAACTAAAGAAGACGCGACCTTGGAGTTGGCAAGTACATTGGAGTCAACTACCTGGGTACTCCATCTATAGGTCGCCTTTGGAGAAGATCGGTCAAACTTCCTGTCGAACTTGGATCGGATTCAGTAGATTTACTATCAACAGCAGAACATTTTTCCTTGACTGAATGTTCTCCGGTTTCCACATACCACAATATCCCATTGCCACACAGAATCGTTAGTTCTGAATCTTCGGGCTTGAGAATGACATCAGTTAAAGAAAGTTTTGTGCCAACTTCTAAAATTTCTTTCTTCGTTCTGTTGCTTGAAGGGAGAACGTAAGCTTTTCCTTCGACTGTGATCACTTCGCTACTACTGTTACTCTGAGCCAAGGCTTGTGTTGACTCCATCCGACCAGATGAAAATAACTGGTAATTGAATAAGCCTAGAAAGGTGCTGAGAAAGAGAGCTACATAACCAACTTGCTGCTTAATCATTTTTTTTCGATTCTCCCACTTTCATGTTCTTGGGTACGCTCTTCTGCCAGCCGTCCCCACTCTTCTTCTTCTGGCTTGTTGGGATCAACATTTTTTTTACACATTTCCCACTCCTTTACAATGTCCTCCGCTTGGGATGAAGTCTGATCACCTTTCTCCAACACTTGTGCCATTAGACAATGTGCTGCTCCAATTCTAATTGTTCGACTTTCCCCTGTTTCTTCCTCTCTAATCGCTTCTTTAATGGCTATTTTCAGATAATCTCTGGCTTCCCGTAGTTCTTTTTGCTCTAGGCGAACCCATCCGAGATTTTTGAGTACAGCGTATCGGGTTTTGCTTGCCTCGCTATTATCAGCAGATGTACTCGGTACTAACCGATAGGCTTTGATGAGTAACTGATATGCCAATGAATAGTTATTTTCCAATATTAATAAGCGACCTAAATTATTGTAGGCGATCGCGTAATCATCTTGCTCAACGACTCGCTCATATAACGATCTCGCTTGGCTTAAATTACCCAAGTCTTCATATAATTCTCCCATATAGTGCTGTAACTGCACGTTTTCCGGATCGAGGTGTTGAGCTTGTATGTACTTCTCAAGCGCCCCTGAGAGTTCTGAACCCGACGAATCCGCATTGTACTTATAGTTATTATGGATTTGCCTACCTTGATTGGTAAGTACAGTTACCCACAAAGGTATGATGAAAACGCGAATGGCGATCGCAATTAGGGTAAAAATCAGGGAAAAGAAAAACATCACCTCTGCATACCAGGATTTCCCGACTCCCATCGTTAAAGAAATTCGGCGAGAAATTGCCGTTAATACTTCACTGGGGTTTTGAGCGAATAAGCTTTTACCCACCCATAGAGTCAGTGCCGCTTGAACCGCAGCTAAAATTGATAAGGTTAAGTCCCCTTGGCTATCAATAAGCCGAGAAACAATCTGTACAGTAATACTAAAGGAAAAGCCCAAACAGAACAGAGTTCCGAGATTAAATAACCAATCAAACCTATCAAGAGTATTGAGAGGTTTATTGAAATGCCACCACCACCAGTTTCTATGAGGAGGTGCGATCATCTGACGCAATTCTTCCAGTTCATGGATAGCTTGACTGGTATTAATAGAGTTTTCAAAACTCTTAAGCTGTTGGTCGAGTCTTTTAATTCGTCTGAAGTCATCAACAGAGGGTTTCTCCCGAGTCAAGAGCTTTTCAATCAGATCTCGCACAATTAAAACTTCTAAAATCGTGTCGGGATCGATTTTCTGAGACTTCGAGATCTGTTCAAGTTTTTCCTGATAGCTATCGATTTCTTGGTGTAAGCTTGGAGAACTGTGCATCATGTTAGCATCAAGGTAATTTCACCATTGGATTTTTTTTATGAAAAAAGCAACGGTTAGAGAGGAACAGTTTCAACTACATATAGGGACAGCCTTAGAACTTAAAAAGTTCCTCTTTCCCAATCTGCGATACTGATACTTAAGAAGGTGTGTCCCCCAGCCATAATACATAACTTAAGCTACTAAATGGAGTATCTTAGCAATACAAAGACTGGCTTTCCGTCTAAAGCAACTTGATTGCGGGAAAGCGAAAGTTCAAACTGTCCGATGTCCTTGAGATTAGTTGTGAGATTTTCTAAATTAATCCCTTCCGGTGTATCAGGTCTGATCTCCCGACCTTGAATGGCATATAATTCAATTTTATTGAGGGAAATATCCTGACTTTGAACTAGATATGGGAAATATTCTTTCTTAACGGTGGCTTGAAAGTCGCTCTCATCGCTGTGAATAAAACGATGCCATTCTGAGGGAAAATCCTGCTGTAAACTAAAAAGAAGAACCAGTCCAGAAGTATTGGCTTCTTCCATCAATTCCCGAATATACTCAACTGCTTTTTCTCCAAGTTGACTACCAGCTTGTCGAGATGTATACCGGAGATGAATGATAATGTCAGAAATTGTATTGTAATCAAACTGACGAAATTCTTGAGGTAATTCTAACTTCCAGGTACTTTCCGCTCCCGCACCCTCAAAAGGCAGAAAACGTTCGTCTCGCAAGTTAGTTTCAAACATTCCACTATCATTCTGAGCATTGCTAGTAACAACAGACTGAATCGTACCGAAATAATCAATAAAACGACCATCTTCACTGTCTTGGCGAGCATATTCACCATCGGTAAGAAGAGAAGAATGACGCAGAGAACTGTTGAGTAAAGAAAGCGTACAGTTGACGCTCGTATAAGGGCCAGTTACAGAAGGAATGGAGAGACTAACGTTCTTAATTCGGCGCATGAAATGTCCGGGACAATCCAAATCAAATAACCATTCGGGGATCTTTATTTCGCAAGTCCCAGTAGCTTTTAACGTGAGTAAAGCCATCGGATCGAGTTGCCGAATAGAGATGTGTTTGGTGAGTTCATATTCCCGTTTATTGTGGTCGTGATAAGCCATCTCCATCCGCTTTAAGTCGAGATACAGTGCCTCACCAGAGAGTAATCCTTTGCGACCTCCATCCCAATAGTTAAACTTAATAAAATTCATGTTATCTAACTCGGGCCGCATTAACTCGTGTTTCATTGTTTGTTCGGCTTTACGGGCAATATCAAACGCAAACTTATAGTATTCGTAATATAGTTTTGAAAGTTCACCCTGCATCCAACCGTAAAGTTCTTCATTAGTGAATTTTTCCCGCAGGAATTGGTCAATTTCTTGAGCCTGTTCAATTTGCCTTTTATGATTTCTGTATTCGTGGTGGGTAATTTGTTCGCGAATAAGAGAGGTAATGATTTGTTGACCAATTTGCATTAACTCTCGCGCTGCCAAATTACTTTGCAAAATCCAATCCTCTACGCGGCGTTCGTAGGAAGCTGTTCGAGAAGCCATACCCGCCTGGTTTTGTTCCCAGGCTGAAGCAGTTCGTAAAATTTCGGCAGCTATTTTGCTAGCATCGGAAAGCTTAACACCACCAAAGATTTTAGAAGAACCGCCTAAACCCCAATACATTAAATTAATATCCAGGTCGGGGATTAATGTTAGAACTGATGCTATAGTATCCGTAATGGAAGCTTGCAAGCCTTTGTCTCTTGCTGCTGGTAAATGAGTGTTGAGTTCTGCATTCTCGTTAAGGTTTAAATACAGCTTGCTAGAATCACTGATAGGATTATTATCACCCGTGATTTCTAGTCGCGGGTAATCTTCGAGTTCTAATTCTTGAGTATACTGTCCAACTAATTCATTGAAAACTTCATCGAAATTGTCCTCAGTTAGTTCCCTTCTCTCAAGAATAAAATCCCTCAAATTAGCTAGTTCTTCTTCTTGTTTCCCTAACAGCCGTTGATAATGCCAATATCTTTCTAATGCAGTCGTTCGGCTTTCTAACAAAGATTCAGTTGATTGTTCTGCTTCTTTCCACTGAAGGTATCGAATATCCTGTACCATCTGCTGAATCTCAATTTCATGCCCTTGACGAAGTAGGGATAGTTTTTCTGCCTCTTGTTTTTCTAAGGCAGAGAGCATACTATTTCCTAAACTTCGCACCTCACCACAAATTTCTAACGCTTTCTGAATGATAAACAAAGAACGAACGGGTGACAAAGGCTGGTTCAGTCCACTGACAAGACTATTAATATCAATTCCGGCTGCGGCAGCTTTTACTAACATTCCCGGATCGATTGGCGGTTGAAAGAGAGGAAGTTGGCGTACAATTCCTTCAATATTCATGCAGTGACGGATCTTAAATAAGCGATCGCCAACCGTATCCCAATAACTTAAAAGTTTATCATTACGAGGAATACAAAAATACAGAGTTTTTCCAATACCAAACAGAGGAGTTGTTTCATCCGTATTGACTTTTTCTGTATTCGGAAAATACAAGTTAAAAGGAAACTTTCCTTCCAACTCAACCAAAGCGTTTCCTAAAGGATCGAGTCCGGTTGTTCTTAACTGAGCAAATGTTTTAGGTTTAACCGTACCCCGTTGAGGAATACGCTGAGGTTTTGGTCCTAAAATATTGGCAGCCAGAACATAAATTTGAGTGGCTTCATTAATCGTTTCAATTGTATCTTGCCGAAAAAGACTATCACCCCAAGCAATTAAATTATCTAGATATTTCATCACCACACAATATTGATAAGCAAGAAACCGAGTTCTTGCTACTGCATGGGGTTGAAAAGGGTTACGGCGAATTGCTTCATAACCACTTAAGATTTTGTTTTTTAATTCTATCTCATCCGGTGTACATTCATCTGTCGGCTTACTCAGAAGCTTTAACAATTCGTCGATCTGTTTTTCATTTTTTTTCTGTCGAAAACCTATAAATTTCCAGAAGCGTTCTGGTGAATCTTCCTGATCGTTACTGGTCGGGTCAAAGATATAGTGAAACCAACGTTGAGCTTCTGCAAATCGTTGATTTTTGCTTAAATGAACTGCAATGGTTAAGGGGACATGAAATAAAAGTTCCCAATTATAAATGGAGTAGGGGCCGTTTTCACTCACATCTATTTCTTTTGAGAAATACTTAACATTAACAGTTGCATTCAAGAAATTCCCTTCATTGGGTTTGTAAAGATCTTTAAAGAATTCCTGCTTTAACTCTTGATGAAAGTTAACATCTAATAAGCCATCTATTGATTTTTTATTGAGCCGTTCTAACAATTCACTAACAAACGGATGAAAATGATTGTAGAAAGTATAAGTGAATTTTGTTTTGGTATCTCGCTGCACACTTGGAACATTTGAAACCAATCTGCCAATGTGAGCTTGATGAAATCCAACTTGTGATGCTTTGATGAAATTAGCCATGATTTTTGTCCCGTTTAAACTAAGTTTTTGGAGTGGTGATAAAAAAGGTGTTAGATCTGAGTATTCAGCGAATCAAATTCTAAACGTTCCAGAGAACCTCCAGGGCCAATGAGTTTATCTCCGTATGCAATTGTTCCGCCACTTTGTACGGCTTGATTCACTCGAATATTTTCATCAAGGAAGGCTTCAACAGGACGGGGATTAACAAGACCAGGACGAACCCTTTCGGGTGGGAAAAAGATTGTTTTAGGAATTGGATTGATGACTTCGGGTTTGACAACAATCGGTGGAATAACAGCTTCTATGATGACGGATGGGAAAGTAGCAATACCGAAATCAGAGAAATTAAAAAGGGTGATTTGACTTTCAACGGGTTGAACATAGAAAACATGACGGGAATCTTGGAAAAAGAACGGAGTTTCAAAAATATCTTGAACAGAATGTTTGGGTTCAATCACTTCATAACGTACCGCATTACGAAGGATTTCTTGACTAAAAGAGCGTTCATCTGCGTCAGACTCAAGTAGATCAAAATAATCAATAGTGAAAATATTGTTGTCTTGACGGAATATACGGGAACGCAGTTGTAAAAAGAAAAATTGAGTTTGAATCAAACCAACTCCTGTTCTGGACGGTAAACGTCTGGGGTATTCGCGCACCCTGACTCCAATGGGTAAACTATGGGTATTGTAGAGCCGGAAGTAAACATTGAAGCGATTTTCATAACTAATATTGATATTGAGTTCGCCAGAATTCCCCAAGGAAGATGCCATTTCAAGATTTAAACGATTAAACTCATTGGGGTCAAATAGACTTAAATAAACAGGGCGATTAACATCTGAAGTTTTTGGAGATTGCCACTTATTATTGTAATATTCGCTCCAATATAAAGCGAGTTTAACGGTGACTTTGACATCTCCTTTAAGATCGGAAGCTTTAAGTTCTGTTATCTCAGAATTAGATTTAGTCGTTGGAGCTTTCTGATCGGTAGGGCCTTCTTGTAATACACTTAGCCAAAATAGGAATAGCCTTCCTTTCCAAACGACGGGTAAAACTGGGTTATCTTCAATATTCACATCTATTTTTTCCCAAGGTGTCCAAGAAATTCCTTCTAGTCGGCGGTAATAATATTTTCGATTGGCACCAGAGGTTCGTCCAATCACATGAATGATGTCATCGGTGACATTATTAATTTCATTTTCCTCGTAATACATCCCACAGATTTCTAGCTTGGCAACTTCATCGAGTTTTTCTAAATAATGAACTAGAGCGATCGCCGCCGTCTCTTCAGTAATATCAGATTGCAGAAGTTCGCTTTCCAAATCCTTGAAAAACGGTGATTTGTTATCTCTTAACTCCGGTTCCAACCAATTTTCAGGGAATAAAAAGACTTTCCGATTGGCTTCCCAAACCCGATAACGCTTCATCCATTCCCACTGTTTGGCATTAATTGAAGTAGAAGCGACATTAGGTTCCAGGTTCAGCAAACAGCGTTGAATAAATAATTGAACTGTAGAGATTGCTTGTTTAATCCGAGATGTTTTCATACAGGCATCCATCTCCACATCAATTAGGAAATATTCAAATAATTTGTCTGGAGTATCAATATGCTGAGTAGCTTCTGATTTCTGTAATTGATGCAAAACAAAAGCAACTAAAGCATCACGCTGATGATTCCGCAACTCATTATTAATCGGTTGAATCACTTTAAACCAAGCCTTTTCATCGTAGCGCGTTCTCAATCCACTTTGCAAAATCCGAACCGTTTCTGTTGTGGGTTCATTGGTGGTACTTTCCAGTAAAGTTGTCGCTTGAATTCCCAATTTCTTCAAGAGATCAAACGCTTCTTTAATCCGAACAAACGGCTGAATTTGGGTAAAATCGGTTATTGATAAACCGAAATATTCGTAGAAAATATTGAGAGATTCATTATCCCATCCGGTGACTTGAGTTAATAGACTCTGACCTTCTTCAGTCGTTGCGTTCGGATTATTGAAAATCTCAGCTAAAGTATTATCTTTAACCTTTAAATTACTTCGGAGTTCGACGTATTGTAACAAATTCCTGAAAACAGCTAAGAGTGTTGTTGTGTCGGTAGTAGAAGACGGACTGACAGGTAAAGCATTCAACCAACTTTCACTATTGATTTGGTAATTGGAGTGTGTTCCAAAATATTGGAGTTCCAGAGCGCCGAGTTGCAGTTCTTCAATGATCGTCAGGATTTTTAAAAGCCGGAGGTAGGCATTTTTAAATCGTCCTATAAAAACATGAGGATAAAGGTATTTTATGGGAATACTTTCTTTAGCAATTCCTTGACTTTCCCACTTGAAGACTAGCTGATTTTTAACTTTTTTGACGATGAGTTCCATGCTGTATAATTGACCAATTTTGAGTTCAATCGCCTCTCGATTTTGCCAAACTCCATTCAGAATCTCCATTTCCACAGTTTGACCATTGAGTAATAGCGAAATTTCTGCACCCGCATCGGCTTCAATATAAAAGTTGTAGAAACCATTATCAGGAACTTCTAATAACCAACGCCACACTCCACTGATTAACGTATTCGGTGCTTCGGTATTTTGAGGTAAACTCATTCCATTCGGAGAATAATTAATTCCCGGTAAAGCGACTTCTTCTGAGTTTGGTGTTCCGATAACATCTTCTGCAAAGAAATATTGTACGGAGATACCCTGAGTTTCTAGACTGAGAAAATCTTCAATAATAGCCCGTTCTGATTGTTCAATAGCATGAAAAATTTCTGGGGTTTCTATAAGCAGATTAATTACTGCTAATTCTGCTCCCATATTGGCATTAATGGTTTGTTTAACTTGTAAGCGTTTGAGCTTTTGTCGTAAAGCAGGTAAGAAATTTTCGAGAAGATTGGAAAGTTTTTGCTCTATGGGAACATTTGAGGCGACGTAGCTATCATAAAGGTTTTTCAAGTCGGAGAATTTGTCGAAAAATGTTTGAAATTCTGCTTGTCCTTGATTAAATAATTCATCGACTGCCGTTTGAAACTCATTAGAAACATCAAGAATACTTTTTAAGGCGGTTCTTATTGCCTCTGTCATCACGCCTCGGAAAGAAAGTTGTTTTTGAAAATGGTCATAGGTTAACGAGTTTGTAACAGCAGAAATCCCTGCTTATAACTGAGGTTGACTGTGGTTATAGGTCACAGAATACAGCGAAGAACTATTTAACAACCCGAAGAAAGTATCAGTAACAGCGTTTCCGTAAACCAAGGTCATCTTATTTCGGGTAACTTCCCCGGTAGGATCTTCTTCTACGGTATGTTCTTGATTGATCTCAGTTATATCCTCTCGAATTGTCTGGGCAAAAGCATGAATATCAGCCAGCGTCGGTGATGCTTTACCACTTAAGTCTTCATGTTGCAGAAAATAACTTAACTGGCTAATTTTGAACGGCGATCGCTGAATTTGCTGTGCTAGACTAATAAACGTTAAAATCGCGGGTTGAATGGGCTGCATGGGTTGAAATGGATTGATACCCGACATTGTTTGTAGTGACAGAAACTCCCATACGCTTAATTTGAGTTTTTTCGCTAAATAAGCATGGCGGAAAATTGCACTGAGGTTTTCTAAGGTTATGTTGGTTTGCTCATCAAAGTTGAGTTTGTTAAGAATCAAGTTCAACTCTTCGTAAGTGAGGTTGAAAGCAGATTGCAGTGCTTCTTTATGAGCAATAATTTTTTCAGTGTTGCTCTTGGGATAATTGCCATAACCATCTTCCTCAAACACATCATCTAATTGCAGAATTGTGGAGTTGAGGAACATCTGATGATAGAGAGAATGATTGCCATGAGTATCAATAGTAGACCAGAACGCAAGTAGTTTTACCAGTTCTTTTTTTGGTGATAAACCGAGGGTTTCAAGAACTTGTGTGAGATGAGCAAGATTCAAAATAAATTCTCGAAATCCTTGGTCTAATTTGTTTTTGACTGTTGCCTGATCATCATCTGGACTGGGATATTGATTAGCCGGATAAAGTGCAGCGATCGCCTTATCTGTATGTTCAATACTCCAACCTAATTTTTTCCAGAGTCTAACAAAACGAATAAGCTTTAAAAGCTCACTCACTTGCAATTTATTATTGTTAAAATCGGGCAACCCATAGCGGAATTCTAATCGCTCAAAATTACAGTTATCCTGGCTATTTGTGGGATCGGAGAGAAGGATAAGTTTGATAATGAACTCATAATTATCTCGCACCCATTTTTTAACATCTCCGCCGTATTGATTGAGGCTTAAATCATCGGCTAGTAAAGCTTCAAAATCCGTTTCAGGTATTGTTCCCTCGACAAAGCTTTTCAAGGTCAAGAAATCAACACCCAACTTTTCTATTTTGGGAATCAGATGACTGTGAGGGTTAATAATTTGGGTTTGAACCAGTTCGAGCAGTTCTTCGTAGCTAATACCGACTTTTTGAGCAAAGTTTTTAACGCTGGAAAGTTGGTCAACTAAATTGGGTTCATTGATAATATTAGGGTCTTCACCATATAATTGTTGCAGTGAAATTGTACTGTCTGTTAGAACCGCATATTCCCGCCGCGAAAGCTGCAACCGTTCGATGAGAATGTCTCGCCAAGCATAATCAGTTGGGTTTGTCTGATCAGATTTATCTAAGTTATCATTCCGACGAAGCTGCTGCATAGCCAGATGAAGAGGAACTTCAAATCGGTTAAAATATCGACGAAGTGCTTCTAAAGGTTGATGAAAAGGGAGCAAAAGAGGAAAAATTTCTTGTTTTAACTGTTCATAAGCTGTTGCGTTGACAAATTGTGGATTTGCCAACAATTCTTCGGTAGTAATTTCTCCTTCAATATTAAATCCTTGGAAGTTCTGGAGAGAGAAGTTACCATTTTCAACACCATTAACTACAAAATGTTCTAAAATTTCATTCACCAGATCGATGTAAGGCAAAACAGTATTCGTATTTTCACAGGTTAGTTGTAAATGTTGAATGTCAGGACGACGATTTAATAAAACATCCAATGGATTTTCTTTGGCGTTTGTTTGGCGATCAATAAATTGTAATAAATCTACCAAATAAGCAGCCGGACTCAGCACCGAACGGCAGTGTTCGCAGGCGCAGTAGTCCATTTCTCCAAATAATTCCTCTAGAGTGGGATAAGCGATAACCCCCGTATCTTCTGGTGTTTTCTGTGCTAGAGGTAAAGCATACAGTTGAGGTGTGAGGCGATCTAAAAGATAGGCGCTCACAACATTTAACACCGAATGATGAACTTGATGCGCTTTAGCGTAGGCTAGTTTTGCAGTTTCCTCTCCGCCTAAGCTGCCTTTAAATTGTTGAACAAATTCTCTTTCATCATATTGAATGACTGCGTAAGCAGAATCAATATTACCCTCTAATAGTTTGTTCATCGCTTCGTCAGAAGGACTAATTTGATAGACCCGTTGTAGTCGTTTTACTTGAGTTAAAGTCTCTTCTGCTAAATTCAGATTGCGCTTTTGCAAGTAATCTTCTACCGGATGAATTCCCAATTCAAATTGTTCTTGCTGTTCTGTAAAAAACTGATAGACATTGGCTTTCACTGCATTATCCGCAGGTAGTGAAATCTCGTTATTATTGAGCATTTCGGCGACTAGGGTTGTGGGATAGCTCAACTTAAGCTGATTCACCATAAAATCTGCATAGTTCGCCTTTTTCTCTGTTTCATCTTGTCCGGGTATTTCTGGAGGAACTGCTATGTCATCACTGAGGAATTCATTCCAATTATCCCGTTTATACAAACCACTGCGAACTAAATCTATAGGATTTCGCAGATTGCGATTTTGATGCAATTTTCCGATCAGCTTGCTATTGTTAATGGTCAGGAAGCTTAATTTTCCGTCTAACTGTAAGCGATCGCTCGTCTCCTGTCCAAATTCTTCGCTCACTTTCTGCCATAAACTGTCCGAATTATTTTTGTTGTCGTAATACAGTTGAGCAAAACGCTGTTTTCGGTTCTCATCTGTTCCAAGGGAAACATCCAATAATTCTTTCAGAGATGAAACTCCGATAGTTGCCGATTGATTTAGGAGTTGACCCGCAGCATAAGATTTAAACCGTTCTACATTCTGTGAAATTTCACCTTTCAAAATATCTGGAATAATCTTTTCATCTGCGGCTTTATTCCACAAATCTTGAACAATTTCCGGCTGAATTTGACTGAGTACCTTTTCATTTGCCGGAATTCCAGCCCGGAACAGAGCATAATAAAATTCGGATTGAATTTCACTTTTCTGACTAAATTGATCGGCTAGAGCAACCATTGCCACCATTCGCGCATCCCAACCTGTTTTATTGGCGAGGTAGGTAATGTCTTGACGTTCATCGTTTTCTTGCAGTTGAGCAAAACGTTTCCCATTATTCGATTGATTCTTACAGTGGGGAGATAAGTCATTACTAATGCGTTGATATTCATCGGGTCGTTTAAGTTTTTCCGTTGGAACAATAACATCAATTACCTCTTGTTTGCTGGCATCATATTTAATTGGAGAGATAGCTAGAATATCATTTCGATCTTCTAGAGACATTACTTTGATTTGAAGATCGGAAATTTCCTTCCCTTTAATTGTGAGTACCATTAGAGAGTAATTGATTGTATAGTTACCGTTGGTATCTGTAATGGCTTCACCCAATATTTGTTCTTCTCCTACACATTTATCAACGGCAACAACCCGCACATTACTGAGTGCAAAGTTACCATAGTCTTGGCGAATCGTTCCTTGGACAACAAAAATATCTTCTTGAGCAATTGAAATCGTCAGGTCAACTGTTTCTTGAACCTGAGCATTATTTTTGCGGGGAGAAGAAGAGAGAATTTCTCCTTGTTGGTTGTAGGCGCGAACGATTAAATCGGGGCCGCTTCCTTCCGTTTCAAAACGGCTAAATTTTTCGTTGGTGTAGGTAATTTGATAGTTACCATTGGCATCTGTTATTGTTTCTCCCAGAAGTTCTTCACCCTGACTATCCCAGTCAAAAGCGCGAACGATAAGATTAGGAAGAGAAATATTATTAGATTGAATAACCGTTCCTCGAACAAGATAACTTTGAGGTTCATCCTCTTCTATCGCCGCTTTTATACCTTTTGAATTCAAGTATTTTTGTATTTCTCTGGCTTTGTCGGGGTCTAGATTGTCAATACAAATGATTTTATTTAGGAGTATTTTCGAGATTTGATTGTTTTGTCGAATTAAAACAAAAAGCAATTTAATCAACTCTTGAACGTTTTTATTTGGGGGTAGAAGGGTGAGTTTGGCATTGGCAAAGGTATAATTGGAAAACTCAAGTTTCTTGAACTCTTGTTGAATAACTTTAAACTCGGAGTTGCTAATTTTTTTGAAAATCAATCCGTCACGGACGATCTGTTCTTGCAATTGACTGTCTTGGTTAAACAATTCACCAAGCACTCCTAATACATTAACAATTGCTTCAATTTGGGTAAGTTCGATGTAAATACGAGCCATTTTGATAAACCTCAAAAAATTATTGTTATTTGGCGTGAACTGTCCACTATGCTTGCTTTTACCTAGAGCCTGGAAGACGTACAAGATCAGTCGGGTTAAGTCCCAATTGCATGAATAATTCATCTGAAAGATGAGAAATCATTGAAAACTTTTCTGCATCTGTGAAGTCCGGCGAATTCCGAATAGAATCCGAAACTACTTCATACAGTTCTTGGGCAGTGATCGTGCCTGTTGTACTTGAGGCAGCTTGTCTTCTAAATTCAGCTATCCAAGGAGCATCAAAGCGTCTATGAACGCCAGTCGGTAAAATTCGGGTAAGAACATCTTGGGCATTATAAGTTGGGAGATCTCGTAGTGCAGACTGAGGCCCAAAGTGAGCGGATTGGTGTGTGCTACCAGAGACACCCATGGCTTGACGTGCTTCACTTGCTGCTCGATGGGGCTGTAGTTGTAAAAGTTCTCCTGCTTCCAAACGTCCTGACTCTAATGCTTCTATTGCATCGTCTGCTACAGCAGCTATTTCATCACTGTGTCGAGCACTATCTGAAAGAACATCAGCAGCATCTACGGCTCTTCGTCCAAATCTTCCAGCAGTGCCAAGCCACCCAGCAAATGGAATCATTGCTGCTGCACTCAAAGCTGCCCCTGCATAATCACCTCGGCCTAGCGAAATTAGCGCATTCGCTCCATCCGCAATTTCTCCAGCCCCAGGAACAAGACCAACAACGTCTAATCCAAGCTGAACCGCATCAAGAACATCATCAGTTGTTACTCCCTCTTCTTCTGGCTCTGGCTGAGGTTCTGAACTGGGCCGGCTGGGTGGTGGAGTTGGCAAGGCTGACTCCGGATTACCAACAAAATCTCCCATTACAATACGGGGAGATTCTCCCGCACTCTCTCGTTGCGGAAGCAATACCTCTGTTTCTTCGATGAGTTCCTGTGCATCTATCAAATTCCCACTCTCATCAAACGTTAAACGCCGATGTACCTCAACTCTTTGTATTAAATTTCCTTGAGCATCAAAGGTTTCATCAATGAAGGAATCCTCCTGAATACTCACCCCATTCATGCCTGTGCGATCAATATTTTTAATCGGATTATCGCCGACATACAGATAAATATTGATTCCATCCTCAATACCCAAAGGATCACAACTCATCCACCTTCCTAACCACGCAACATAGTACCTCGCCCCGTGATAACCTAATCCGGTTTCCTCATCTCGCTCCATTCCCGTATAACGATACCGCTTCAAACTCACCTCTGCTGCTGTGCGTCCAGATCGATAGGCTGTTGTGCCATAGGGATGATATTCTTCATAGGAAATCATTGCACCCTGACCATCCAATTCCAAGCTAACTGACCCCAAATGATTGCCAAGTTGATATCGAATTATTGGAGTTAATAAAGGCGTTTCACTGCTATTTTCAGTATCAATCGTTTTCGTTTCTACCAACGCAATCCGCTGTTGGTCATCCATAATATGTAGGGTTTCTCGCTCTAGGGTTACGGTGTTGCCATCGCCACTATACTCCCGATAAATTTCAAACCCACCCAGATAAATTCGTTCGTTTTTTCGAGTAGAAGTTCCTCCTGTTGCTTGCCGTTCCGTGACTTTCCGCACCCGTTGACCACTGCCATCATAAACGTAATAGGTGGTTTCCGGTGTCCCATTATTAACGATCTGGCGACTGGTTGCTTTTAACCTATCTTGATAGTCCCACTGCATCAAAGATAAGTGAGGCATTGTGATCATATTGCCGTGGGTGTCGTAGGTGTAGTTTTCAAACTGAGCGGCATTATCGGGGCTGCTGGTTGCTAACAAGCGATTACTATCCTCAGCATATTGGTAACGACGATTCCAACGTTGAAAAGCTCCGCCTGTATGCCTCATAGACAAGATATTCCCCACACTATCGTAGGTGTATTCCTCTACATATTGCTGTAGAGCCTCTGGACTATTAGGAAAGGGGATAGCAAGAATGGGGTTAAAATCCGTTGCATCTCGCTGCAAGTTATTTTGAACGGCGTGTTCCCGTCCTTGCGCCCAAATTAGGCGATAGAGTGCATCATAGGTGTAGTTGTTGTGAGGTAATATCTGAGTATTGCCAAAGAAAACCGTCTGTTGAGCATCATCCCGAATCTCGGTAATATTTCCCACCGGATCGTAGGTGTATTGTAAATCCTGTATACGAGGAGGATTTAAGGCACGAGTCGTCAGCATCCGCACCAGTCGAAAGGTTTCGGGGTCATAAGTATAAACTGTCCGTACCCCGTTACCATATTCAATTAATGTTCGCTGACCCTTTGCGTTATAGTCGATATTTTCTACAAAGACCGTTTCTGTCGCTGCTCCCCGTAACCGCACATACATTTGCTCTAGTAGATTGGCTTCGTTGTACACTGGACGGGTTACACTCTGGTCTGGGCTGGTTAACAAAGTTGGACGGTTTAGGGCATCATATTCAGTACGGACGGTAAACACCCTAAATTCTAGGTTATTTGTCGGCGAACCCTCTGACCAATCAATCACAGGTGCTTTGTAGTCGCTGATCAATTGGCGCGTGACTTCCAGCAAATTACCCTTAAAGTCAAATCGCTGATTTGTAACCAACCCACCAGAATCGTAGTGCTGATAAACCTGTCCTCGCAGGTTACGATTAAGATCATCCGGTTGTCCTTCTCCATAAATCAACTGCTCAATGATTAGGGGAGAACCTTGATCAATTTGTAACTGTTGTTCCACTGGACGACGCAAGGCATCATAAATCGTATGAAAACGGCGACTTTCCAGCACCGGAGAATCTGTTGGTGTTACCCGTTCGTTCTCATCCCAGGTATAGAAAGGTTGTCCTGTCGCATCCATCAGCATCCAGCGATCGCCCCCATCCATGCTGTGTTCAAAGAGTAAATTTCCCGCAATGTCATAACATGGCACAAAACCCGCTTCTGTCCCTGGAGAATTGATATACTCCATCACCCGATTTCCCCTCGCATCTCTTATCCACAAGGGCTTTCCTTCAATATCCAGCTTGGTAAAGGTTACATATTTCTCCTCAAAATCAACCTCTTCACGTCGCCATTTGTTGTGAGCGATCGCCACCACTTCTCGCCCCAAACTGTCTAGATGGGTCACTGCTGGAGTATTGGCGTGAACTTCAGCCAGACGAGCCGCCCGTCGTTGTTCTGGCTCACCACTAATATAGCGTTCGTACCAGCCATTGTTCGGTTCCAGTACCGTGTCATTTCCATCGTAGGTTGCCATAAACCAAGGGGAAAACTCGACCCGACTGTAAGTTCCATTCGGCATTTCTGTTCGCACCTGTCGCCCGACGGCATCGTAATAAAGGATCGGGGTAACTCCGACTTCTTGGGGTTCTTCAAACCGATGATCTGGTTCTCCCAATTGGTTTTGGCTAAAGTAGGGTTCGTACTGCTTGACGGGGTTGCCCTTGTTGTTGAGAATGGTTTTTCCTGTCGCTATCCAGCGTAAGGGGCCATCGGGTGTTTCGGGTTCGGCTTGAACTTTTTTCACCAATACAGTCCCCATACCATCTGAATATTCAAACGCCACTTGAAGCGGGGTATTTTCGTTTCTATGTTGTTCGCGCATGATACTACAGGCACAGGCGGGATGTTCACCCCAAGTTGTTGTGCCATCAGCATTCTGGTGTTCGCCGAAGTAATACACATATCGGGCTGTAGCATTTTCCAACCAAGTTTGAGCTTGGCTTTCGTCATAGGCATTCTCAACAAAAAAGGCATTAAGTTCTGCTGAGGTAGGATTGGCCAGTTGATCGTCGAAGGAATTTAAACTGTCCCCTTGATTTCCCTTACCCATAACCGCCATTGCCGTTGGTAAACCTAAAACATCAAAGTAAACCCGTGAGAGATTGCTATTAGTATCCCGCATTTCGGATGGGGTCAACACTCGAAAGTCAAATTGAGTGACCTGGGTAGTATTGCCAAGAGGGTCAGTGCTTGATTCAATGTAGAGATCTCGTGAGTCATAGACCAGTGTTGTGGTTTGTCCAAAAGGATTGGTGTAGCGTTCGGGCAAGTAGAAATGCTCTACTACATTAGGTGCGAAACCAGCAATACCAGAACGAATCCAATACTGACCAGTCGTATCCATATCGGGAAAGCGTTCTGCCAGGGTAACACCGCTCAGATAACCACTTAAGTCGGCGTTATCTAAATTATCACGGACTTCTGATGTCAGATGTTCTGACCTAAAGACCGCATTGAGTAAATCATTCGTGAGTGCCAGCTTATAAGTTTCGTAGGGTAAACCCAGATAGTTCAATTCTCCCCAAGGCAGAGGTGTTTCTAAATCTTCACTAAAATACAACATTCGCACCCATTCCACTCGTCGTTTCTCTGGAGTCGTGCGATCAGGAAATTCGTGATAGGCAATTTCTTCAACAGTTTCATCGTTCGGTATCTCGGCTTGTTGAAGTTCTGACAAAGTATAGTAAAAGCCGTCTTTGGGATTAATTCCAGTGAGTTCGTAGGTTTTAACCTCACAGGGTAAGCGCAAACGATATTGATCATCGGCGATCGCATCGTTAGTAAAGCGATTTTCCGTGTAAACTAAATGGCGTTCCTGTTGTACCTGATTAATGAGTCCTTCTGCTCCTTCTGGGAGTGTTTCATTTTCATACTGCTTAATGCGAGGATACGTTACAGCGACAGATTCCAGCACGTTACCATATTCATCAATTCTTAGATTTAGAGTATGAGAAATGCGGGGATCGGGTTCTAGAGTTTCTGACTGCAAATTCAGTTCATAGTGATAGGTAATTGCTTCACTTTCAGTGACTAGAAAAACGGCATGACGATTCTCCCCATGAGCCTGAAGTCGCTGAATATGACAGTTATGAAATGCCGTTGAAAACAGCTTAACTTTTCCTTCTTCTCCTTGTTCTAACGCATCTACATCGAGTTCATAAATCTCCTGTCGCAACATCATTCCCTTACAAGCGCGTAATGCTTCCCGCCATTCCTCTGCACTCAGATTTTCACCAATAAGATTGGGTTCGGGTAGAATATTCTCTTGAAAATCTCCTAAAATATTAGTTTCATTGGCATTAACTTCCTCAAACCAATAAGGGAAATATTCATTAGCAAATTGCGAAAGAATGCGTTCACGATCTAAAAATGCTCCCGTATGAAACCAAGTAATTGTTTTAACTGGAGGTTGATACAAAGTCTGGTCATTACTAATGTAAGGACTGGCAATATTTCCATCTGTAAATGTTCCAAAATCTTCTACATCGGTTTGTTCAACTCGTCCAAATCCTCGAAATTCTCGTTCTACTCCGTCGAAGTAGCCGTGATGATAGCTGTAGCTAGACGTAAAACGAGTCTGTCGCCACTTGTCAAAAACGGTGACTTTTTCTACCACATGAACGGGAAACGGTAGCTTGGTAATCCAAGGTTTACCTGCAAATTTATCTCGTAAATAAAACTTGGTCGAAGGCGCATATTGTACGGTCGTTTCTGCACCTAAATTATTCACCGTTTTGATTAATAAATGGGGTTTTTTCCCACCCATTAAGTCGATATAACGCATCACACTACGACTATTATTTGGTAGGGGAGAAGACCAAACTAAACAAGCTGTTCCGTTTCCTAAGAGGTCAATTGCTGTTACTGATGTCAGATTATTAATTGCTGGAAAATTTCGCAAGACTCGCTTTTCTGACCAACTATTTCCAGATTGGTTAAAATAAACTTGTACCCCTTCTGCACTCAAATACAAAATATCTGTTGTTCCCGAACCGTCAATATCTGCTAATATAATTCGCCGCTGATTAAAGATGTCTGGTACATCAAACCAAGGCGAATTATCCATTGTTATTTTTGCTCCAAACCGTCCATAACCTAAGTTCGGCCAATAACAAACTTCACCATTCCGAATTCGTACAATATCTGTTAATCCATCACCCGAAAAATCTGCCAGATAAATTGATTGGGTGCTATCAGCAAATACAACACGCGGCCCTTTTTCTTCATCCCAAGGTTGATCAACTCGTTCTGCTGTACCAAACCCATCTTCAGCTAGGGAAGGATGCCATATAAAGCAATCATTTTCTGTTATTAAAATATCAGCGTGTCCGTCTCCGTTTAAGTCAATAAACTTTAAATTCGGATTGTTCCAATCCAATACGGGTAAAGATTTAAAAGAAATAAAAGGTTCCCATCCTTCTGTTGAAGTGCGTTCATAAAATCCGGGTGTAAAACTGTTAAAAGTAACAACATCGAGTTGTCCATCTCCGGCTAAATCCAGAAATTGTGCGCCATTAGCCAAAACCACTGCGGGTTGACTGGCGATTAATTCAATTGGGGAAAATTTGACGTTAACAGTGTTTTGACCGTTTTCTTGAACCGTAGAAATGGGGCTGAGATTGCGTTTGTAGAACCAACTATTTCCCTGTTCGGTGAGAATTCCGGATAAACCTTCTCCATCTAAATCAACCCATTGATAGTTTGTACCATCTAATCCTTGAGGCAAATTCTCCAAACTTTCGGGGTCAATTTCTCGTACCGTTTCATTAATTTCGGGTTCGCTGTAGGTAAATTCTAACGGGGGTAAGGATTTGTGAATATAGCCGCTTTCTGAATTGCGTTTGTAGCCAATTTGAGAGACTGAAATGAGTTTAGAATAAATGGGATTTTGAGGATTTGTAGGGTTAATTTCATCAGAATAGGTGAAGTTGGTTGAACGCACTAAACAATTCTGTCCGACTCCTTCTTCTTCTGGGAAATGGTGAAACATTAATACCCGTTGACAAAGGCGATAGGTACGCACTTCAAATCCCGATCTGTAGGAAGAAAACGGATCGTTACGAACTGACCAAATTTCTACCTCATTGGGCGTAGGATTTTCTAAGTCATGTTCTCCGTAATCAAATATTACCTCGAACATCCAATCCGTTCGCAAACTTAAATCTTCATCAAGTTGTCGGGGTGTTTGATTGCCGTATTGGATGCGTTTGAGATAACGATTAGTGAAGCGGATATTATTAGTTCGGTTGCGTTCATGGACTTGGGCTGTATCAATTCCATCTAAATTCTCTGGCTTGTATTCGTAGCGAATTGCATTCCCTTTATCGTCATAACTTTCACAAATTAACCAGCTAAAGATGCGAGTGGAATCATTCGGATCGACGATTCGACTTTCGGCAGTTTTGCCATAAATGGTGGTAATATTGTCTTTGGAAAGCGATCGCCAATGGGTCTCGCCGGATGTTAAATTTGTCCAGCGTTCAATTCGAGCAAATAATCCTTCAATGCGGGGGCGATAGCGTTGAATGCGATAATTTATGCCGTTAATATTTCTTGGGGGTAGGGTTTCTCGAACCCATTTATCTTCAGCATCCTGCACCAATACAGGTACAAGATCTTCTGCCCCTGACAGAATGAAAACATCGGATTCTTCTGCATCTAAATACCGAGGCAAACCTTTATCGGTTTTGCGGGTGATGGAAGGAATTGAAAGGTTCCACCCCAAGCCGAAGATACCACTTCCTGAACCGGAGTCATAGGCGAGGGAAAGCTGTGGACCGAATCCAGAGCGACCGGGGCTAGTTGCGATCGGCACGGACATCGAACCTGTTCCGGTGACGGGGTTAGCGGCAAATTTCTCGCCCATTCCTTTAATCGCCCCTCCGCCTTTGGGAAGCGAGACTTGAGGGGCTGAGGTGAAATAACGATCGCTCTGACTCGTTTCTTGATTCTCCGGCGATGAACTGGGGCGACTCAGCATTTGCCGTCTCCTTGTGAGGAATTTTGCAATTAATGTCCTTTAGTTTAGTCACACTCCAGAAAGTTTTACAAGTCACTTCTTTAAGTGACATTCATTTAGGTGACTAGACAAAAGTTTGTTTTTAGGCTACCGTAAAGAGGTTGAAAGGAACAGGATTATTCGGATTTTCTTAACTTTTCTGCAACCAAAATCTAGGTATTAATCCTTCAATGTACAGGCAGGGAAAATACCTATTGTACCCTCAACCTGGGGTCAGTGATACCTGTACTTTTGGAGCTTGTCAAAAACTAACTCATCGGTTAGTACCCTTCTTGCATTTCTCCCTGTATGGTTGTTTTATAGTAGTACCGTATTCGGTTAGGACATTTCCAAATGTTATGAAATCAAGCCTAGACGAACTAACTACTAATAACAATCTATTA
Organism: Lyngbya sp.; assembly: GCA_035285085.1. Classification (GTDB taxonomy): domain Bacteria; phylum Cyanobacteriota; class Cyanobacteriia; order Cyanobacteriales; family Microcoleaceae; genus Capilliphycus. The sequence continues at coordinate 24,666 of JAYKHV010000112.1, read as the reverse complement.
CCACTGTTCTAACTAACGTTTTCTCTGCAAAAATACTCGATTATGATTGCTAATTTGCGTCAAAGTGTTAGATTCACTAAGCTTAGAAGTTTGTGCCAATTCTCACCTAACCAAGCAGTCGTTTTAGTGAGGTGTGGCTGAAGTTTTTCAACAATAGAAGCAAACCCTTCGGCTTTTTTGGCATAGTTTAAAGCTCGATCTAATGCTTGACAAACCTCATCTTTATCGGGTTGTGGCTTATTGATTTCTTCCTGAGCATCTTCAAAAGCGTTGTCAATTTTACGACGATCTGAAGTTTCTAACTTGGCTAGTATTTCGTGTAAAGCGTTGAGTTCTGCTTGTATGTTAACGCTTGCAGGTGTGGGTAAACGATTAGTTTTTTGATAATGCACCTTTGTAGTGTTATTGTCTCCCGTTATAATTGCACCACCAGTGACATCATTACCGACAACAACTGAACGATCTTGTCCGACTTTGCGATCGCCTATTATGATTACACTATCTTTGACACGACCCCCGACAGAAACCGAACTCTCTTGTCCGCTCTTATTATCATTTTTCACACTATTATCTTTCTCAGAGTTTACTGGTGTTTGATAACGCCGTTGTCTAATTTTAATCTCTGGGGTTAAATACTCTGGAATTCCTTGTAAATCAATAGAGGTACAACCCATTTGAAAACAATCTTGATAATTCCTTCCTGCGGCTAAAGCAGTATAAAATCCGACGCTAAACTTAATCGCCGCTTCATCTCCAATCGCCCGATTCATTCCGACTACGCAATCAATATGTTGGTAAATTGCTGTGGCTTGTTCCTCGCTGTAGCAGGCGTTGAGTAAAACACATTCAACCTGTTGCTGAAATAAATCAAATAGCTTTGCTAAAGCTTGTGTACTGACCAGTTTCATTTGTCCAGAATGATCTTCGAGGGCCAATCCATCACTACCCGAACCATGTCCAGAAAAGTGGACAATTGTAGGTTGATGGTGGGACAGAAAGCGAGTTAAATCATCCACTTGTACAGCAGATTCAGTGATGATTTTAAAATCATCTTGATTGGGAGAGAGTTGCAGTGTATTTTTGATTTCTCGCAGTTCTTCATCTAAGCGCAGATGACTTGTATTTTTGGGGTTTGCAGAGAGGATAAGGATCTTTTTCACGGTGTCCTGTAATACCAAATCCGGTTCGATCAGCAGCTTAACAGATTAAGTATATCTGAGCCAACAAATATATTGACAAACGAATCGGAAATATGATATTCTAACTTTAGATAAGAGCGCAATAATTTTATATTTTTTAGAGCAATCTTTTGATTGAAAGGCAACAGGAAGTGATCAGATAGAAAGCTCCAAGTTTTCAGCTTTCTTTTGTATCTATTTGGGTAAAAATTGAAATTTTGTTCAATTAGGGGAATCTAAAATGTTAAAGGTGACTAGCAAGCCAGATGGGATTACTCAATCTGATCTAGAGCAGATTTTTTCAAAGTATACAATTCTAAAGTCTGACGAAAGAATCGAAGAAGATGGGAGTATTTCCTATGAAGTCGAGTTAAAAGAAAATGAAAGCACTGCTCGTCAGAAGCTAGATAGGACAGTGCAGATAATACGGGGAGAGAGGTATACTATTCGTGTCGATGATTTTAGGGGAGAGTCTCGAAGAAGGGGTCAGCCTTCTCCATCACCCACCCCGACCCCCGCACCCTAATAAATTAAAGGTAGTGATAGCCAAAAATAGCGAAAACTAGAGCCTGAAACAGGAGTTAATTTAGAACTATGAATGAAGTTACCGGGAAAAAGCAAGAAATTTTGTGTATAGTAACTGAGACTACACAGAGAGAGTTATCTCAAGAAGCTAGCGCAATTAGGGATGAGATGGAAAATGATGGTAAATTTGAGGTTAAGATAGAACGGGTTCGCTCTAACAAACAGATTGCAGAATTAATCCTGGATAAAACATCTAACACTCAAATTGTTCATTTTGTGGCAGAGGGTAACGAAGATGGTACAATTGACGTTCCTGACCCAGACAGGGATAATGAGAAAGCAGACAATTTGACACCACAGCTTCTAGCTGATTATTTTGCAAGGACTAATAATATCAACTGTGTAGTTCTCAATTTTTGCTACTCAAAACCAGCGGCTGAACTAATAGCACAATCAACTCGCGTTCCATGTGTAATTGGAATGGAAGGTCGAATTGAGGTACAAGCCTCAACTGATTTTGCTTCTGGTTTTTATAAAGCTTTGAAGGGTAAAGTTGTAAGCTACAAGGTTTTGGAAGAAGCCTTTTTAAAGGGGGAAACACTTGCAAAAGACAGGCAAAAAGAAGGTAAATACCATAGATTTCAACCGATACCTGAAATGCAAATTGAAACACCTGATAACAAAACTACTATAGTGCCTCATAAATGTAAATGCAAAGGTACTTTCAAGAACTTGTATAAAGGTGCAAGTATGTGGGCTTATGTAAAACCGACGAGGGACGATTTCTATTATATACTTCCAATAATGGATAATTCTAGTGATTCCCAAAATGGAAAATGGGAAGTCACTCAGACCATTGGTACACCAGAAGGCAATGATGATGATTATACAATAGGCGTTTTTATGGTAGACCCAGAAAATACTCCAAAATTTCAATCAGATTATGAAAACGCTGACAAAAGCCAGGGGTATAAGCGTCTGTCTCTTCCTACTAAAGAAATAGAATTTTGCACCACAGGGGACGAGGAGCGCATTGTAAAAAGACAGTAGAATATTTTACAGTTAACTTGCAAACCCTACATCAATTACATAGTTTTTTTGAACTTTTTGGTTGGGTTTGCAAGTAATCGCGAATATGGCTGCATCCTTTGTCTTGCAACCCCTGCAAACTCATATCTGACACATCCCAGAGCAAAACAAGTTGATCTGCACCCGTAGAAACCAACCATTTGCTATCGGAACTGAAACTCACAGTATGTACTTCACCAGTGTGTCCGTTTAGTGTTGCGATTAAGGTTCCATCCCATTGCCATAGCTTAATGGTTTGATCGCTACTAGCAGAGGCGATCATTTTTCCATCAGGACTAAAGCTGGCATCAAGCACCTCAGCACTATGTTCCGTCAGTGTTTTGATTAAGGTTCCATCCCGCCGCCAAAGCTTGATGGTTTTGTCATAACTAGCAGTGACGATCCTTGTTCCATCTGGACTGAAACCAACAGATGTAACTGAATTCGTATGTCCTTTTAGTGTTAGGAGTTCTTTACCCTCAAAACTCCACAATTTTACAGTCTTGTCATCACCAGCAGTGGCAATTGTTTGTCCATCGGGGCTAAAAGCCACACTCAACACTCTATCGTCGTGTCCTTTTAGAGTTATAAGTTCTTCACCGTTTAAACTCCAAAGTTTTGCAGTTCTATCCGAACTCGCAGAGGCGATTCTCTTTCCGTCATAACTAAAGCTAACAGACATAACCCAATCTTTATGTCCTTCTAGTGTTCTCTGGAGTTGTCCGTCTACGCCCCAAAGCTTGATTGTATTGTCATCCCCACCACTAGCAATAATGTTTCCATTGGGACTAAAACTAACGGCATTAACCTTAAATTTATGTCCTGCCAGAATTGAGAGTAACTTACCTTCTCGACTCCAAATTTTTACTGTTCCATCAGAGCTTGCACTAGCAATTCGTTTACCATCCGGGCTAAACGCAGCATCAAGCATATTGTCTTGATGTCCCTTTAAAATAGTCAACCCGCTTCGGTTGACTTGCCAAAGCTTTGTGATGCCATCATTACCAACCGTCGCCAGTATTTGTCCATCTGGGCTAAAAGTGACGCAGGGAATTGCTCCCTGATGACCTGCCCAAGTATCTAGTAATCTAACATCTTTACCATTTCGGACCCAGAGTTTTATGGTTCCATCCTTATCACCGGAAGCAATTGTTTGTCCATCCCGACTGACGCTAACAGTCCATACATCAGCAGGATGCTCAAGGGTGTTTATCAGTTCTCCTTCTCGACTCCAGAGCCTCACGGTTCCATCGAGACTACCAGTAGCAAACATCTGACCGTCACCGCTAAAATCTGCACTTACAACTTTTCCAGAGTGATTGTCGAGAGTTTTTATTAGGGTACCATCCTGGCTCCACAACTTCACTGTTTTATCATCACTAACCGTAACAATCTGATCGCCTTTGGGACTAAAAGTTACTTGCTTTACCCATTGCTGATGTCCCTTGAGGGTATAAATCAATTCACCATCCAGTCGCCATAGTTTTACGGTTTTGTCAGCACTGGCAGAGGCGATGATCTGTCCATCCGGGCTGAAACTGACGCTGATAACCCGCCTCCCATCATGGGCTAGAATAACTCGTATTAGATTACCCTTGCTATCCCAAAGCCTGACTGTTCCATCTAAACTTCCAGAAGCAATCATCTTTCCATCAGGACTAAAATGGATGCTCATCACAGCGTCTTTATGTCTAGATAAAGTGTTGAATAGATTTCCATCCCGTCGCCACAACCTGACGGTGTTATCGTAACTGCCTGTAGCAAGCATCTGACCATCTGGGCTAAAGCTAACATTCTGAACAGTTCTTTGATGTCCTTCAAAACGGTTTTGCTCCCTTACCCAACTCACGGATTGTGCCAAAGTGCTGAGAACACTAGCTTGGAGTTTTTGGTCTTTACTACCCCAAGGTAGTCGTTGCAAACGCTTTCCTGCTTTTACTGCATCAATTAAAGCATCCAAAGAATTTCGGTTCACTTTGAAATTAGCTTGTGAAGATTCCGTCGAAGCATTAATTAAAGCGATTTCTGCTTGTCTCCATTGATATGCAGCAACAATAGACAAGCTAACAAATACGACCGATGTAATGGAAGTGATTAGGAACAGACGCTTTCTACGTTTTTCCTCTTTTTTCAGCAAGCGATCGCGCAGTGCTAAACTAACTTCAATAAACTGTTGCTCCCCCGAACTAAGATCCTCTCGGCGTTGTTTGAGATTCTCTTCCGCCTCCACTAACGCCGCACCCCGCAACAATCCCCCTTCATCCCGTTGCGTTTGTTCCCACTGATACATTGCTGCTCTTAATCGCTCTTGCCAAGTGCGAAAGCTGCGGTCTGTATCCATCCATTGTCGCAGTTCAATCCAATTGCGAATTAACGCTTCATGGACAACTTCTACCGTTTCTTGGTTGGCTGCATTTCGACTGGTAACAACTAATCGCGCATCTGCCAATTGTTTGACCAAAGACCAACTAGCATCCGCCAATTCCACTTTTGTTGCGAGTCGGCGCGTATCTTCGGTTCCTTCACCAGGACGCACTAATTGGATAAAAATTCGCCGCACCTGTTCTTTTTGAGCGGCACTCAGCTTGCTATAATTCTCATCTGCATGACGAGCCAAAGCGCCTTGAACCTGACCAATTTCTTCATAAGCTGCGTGAGTTAATTGTTTACCTTTTCGCCGTTTCCACAACTCCGTTAACGCAAACTCCAACAAAGGTAAATTTCCCGGTTCATCTTCGACATCATCTAATATCCGTTCCCTCAATCCCGCTTCAAAGGTTACTCCCAATTTCTCAGCAGGCTTAACAATAACTTGTGAAAGTTCCTCACGGTTCATCGGCCCCAACTTAATATCAGCATTTTGCAACACATCTGCAAATCGACGATAGGATAGAGCATTTCCCAGAAAATCCGCTCGCATTGTTGCAACTAGCACATGGGGAAATTGGGATTGAGAAGAAGAGAATTGAAAGCTGGTTAATAAGATATCAAGAAAACGATAGCGAATTTTCTGTTCCGCACACAAGGTATAAAGTTCTTCAAATTGATCGGCAATTAATAACACCCGATGATTGGGATAATTTCGTTCAATTTGGGATAAAACGTCTTGAAGGGGAACTGAACCCTCAACAAAATATTCGGCTAACTGACGGGCTTGACGCATTTGCTCGGTCGCATTTTTATCCGGTTCGTAAAGTGGAACGAGCGACTCAGCCAAAGCATGAAAAGGATCTGAACTGGGACGAAAATGGGTAAACTTCCAATAACCTTCTTTTTGCAGTTTCGGTACTAAACCAGCCATAACCAATGAAGACTTTCCGCTTCCTGATGCACCCAAAACGGGTATAAAATTACGGGTTTGAGTTGTAGTGAATAGTTCTTGTATAAATACCTCACGTCCAAAGAAAAACTCGGCATCATTGGGGCCAAAGTGAAACAAACCGCGATAGGGACAGGGAAGATTTTCTTCAGCAGTATTTGTAGATTCAACGGGTACTATCTGGGCTTCTTCGCGGTAATAGTAGTTGGTAATGGTAATATTGGCTGTATTGCGATCGCCGGGAATAATGATGCTTTTGTTTGCATCCCGGTTAATTGTTACACTGCGGTCATCTTCGGAATAAATGTTGTTATTCGTTGCCTGATTTCTTGAAACTGTACTTGGCTCTCCTTCGTTAATAATCTTTTGATCTTCTTGTTCTTCTGGCATATAAAAACCTAATTTTAATTAGCCCCTGTTGACTCATCTCAAACGAAAAACCCTCAGTTCAAGATTAAATAGCACAGCACCACACATCGTTATAAAAGGAGTGTCGAGAAAATCGGCAACTGTTCTCCTCGCTCGGGAAAGTTGGTTGAGAAACAACGCTTCTATCCCTGCGCCTTGATTAGTGCTGGATTATTTTGAAGTATAACATTAGCTCCCCCTTTTTGGAGTACAACAGTATACAGCACTACTGTCATGCTGCTAAGTTTTCCCAGTTCGAGCAAGGATACCGCAATTATACCAGGGAGAACGTTTTCCCCGGTACAGATTAATAGATTTTAATTTCCGAACCCGTCGCTTTTTTAATCACTTGAATTTCCCGACCAATTCGTTCGGCGAGTTCGGGGACATGACTGATCACACCAATCATTTGACCGTCCATTTTAAACCCAATTAGAGTATCGACAACTCGATCTAAATCATTGACTCCGACGCTCGAAAATCCTTCATCTATGAACAAAAACTCTTGATTTCGTCCCCGATTAAACCGCTCCGATAAAGCCAACGCCAACGCTAGAGAAGCTTGAAACGTTTCGCCACCCGATAAAGAAGAGACGGGTCGCACATCATCCCCGCAATGGCTATCAATAATCTCATAACCACCTTCACCCAGTCGGAACTGAAATTGACCGTCGCTTAAATTGTAGAGATGTACCGAAGCATTTTGCAGCAACTCCGCCTCAAACTTATTGAGAATATCGGTTAAAAACTGGGCGGGTTGTAAGTGCTTTTTCAGGGTTGCATAGTCATCGTATTCAACTTGAGTTTGTTTCAATCTATTTTCTAAATCCCGTTTTTTTAGTTGCTCCTCAGCATCTTTTTGAAGCCGAGATTCCAAATTAAAGATGAGTTGACGAACACTTTCGATTTTGTTGTCCGTTTCATTAACTTCACGCCGAATATTCTCGAACTCTTTCACATCAACACTTTGCTCTGTTAAGTCCGACTTTAAGTTGGAAATCCGTTCGGTGAGAATCAATTGATTCGCGTCAAAATCCTTGACTTGTTCATCCAACTGTTTGCACTGTGGAATTAAAGTATAAGCCGAATGAAAATCTTCTTCAGACCACCCTTTTTCTGCAAGCACCGATTCCCAATTTTGGATTGATTGACAAAGCTTTTCATCAATTTCTTGAATCCGTTCCTGTTTGGTCTGTAAGCGAGTTAAAGCGGTGGTCTGTTCATTCTTCGCATCCGCCATAATTCGATTCAACTCCATATATTTTGTGTTAAAATCCCTTGTCGCTTGGCGCAGTTTAACGGTTTCCCTTTTGAGTTCTTCGAGCCTGTTTAACCGCTCATCTTCAGACAAACTTGTTAAATCTTCTATATTTGTTAATTCTTCAAGCAGTCCGGCTGATTGAGATTCGCAATCACCTATTATATTACTCAAACCTTCAATTTCTGAATTGAGAATTGAATAGCGAACTTGTGCATTTCGATGCTTTTCACTCACTTTATCCAAAGCCAATTTTAAATCGATATCGGTTTTTTGACTCTTGGATACCCGATTGTTTTGAGAATGATAAATCCCCCCGCAGACGGGACAGGAATCCCCCTCGTGCAAATGTTCTCGAATTAATGCAGCTTGATTAAATTTTAAAGCTTCACTGTACGCCTTTTGAGCCTCATCTAATTCTAATGTTAACCGAGACAATTCAGCTTGAATAGCTTTCCAATCCTCCCGCTTAGATTTCAAGTCATTTCTAGCTTTAACCAGACTATTTGTAACTGATGATAAGATTGTTATCTCCGAAAGTTTATCTTCTAACAATTCTAACCTTTTGACATTAGGTTTTACCGATTCCAGTTCCCGCAACTGAGTTTCTGTTTCTTGAGTTTTTTGTGTAGCTAATTGTAGCATTTTTTCTAATTCTGTTATGGAGTTTTTCGCCTCTAACAGTTGATTGATGTACCCATCCAATTTAACTTTTAGAGGATGAATTTCCTCAGCCGTATCTATTTTACTTAAATTTTCTCTAACTTGGGAAATCATCTCTGACTGTTCGTTTAACTCGTTTAAATCCTTCTGGGCGATATCAAGTTTATTCTGTTTTTCAAGCAAATTGTTCAGTAAACTTAAACGATTTGATGCTAACTTTTGAGTCTCTTTCAGTTTGGGAAGTTTAGCCTGATAATGTTCAAGTTCTTGTTTCCAATTACCAACCGTCTCCGGTTCTGCTACTATTATAACTGATAATGAACCCTTAATTTCTGCTAATATGTTCCCAATTTCAGCTTCTTTTTCATCAGCAATGGATTTCATTTTATCCAAAATTTCTAACCCCGCCAACTTTTTCAACAACTCGCGCCGCTTGGCATTATTGCCATTTAAAAACTCATCAAACTTACCTTGAGGTAAAACAACAGTCCGGGTAAAATCGTCATATTTAAGCTTCAGCAATTGGATAATTGTTTCATTGACAACTTTATAGGTATCTGCAAGAATTTCCCATTCCCTATCATTGAAATAACGCAAGACTGAAAGTTTATTGGAAACTGCGTCTTTTTTCCTCGCCCACACCCGTTGAACTTGATACCGTTCCCCGTCAACCCTAAATTCCAGTTCAATTTTTAGTTGATTGCATCCGGGTCTGATGCGATATATTGGATTTAAACCCCTCGAAGATTTGTCATATAAAACCAGACAGATTGCATCTAAAATCGATGATTTCCCCGCCCCTTTCGGCCCCGTTATGGCAAACAAATCGAGGTTTAGTTTCTCAAAATCGAGGGTTTGGCGAGTTGCAAATGAAGTCAGTCCTTCAAAACTGAGTCGAATCGGACGCATGATATTTTAAATCTCCAAAGCTAAGGCTTCTTGATAAAGTTGTGAGAATTTCTGAACCCGACTTTCGGGCTGACCTCCCAAATAGTCTTGATAAGCTTCAATCAAATCAAACTGTTCTGTTTCAATTCCAACGGGTTGAGGAGATTGATTAATCGCCTCGGAAACAACAATCACCGCATGAGGACAAATTGAGCGAACTCGCTGGTTTAAATCGGGACAGCGAATCCCTTTAAGATTGACGACAACTTTTAACCAACCTTCAAAATTTGAGTAGATTTTTAATTCTTCTTCTAAGGTTTCAAGTTGACAATAAACTTGTTTGAGTTCCCTTAATTGTCGAACTGGAATTTGATGAACTGTGGCGGTTTGACGGGGTTCGACTTCGATTAAATTGAAAGATTTTTGTTCTCCCGCTTCTCCAAAATCGCACTGAATGAGTGAGCCGCTATAATAGGCGGGAACGGTTGCTTTTACTTGCTGCGGAATGTGAAGATGACCCAAAGCAACATACTGGGCGGTGGTGGGTAACTGTTCGCCGGGAATATTATAAACCTCAATTGAATCGTGCGCTCGTTCGGTTCCTGATATTTTCGCCCCTGCTAAGGTGCCGTGATACATCAATATATTAACAGTATCGGCTTGAAATCCTTGAGCGAGTTCATCAATTTTTTTGAGCATTTCTGCGGAATAGCTTGAATAGGAAATCCCGTTAGATTCTGACCAAATATCCCCTAGATTGGTTAGTTTTGTATTCCGAATAAATGGCAATAATCCGATAGTTAAATCCGTTCCGCATCGGGTTGGTATTCTGATTAAACCGCCATTTTTAGCCGTTCGCTCGGTTCCGATGATATGAGAGCCAAATAAACGCCATAATTGGGTTTCGGTGTCTATTAAAGAGGGGGAATCGTGATTTCCCGCAATGGCTATAACGGGAGTATTGAGCCGGACTAATTCAACCGTAAAGCTTTTAAATACCAGTAAAGATTCGTTGCTCGGTTTAGCTTTGTCAAAGATGTCTCCCGCAATCAAGACCGCATCAATATCGCCTGAGCTTACCCGGTCTAGAATTTGATTGAGGGCGTAATTGATTTCTTCATTTCTCGACTTTTTCTCATCACCGATTGTTCGACCCAGATGTAAATCTGCGGTGTGTATAATTTTCATGGTTTTATTCAATTTTGAGGTGAATCATTGTTCTTATTATACTATACAAAGTGGCAAGAGTGTTCAAGAGGTTAATAGCTAGTTTTTGTTTTAAAAAATAACTAAAAACTTTTATGGAAAAAGCTTCCTTTTATTGAATGATTGGCATATTCTTCTCCTAAAAATACTCAACCAACCTTCACACGGGGAAGTCTGTCATCGCCCGATTGTAAATTTCTTGAATCTCCTGAAGACTCGGCGGTGAGTCAAAGGTCAAAGACTGCTGAATAGAAAACCCAAAAAAGTATTGAATAAAAGCATTATCAACCCCTTTTTTGTGAAACCAGTTGATGAGAAAATTACGGATTTTGTAGGGGTTTATCAACGGATTAAACCCGGATTTTTGTACAACTCTTTTTAGGATGAATCGGACTTGCTCAACACAATACTTCTGATGTTGAGGGGATTCAAATAAGTAAGTAGCTTGCTGTTGACTCATGCGGTCAGCCTGCATTGTCAAAAGGTCTTTAAAATTCACGGGAAACAGAACAATTCTATCTTGACCTCGCTCCGAACGAATGAGGATTTGGTGAGAGTCAAAATCGATGTCTGTTAATTGGATATTAACCAGTTCACCCAGACGGATTCCTGTATATAACAACGTTTTAAGAATGACCCTCTCCTGCACAGTTGAGTTGTTTTCAATCGATTGATAATAGCGTTGAATTTCCTCTGAGGTGGGTATTGTCATGTCTCGTGAATGTTGTGAGGTCGAGGGAGATTGCAGCCTCAACTCTTGACACAAGTATTTAAACAGACTCCTTAAATAGTTGTAATCCGGGTTTTCATTCCGCAGATAGACGGCTAACTCTTGAGCTTTTATCTGGGCGGGTGTGCGCTGAAAATTCATTGGAATACCTCCGAAAATCTATGAGCATTAAACGTTAACTGTTGACTCTAATCTTGAAGCTTTTTCAATTTTACCTGGCAGATTCAGGATTACTTTTAGAGTCGGTTAGTCTCCTAAATCTCCTGAAGCGTTAACGAATCAATCCAACTCGACTATTGCATCTTCTGGGTCAGTATCGGTTAATGCTATCTGAGCAGCACGAGCCATTTTCCAACACATCTGTAATCGGGGGTGCGTTCCTTCCCAAAAATTCAAGTTCGGGTTGAGGATTTCATAGCCAAGTATTTGAGCAAATTCCCTCGCCAATTGATTGGTTTGCTGTAAAATTTGTTCTGGGGTTCTCATAATTTGTTCTCCGTTTACAAGTTCAAGTAGATGCCATTTTTGCTGACTACAGTACGGTTGCAGCAATTCCCGTAATATCTATGATTTGTTCGTTTGTAGCTTGGGTTTCGCTGTCCGCCTGTTGAAACTTGTCCAAACTTTCTAGTGAGTGCTGCCGTTCGACTTCCTCCGGTTTTAGGGTAAAATCAATTTGTTTTATTCGCCCCCAATAAGTCTTTTCGTCATCGCCAATTGCCGCGTAGTTGATGACACTGAGCGAGACTTTCAACCCATCAATTCGGGAGTAATCCTGGGTTTTAATATTGGCGGAATGCAACCAAACATTAAAAAAGGATTTCCATTCATTCCTCAATTTTTTCGTCTTAAAACCAATGACCAGCACATCGCCCCGTCGATAACAAACGTCGCTAATTTGTTCTTTTTCAAGCGTTTCAGTTTCAACCAAGTGCCTAATTCGTTGTGAATCTTGGGGGTCGTGAATGGTTAGAGTGCCATCATCGGTAACGTCGAATTTTGAAGCCAAACCCACCGTGATTAACTCCTCACCAAATTGGTTGGCAGAAGCGCGATCGCGAAATTCCAATTCAAGCGGTGGTTCGTAGCCTTTGGGAAACCATGCAAAGTCGGAATCTACGCAGTCAAAAATATCGGTTGTGAAGTGATGACCCGATAAGTTTTTTGCCTTGACTTCCCATTTCTCATCGAAAGACTCAAGCTGAACCATGTAGCCTTCATCTAATAACTTGCGATGCCAAGCGTTTGCCAGTTGTTCTTCGCTAAAACCGATAATTAACCAGTCACCGCACCGGGAACAATACTCATTAATGGGTTCGATTGCGGGTTCATCGGGTGCGGATTCGCATTCAGTTGAATCGGACTTTTGTTCGCTTATTTCTTCTGTGTTTGCGTCGGGTTCTATTGCGATCGCTTCGGGTTCCGGTTGAGATTGGGGTGAGGTTGTGATCGCTTGGGGTTGTGATTGAGGCTGAGGTTCTATTGCGATCACTTTAAGTTCCCATTGAGATTGGGGTGAGGTAGTGATCGCTTCGGGTTCCGGTTGAGATGGGGGTTCGGTTGCGATCACTTCAGGTTGGGGTTCAATTGCGATCGCTTCGGGTTCCGGTTGAGGTTGGGGTTCTATTGCGATCGCTGTGGGTGAAGATTCTTCGAGTACCAATTCCTTAATTTTGAGGGCGGTATCGCGATTAACTGGGGAGAGAACCAAAAGCCAAGTGTCGTTGAGTTTGTGGAGTTGGTGTCGTTCAACCAACCCCGCTTCTTTGGCTTTCTCAAAGGTGGCAACTGCATGATCCTTCGCGAACAAGAAAAGCCGCATCGAATCGGCGTGGGCATCAAAAAATATCATCGGATGAGCGTGTAGCAGTTCGGAATTGGCGCTCGAAGTTGCTGTCGGTTCGGCTTCCGGCACGTCTATTTTTGCTGATTTTTGGTCGTTAATCAACCGATTCAAAGCATCCTCATCACTCACACCAAACACATACAGACTGCCATCCGAGAAAGACTCGAAGTTCTTGCAGATGCCCCGTTTTCGAGCTTCATTGCCAAACAAGCCAGCCTCATTTTGACTCTGAAAACGAAGCGTTGAGTGGTACTCTTGAAACTTATTTGAGGGAAGATTGTCAATCTCGCTTTTTCCACCAGTAGTTGCGGTAAATAGGGCATCAAGTTTTTCTTTAAGGCTTTGCATTACCTCGCCATCATCGCCAAATTCTTGCACGACATCTTCAAGAACTTTTAGAGCCGATGCCGCATTATTCTCGTTTTCTCTTAGCTTGTCTTGCTCGGATTGCAATGCGTTAATTTTCCGGTGGAGCGAGGCAATCTCGTCTTCATATTGTTGAATTCTGTGAGTAAAGAGTGTCATTGGTTATCCTCTCCAATTCGTTTGTTAAATGTTTCGGGTGTGGGAAGTGTTGCGACCCCCCCGAATTAATTTTCTTGGAACTTAACCTATTCTAACCCGACATTGATCAATGAGTCAATATATTATGTTGTTGATATAAGTTTGGTAACGAAATTGATTTTCAGATGTGGGTGCTACCCGTTCCATTAAGATAAAAACCGTGCAGTTTGTATGATTTACTGAAACTCTCAAAGCAACGACCGCACTCGAAAATTAATCGCAACCCAAACCAAAACTGTGCAATTGATGTTCGATATTCAAGGAATAGTTCAGTTACTCACTCCCATGCTTGCCCTATAATGACTCAATGCTTTATACTAAAGTTTCACTCACAACCAAAGAACTACCCATGCTAAAAAGCTCATCCTATAAGGGTTTTAGCAACTAATATTCGTGACACTACTGAAAGCTCTCGCGACCATCTGTTTAAACACAATCAAGGCAATTGTAGCAAGTCAGACTATCCATTTTGAGATCAGGACTCAACCGACTGACTTACAACGTCTACACTTAACCAATCAAAATTCATTATCTATCGAAAGCTTTACGGTTGTCTTCTCTTAAACTATTTACCAATTTCTTTCTTCCAATTTCTCTCTAGCTTCGTGCTGTTCTAGGGACGTTTCAAGTGATTGAACTACTACCTGAGCAAAGCGACGGACTTGACGGTTTTCATCTTGAAGCCAGGATTCTATTTCTTCCTTACGCTGTCTATAATGATTAGAAAACGGCCCAATAATAGCTCCTGGGGTTGAGCAAATAGCACTTTTAATATAACCTTGTACTACTTTATTTCTTTTTGTCTCAATAATAAGCTCGCGACTTAAATTATAAAAAGCTTGACCCGAATTGAAATTTTTTAAAATTCTAGCGACTGCTATATGCTTCTGAGTATCTTCCGAATTTACCCATTCCATTAAAACATCGTACATTTGATCATCTAAGTTAAGAGCAATATTTTGCAGTAAAGTAGGAGCTTCCCACAAAAGTAAAGGATCATCCTGTAGCATCCAATCTCTCACCCGACGAAGAAGATCAAAATACTCAGACTTTGACTTAAGAACATGAAAAATACGTGAAAACGTTGTGGGAAATATTCGATAGTAGCCATTCTTGTTGTCGCATCCATACTTAACTTTAATGCGGCGTTCAATGAAGTCTATAACTTGCATTGGTGCTATATCTGCAAGACGTTTCAAGCAGTCCTCAGTCCTGTAATCTAGGTAAGAGAGTCGATCAAAATTTTGGATAATCTCCAGTAAGTCTTGAGGCTTATCAAAGATAACGACCCACTCACCACTGTTACCACTCGACCACGATATCGTCTCAGCTACCTGATGCAGAACAGGTTCATCGCCACGAGCGGCTAGAGCTTTGAGTAACTCTACTGCGAAATCAGGTTTATGTGGAGATAGTTGCTGTATGGGCCAAAAGAGTTCTACATCCACTAACGAAGATTGCTTCGCTACAAGCTGACGTATAATGTTAAATTCTTCTTCAAGCTGAGGTTGGCTCCAGTCTATAAAGCGATAACTCTTAGCAATCGCTACCCAAAGCAGCGAGTCGTCTTGTGCAACCCAAGAGCGCACATAACCTCTGGCTATTTCGCGATCGCTCAAACGCATCCCTGCTAGAACAAAGCCAAGATGCTGTTTAAGGTGGAGGTTTTTAGCTATTGCCTGCATTATCAATTGTTGAGCAAAGTCGAGGTGAGTTTCTCCCAAAGTTCTCAAAAGGTCATTGAGACCGAAAGTATTATTTTTATCTACGCTGTGAGCCTGTTTAACTATAGCCTCTAATTCTTGAATAGTTTTTTCTAAGGTTGACGAAGAAATAGCTTCAACATACTCATTAATCTTTTGTTGCCGTTGTCGCTCGGCTGTCTGCCAGTCAACTCGCTTGCCTTCATCATTCCTTCCATAGCCTCCAATAAGCAAACAGTAAAGCTGATAATCTTGATGGTTTCGTAACTGCTGCTGGATATCATCTAGCTCTATGACCTCATACTTATTAAAGTTTTTAGCCTGCCATAACCATTCTTTTACCGAATCTAAAATAGGAAACTCTGCACTTGAGATAACAGTTTGGGAAAAGAAACGAGCTATTCTAGCACAATCAGATTGTAGTTGCTTTTGCGTTTGAGAAGAAATTTGATCGAATTTTGAGTAATACGTTGCATTGCACAAGACTTGAATAATTTGCAGTCGATTCGGTAAATCTTCAGCTTTGTAATAAGCAGTATAAAAAATTTCTAAAGCGCGATCTCGAATCTGCCTCAAAGATTCTTCAATCTCAAGAATTCCTCTGTATATTAAAATATTGTGTGGTTGAATAGGATGAGCTTCAGCACTGTGTAAATTGATGTTCAACATGGGCTGAATCAAAGCCAGACTCAAAGATAAGTTGGCATAAAAATCTTGCTCCAGCCATTTTGATATCCTTTCAAGCAATAGGATCTGTACATCAAAAGATTTACGAGGTTTAAATTCAGCAATTTCAATCAAAGCTTTTTTCGCTTTTTCTCGAACTTGTTCATAGTCTTTCCGATTTGCTTGATATATTGTAAGCTTCTGAAGATATGTAATTGCATCTTGTAGCCCACCTCGGTAAATAGTACGCTCTAACAATTCTACAGCTTCATACAATACCCGTGCGTGTGTAACCTCAACGGAACCTCTCCACTTTTCTGGATAATCGTAGACTTGAGGTGGTTGTTCTACTCCTTCTACGATAACTTCTATAAAATCAAGAACATTATCTGGTTTTAAGTAGGCAATATCTTTTAAAAAGATTAGTATATTAAGTCTGTCAATATTGTTTTTACCATCCAAAAATTTATAAAGCTCATCCAGTTGTTCTTGTAGTAACCTGCTAGGCTCAGGTAACTCACATTTGACTTCTACTTGAGCCAAATTAGTTAAAATCTCTTTAGGCTTGAGACTTAAAAAGGGTTCGATAATCTGTTTCTGGTAATTAGCTTGCTTAGTATTTGGATCGAAAAAGTGTTGAATTAATATATAATCAGTTAAAACCTCTGACGAAATATTGATAGTTTTCCAGTATTCCTCTACCAAACCTGCTTTTACTAGACAAGATACAATTCTCTCTTCGTCAACTGGAGAAATTCCTACTACTTCATAAATTTTTCCCTGCAATTTCTCGTCATCCCGATTTATAGTACCTAAAGCGGCAAGAATTTGAAGATAACGAATATAATTGTGATAAGATCCTTGATCTTTCTGGGATAAGTCGTAAAGGATTTGATCTAAATAGCTAGTTAACACCTGATCGCGTGTTAAGTTTAGACTTATTCCCTTTTTATATAATCCGGCGGTAATACCAGCAAAGAGAGGATTTCCTTCCGCAATTCTGACAATGGCATAACGGGTATCTTGGTCAGTAATATTGTGGGGTGAACTTTGCAGAAATTGGTCTATGTCTTGGTTTTCTAGCGGTTTAATTTCTATTGCTTCCACTCGATCACCCGGTAATCCTAATTGATAGATCAGCGAGTCTTTAAAAAGGTTCCGCGTAGCCAGGATCAGGGTTACTTTTCCGGCAAATTGAGGATTAACGATTACCTCGCGTAGCTGATCTAACAGACTGAAACGATGAGCATCATCGACAACAATAATATGCCGAGCGTTTTTGTCTAAAGAGGCGATGTCTGGCTCAACAGACTCGGCTTCATTGCGGACATACCGCAGCGATCGCTCTTTTGGAATTAAGTCTGGCAATTCTAGTAACAGTCGTGTTTTACCCAGTCCACCAGACCCGTGTAAAATAATAATGCTACTGGCTTCATCTAGACAACTTTGTAATTGTTGACAGATAGTTTCCCGTCCTGCAAAACATCCTTTGTGACTGGTTAAAGCAACTTTCTCTACTCGCTCTGCAAATTCGTTATATGTTAGTAAAGTGAGTAGACTGTGAGCTAGAGGTAAGGGATCAATTTTCCAGACATAGTGTGCCGCAGCAACATCAATCGCAAATTGAAAGGGTCGGGCGGGATTATTTAATTGTTCTTGTCCGGCAGCGATCGCCCGCTCAAAAGTTAGGGTTCCTTGGGGTGTGCGTTGTATCTCCTCCGGCATTGAACCAGAAAAGCTCTGAGTCCGAGCAAAACCCGTACATTCCACCGCAACATAGGCACCATCCTTAATGAGTTTCTGGAGCGTGATTTTGTTTTCATCACCATTAAATAACTCTTTAAACAAATTGCGCTCCCATGCCAAGCTACTCCAGTCTCGCCGTTGATGGTTGAGGGAGACTGCGGCAAGAGCATGGCCCTCTATCAAAATCAACAAGGGCAACAAATCATACCCAAAACACAAGCCGCAAAACACCAGCGCCAAGTCCAGGCAAGTTCCTTCCCCCGGTGCGGACAGCACTTCTGCCGGAGTCCGAATGCGCTGAACCTCAGCTTCGGGATGGTACTTCTCGTAGGCGTACTGAATGCCCTGTTTGAGGAGTTGGTCATAAATACATTCGACTAATTTGAGGCGACCATCGCGGCTTTGAACAAGGTCGAAGCGGTTCGCGGACAGTTTGGGTAACAACTCCACCGTGCGATCGCTGATCAACTGTGCCAGGGACTTTTCATTGGCTTTAGACCACTTCCATTCCATTGTTTTTCCCTTAAATTTTTGTTCTAAAAGCTTTATCCTACAACTTCAAACAGGTCTTGCACGGGGCTTGGTGCATCACTACTATAACTCTGTGTTTCTACCCGAACTCGGTATAACCCCGCAGGTAAATTATCCAAAAGTAATTCCCAGTTCTCATCATTGTGATGAAACTCGAAGTTCAGCGCTCTTCGATCTCCGGTAATGGAAGTAATTTCTGCTTTGAGACCCCCAAAGGTTTGGTCAGCATGAATGAGTCGAGCAGATAATCTTACGGGTTCATCGGCTAGGTAAAGGTCATCTAACCCCAGACTAATTGCGGCACGTTCGGCGGCGGTTGGACTCACTTGTGGCCCTCGGATTTCTGCCAAGGATTGAATTTGAGTTGCTTTAAGGCGATCGCGAAGCTGTTGCAGCACCCACAGATTATTTTGCAAAGATCCATGTCGCTCGGCAATATAAGTTTCGCGGTACTCCTCGGACAGTTCAATTGGAATTGCTGACAAATAGGGAACGGTTCCATCTCCGCTGCCGAGTTGGGGATCAATTCCACTCGGTAAAGTTGAATCTATTGAGAGTTGACCATTTTCTAGAATTGCCGATTGCATGGTCGGCTGCTGAGTCCCCACAATAGGGATAATTTTATAGGAGTTCAAATAATCCGCGTTCGTCCGATTTGCAGTTACAGACACCTCAATTTCGCGATGAAAAGCGAGGGCATTTTCCGCTTTGGCTTTTACAATATTGGGGAGATTATCCGTTTCGGCAACTCGCTGATAGTCGGCACCAATCTTGACCGCTTTGTAAATCGGCATCAGTTGATAAACCGAGGAAAGCGATCGCAAAACCTCTGTCAAGTCTAAAAAGAGTTTTTTATAGCCATTAGCCACAAAGTTGACGGCACTAATCGAACCCCGATAGGGAGTCCCAAAGGTAAACAGCACCTTACAATCCCGCCATCCTTCCAAGACTTCCAGATAGTATCGCGATACCAGCCCACCCATACTATGGGCTAGCAAAATCACTTTTGCATCCTTAAGTCCGGTATAATCTCGCCATTGCTTTAACCGTTCGTCAAGTAATCGCTTTAGTATACGAGCGTTGGCCCGATTGTCCCGCCGCCAGTCGTAGGGAAATTCAAACAAGTTAGCCGGTTTATTCTCTCGAATATTGCCGGGAATCACTTCAAAATTATCGGTAATCAGGCGAGTTAAACTTGTGTATCCGTCAATTTTCACCAATCCAGGAATTAGGTGAGCATCGTACACCAGGCGTGTAGCGGTTATACCGTCGCCCAAATCTTCCGCTTCGGAATCATCTTGCTCTATTTTGAGTTGTTGAAGTGAATCGCCTATCGTTCTCAATGCCTGCCATGCGGCTTCTCCTGAAACAGCCCAGATATCTTTGCCGTCTTTTTGAAGTACGCTGCCTATAATCCCCGGTAGGATCACCACAATATCGTGCATACGAGTTTTAGCCACTATCCACAACGCCTCTAGTTTCATCAGAAGTATTGTAGAACTTGAACAACCTTCATCATCAGATTCTCCAGATTTACTAACGAGGAAAATAGAGTCCAAAACCTTAGTTGAGTATCTTTCACCAATCTATAATTTTTGCACAGATACATCAGCATATTCAGGTTTGTAGAGGAACAAGAGCCGAATTGAACTGTATTTTTTCATAGGTAAACTCAAGCCGTTTTGGATTTCAGCCAATCAATTAACGCTTCCAGTTCATCTATCGATAAAAAGTTGATGGATTTGCCATTAAACCGCTCTCGAATTAAGGCATTTAACTCCCGTTTGGTGATACCCGGCCCCTTGCGAACCTGCTCAATCTCATCAATTTTTGCCCAGTGCTGGCGGATGAATTCTCTATCATCCTTCGGTTTGGCTTTGACCTCAACCAAATTCCGCAAACCCGAAGTCTCAAACTCCGGAAATGGGATACCAAATACCTTGCAAAAATAGGATTTCGCCCTCGTCTGCGAATCCAACGTTTGAGATAAATACTTCCAATATTCAATAGCCAAATCTTTAGAAATTGCCCCGTAATACCATTGATTATCCGGTTTTTCGTTGTGATAAAGCTCTCCAAAGCGCCACCAACTCGCTCTCGGGATGTCGTGACGTGCGAAACGCTTCCCTCAATAACTCTTGAAAAACGGCAGCTTTATCCTGCAAAACCAACGGAACATAACTCTCCAGAGAGGGTAATTCAATACTTTCTTCCGGACTGCGAAGTTGATGACCGCAGTAAGGACATTTCCAAGCGGTAGAATTAATTGCCCGATCGCATTCCGGACAGAGAATCTGATAAGTGCCATCGGCGCGAGTATTTTGCTCATCGAAAGCGACAAATTTATCATTAACCAAAGTTGTCTCGGCAGGCCACATCGAGTAAGCTTCCCGCCCCAAATCCTCAACCGCCCCAAAGTTGCGGAGAATACCAGCAAAGTCGAGTACCAAACAATCTTGTTTTTGAGTGTGGTATCGCAAACCCCGACCGACCATCTGAATCGCCAACGCCTTGGACTTCGTGGGCCGACAAAGCACGATACAATCGGCAATGGGGGAATCAAAACCCTCACTCAAAGCCGATACGGAAACTAGACAGTTAACTTCCCGTTGGGAGAATTTATCAAAGATTTTACAGCGATCGCGATAACTTGTTTGGGCAATGATGATTTCTGCAAGAATACTGACTTTTCGGAGTTCTTTCATCACCGAACGGGCGTGTTCGCAAGTTGAACAGAAAACGATGGATTGTCTGGTGGAGGCGTGTTCGAGATAAGCAGTAATAAACTTCTCCAACGCCGCCGGAGTACAGTAGGCGCTTTCCATTTCCGCTTCGATATAATCTCCCATCCGAATTCGTAACGCGGTCAGAGAAGTGGGCGGGTCAATGGATTTGTATTGAGCGGGTGATAATCGCTTTTTTAGTTGCAGTTCATAAACGGTTGCTCCTAAAACTTGCTCATCAAAGTAGTCCGAGAGAAATTCTTTTGATTTCAACCGCCAGGGCGTTGCAGTTAGTCCGATGGTAATTATAGAATCGGCTTCTCTCGGAGAATTTTGTTCATAAAACCAATATTCCTTTTTGGGGTGCATCCAGTCTTCAGTCCGGCGAATAAATTGCCTGTGCTTGGGAATTAAAGCTTGCAGTTTATCAACGTAAGTCGTTTGATGGGCTTCATCCAGAATTAACACGTCAATGGGTTTGTATTGAGTCGAATTAAACCAAAATACCCATTGCCCATCTGGTTTTTGAATCAATCCCTTTCGGGGCTGACCCGTAAGTTTTAAAGACTGCCAAGTTGCCACCACACAAGACGATAAAATATCAGGATGATGACTCCCACTGCAACCGCTCACCATTAATTTAATTGCGGCAAATTTATCAAGGGTTTGCTGGATTAAGCTCGTTCGGTGAACAATAAATAGGGTAAATTTATCCGAGGCAGAAAAGGTGTTGATGAGGTCGGCTGCAACGATAGTTTTTCCGCCTCCGGTTGCCAAAGTCAGTAGTTGTCGCCCGATGCCGTTGGTAAGGTTCTGATGGGTGGCCGCCACCATGTTTTTTTGATACTTGTAGAGCCGCATTGTGAAGTGATAAATGCTATGGATTTAAAATCATATTACCACAAAATTGGAGTTTATAGCCGGAGAATAGGGTTGTATTTTTCTGCTTGCAGCCTCCGAACTCCGAGCCACATCTCCCGGCGATTAATCAACGGGATTAAACCCCATTCAGTTGGGAAGAATTCCGGAAAGATAACGCCGCAGATTGCTACCCTTTCCGAGCATCTATGGGGGTCGGTTCAATTTTTTATTGAGGGTGTCGTTCGGAGAATTTTAGCATTTTTGATTTCCCAAAATAACTAACTGTGCAGTTATCAACATCGATTGCAATTGTTCGATGAACTCCAGAACGCAGGAAGTTTATGGAATCCAAATAAAAGAAACGGATACTGGTCGGAAGAACGGATTAAGTTACCTGTACAAACCACAAATCTATGCGACTCACAGACAAGTGAATCCGTTAATTCCGCTTCTTATCTGTTTTCAATGAAAACTGTGCAATGCCACAAAAATTCAACAACAGTTCAAGTCAAATCACTTTTGATTGAGCGTTCGCCATCGACTCCAGATGGATGGGGCAATCGCATCTGTATTTATTTTGTTATTGATAATGCCCTGCCTTTGGGATAGTCTAATAGGGAGTCGGGCTTGCTCAAACATCAACTATACTAAGTTAATTCAACAAACGAGCTTATTCTTGCAGTTTTTAGGGATAATCAACAGACATGACACATTTTGCCATTCTTGCTCCGGCGGCGATCGGCCACTTAAATCCAATGAGCGTTCTGGGTCGGGAATTGCAACGCCGGGGCCATAAAGTTACATTTTTTGGAATCCCCGATTTGGAGTTAAAATTAAAAAATTCTGATTTAAGTTTTTCTACAATTGGGGAAACGGAATTTCCGCCCGGTTCTTTGGAAGACTACTACAAAAAACTCGGACAACTGAGCGGTTTAGACGGGCTAAAGTTTACGATTAATTGGTTAAAGATAGAAGCCAAAATGCTGTTGAACAATGCTCCGACCGCTTTCAAATCGGCGGGTGTGGAAGCGGTTATTGTGGATCAGGTAACTTTGCCGGGTGGAACAATTGCCGACTTTTTGAACCTTCCTTTTGTAACCGTTTGCAATGCCCTGTTAATTAATAGAGAGACGGGAGTTCCCCCTTACTTTACATCTTGGAATTACAGCACAAATCCGTTGGCTCTATTTCGCAATCGAGCGGGTAACTTCTTTCTTAACAAAATCGGTCAGCCCATTCGGGAAGTCATTCAGCAACAGCGCCGCGAGTGGAATTTACCCACTTATAAAACTCTGGATGATCATTTCTCTCAACTCGCTCAAATTTGTCAGCTTCCGGCTGAATATGATTTTCCTCGGGTTAATTTAGCCGATTGTTTTCACTATACGGGGCCATTAAAAGACCCGTCGGGTTTGGAGCCGATATCGTTTACCGAAATTGAATTTCCTTTTGACAAGTTAACGGGACAGCCGCTAATTTACGCCTCATTGGGAACGCTGCAAAATCGCAACTTAGAAGTTTTTGAGACAATTGCCTGTGCCTGTGGGGGGTTGGATGCACAGCTAGTAATTTCTTTGGGGAATCCCAATCATTTAGAAGCGGATGTACAATTTACGGGTTCGCCTCTGGTTGTGCCTTATGCGCCCCATCAACAATTAATAGAAAGAGCCAGCTTAGTTATCACCCATGCCGGAATGAACACGGTTTTGGGAGCTTTGGCAAGTGGCAAACCGATAGTAGCAATTCCCATTACCAACGAACAGCCGGGGATTGCGGCGCGTCTGGCTCGAACGGGAGCCGGAGAAGTGCTTAATGTGAAGAAACTCACCGTTTCTAAGCTGCGAGAACTCATCAATCGGGTTCTAACGGAAAAATCTTTTCAGCAAAATGCTTTAAGAATGCAGGAAGCCATTCAAAGTGCCGGGGGAGTTAACCGCGCCGCCGATATTATAGAGCAAGCAATAACAACGGGAAAGCCCGTCTTAAGATAATTAAGCTCAATTCTTCTGTGTCACGACTTGTAAGATAGCGCTATTCTATTGCTTGCAAGCCATCCAATGGGACCAACGGGAGAATGGAGCCGAAGAGTTTGAGCAGGGTTTGTAAGGGTGTTGCCGCTAGAATCTTCTCAAATGTCCTTGAGCCATAGTGTTGGGCGATAGCGATTGCATCTTCGGCAACTTCTTCGGGAGTGGTATCACCATTGAGAAGATCGCCCACAACGGCCGGTAGAAATTCACGGGCAGCCCAGAGTTCCGAGTCAGTCAGATTTAGATCATCAAAAGTGTGCGTTTTGCTATTAATAGCTAAAAATAGCATTTCGCACAGTTTGACCAATTGCCGAAAACCGAACGGCAGCAAGTCATTGACGACATGGCTGACCCGACTCCGAGAAACCCCGACGGCAAGAGCGACTTGGGTGGTTGTTGCCTTAACTCCATTTTGAACGGCATTCCAAACCGCCTCGAATATTCCTCGCTCAGTCTGGGTTCCCTTTCTAGCCGATGAGGGACATAAATCATAAGCTTCGACTTGTTCAATAGTGGCATCTGTGAAGTAAGAAGCGATCGCATTGAGGTCAGCTTCCGAGTAATCACCAATCAAAACCGCTTCTAGCCGTTTATCGAGTCTGCGGTTGGCCCTGAGTCGGGCAATCTCCTGAATGTCCTCACTGACAATTTTCCGTTTTACCCAAGCCCCATACTCGCCAAAAAGATCGGTCGGGTTAACAATCTCACCCGTCATCGCCTGCCAAGTTGCGGCCAATTCTCCGAGGTTTGCGA
>JAYKHV010000111.1:0-9407 GCA_035285085.1 Lyngbya sp. | reverse complement strand
ATACCTGGGAAGGACGCGGGAGCATGATAGCCATGCCTTTGAAGGCATGGTAGAAAGGCGACACGGCAGATTTTAATCTGCTGTGTATATCCGCACTGTGTTAGGATATAGCTACTATGATTGTACTTGAGTTCAAAGCAAAAGGAAAAGCCAGTCAATATCAGGCTATTGACGAAGCGATTCGCACGTCTCAATTCATCCGAAATAAATGTATTCGTTACTGGATGGATAACAGAGGTGTGAGCAAAGCTGATTTGAGCAAGTATACAAAGGTGTTGGCTCGGCAATTTACCTTTGCCAAGAACTTAAATGCGATGTCGCGTCAAGCTTCTGCTGAAAGAGCGTGGTCTGCCATCGCACGTTTTTATGACAACTGTAAAAAGGGTATAAAACCCACTGGTTATCCGAAGTTTAAAAAGCATTCTCGCTCAGTTGAATATAAAACTCAATGTTGGAAGTTGGTCAGTCCTAAGCGAATTCATTTTAAAGAATTTGGGACACTTAAACTTGTCGGAACCTACGACTTAGCTTTCTACCCAACCGAGTTAATAAAGCGAATCCGAGTTGTCAGACGTGCCGATGGTTATTATGTTCAGTTCTGTATTAAGATTGACGTGCGTGATGAAATTGAACCTTCAAAACAGGTGATTGGCTTAGATGTAGGTTTAGAGTATTTCTACACCGACTCTAATGGCAATCACGAAGAAAATCCGAGATTTTACCGCAAGAACGAGAAAAGACGTTCTCGCCTGAATCGGAGATGATCTCGGACCCAGAAAGGTTCAAACAATCGGGCTAAAGCCAGATCGAAACTTGCCAAACTAGACCTCAAACAGGAGTAGACAGCGTAAAGAACACGCCAAGAAACTGGCACGTTGCGTCATTCACTCTAATGATGTGATTGTCTATGAAAACTTGCAGGTCAAAAACCTCGTTAGAAACCATAAAATTGCCAAGTCAATCGGCGATGCTGGATGGTATCAATTTAGATGTTGGTTAGAGTATTTTGGCAGAAAGTTTGGCAAAATTACTATTGCTGTAGAACCACATTTCACCTCGCAAGAATGTTCGAGTTGCGGAAAAATAGTCAAAAAATCCCTTTCAACTCGAACTCATAAATGCAGTTGTGGTTGTGAATTGCAACGCGACCATAATGCGGCATTAAACATCTTAAAAAAAGGATTAGGTACGGCAGGTCATGTCGGAACCTTGCTTTCGGAGCAAAACGCTTCTGGAGAGACGACCTATGAGTTGGCGGGTTTTAACCCGTCAATGAAAGCCGACTCGTTGAAAGAAGAATCCTCGTAATTTATTGCGAGGAGTGTCAATTCGGGGCGGGTTAAAACCGCGTCCCTTCGTGTCTTCTTAGCTGACCAAAGAAAAACTCTTTATCGTTGACACCTTTTTGTTGTACCAACGATTCAGAGACTTAACGTGTTTTCCGTCATTGAAATTCGCCAAATAATGCTACAGATCATTTCCCTCGCTTCCCCTGCTTCCCCTGCCCTTCTGGGTCAGATGAATCTACCCGTACACCCGTTAAGTCTCCCTCGCTTCCCCTGCTTCCCCTGCTTCCCCTGCCGACCCTGCCGACCCTGCCTCCTTCGCTCATCATTCGTAGCAACAATTTAAGTATTTCATATTAGATCCCGCCGCTTCCCTTTGGGTAAGCGGCGGACGTGGGCGCAAAATAGTTAAAGGTTCATCTAAACTTGAAATATGTACAACTTGGCTTGATGGCAAGAGGCGCGAATTTTGCAGATTACTTTTTTAGGAACCAGTTCCGGTGTACCCACGCGATCGCGTAACGTTTCTAGTATCGCCCTGCGTTTACCCCAACGGGCGGAACTTTGGCTGTTTGACTGCGGCGAAGGAACTCAACATCAATTTCTTCGCAGCGATCTTAAGGTTAGCCAAATTAGCCGCATTTTTGTGACGCATATGCACGGGGATCATGTGTTTGGGTTGGCGGGACTGTTGGCGAGTTGCGGTTTGGCGGGAAATGTCAAACGCATTGACTTGTACGGGCCACCGGGACTCGAAGAGTATCTGCAAGCTTGTTGTCGCTATTCCCAAACTCATATTTCTTACCCGTTTGCAGTCCATCAAGTTCAACCGGGAGTCGTTTACGAAGATGATGAATATATTGTCAGTTGTCAGCCTTTAAAACATCGAGTTCCGGCGTTTGGTTATCGCATTACCGAAAAAGATAAACCCGGACGGTTTAATGTCGATAAAGCCAAGGCGTTCGGTATTCCACCCGGGCCGATTTATGCCAAACTCAAACAGGGAGGGATTGTGACGTTACCGGATGGTCGGAAAATTAACGGTTCTCAATTCTGTGGTGAACCTCTCCCCGGACGTAAATTTGTTTATTGTACCGATACGGTTTTTTGTGACAATGCGGTTGAACTGGCGAAAGATGCCGATGTTTTGGTTCACGAAGCCACTTTTGCCCACCAAGACGCAGAACTCGCCTTCCAACGCTTGCATTCGACCTCTACAATGGCGGCGCAGGTGGCGTTGATGGCGGGAGTCAAAAAGTTAATTATGACTCATTTTAGCCCCCGTTACGCGCCGGGAAATCCGATTTTATTGGATGATTTGTTAAAAGAAGCCCGAGCGATTTTTCCGAATACAGATTTAGCTTATGATTTCTTTAGTTATGAAATTCCCAAAGTTGAAGAAACGGTTGCGGCTTAAAGGGTTGGAAAAGGTCGATTTTGACTGATAATTTATCGTTAACAGAACGGAAGTTCAGGTTAAATTCTGGTTTAATAGCCCAGAGTAGGCCAGCAAAAGATCTCTACCATGATGCCGTTAAAAAAGCCTTAATCAAAGACGGTTGGGTAATTACACATGATTTGTATTAAAGAGGGCAAGGTTTGGGTAGAAGAAGATTCAACAAATTTATGTGTTGTTGATGATTTGCTGTCCGAAGAAATCCCTAAAAATCAGATTGTGTTGGGTTTCCATCATCCGAGTAAAAGGGGTTTGACAGAATTTGCTTCGACTTAATTTGAACTCAATTCATCATTCATCATTCATCATTCATCATTCACTGAACTTGTTCAAAACAATAATGTAAAATGCCTAAAACTTGACCTAAATTACTGAGATAATAATCTTGCAAATCAACTTCAATTCTCTGATCGATGAGTTGCAAAAACTTCCAGTTTGTTCCGGTTGTAACACAACCATAAATGATTTCAATATCCTGCTGGTGACGTTGGTTAACCAGTTGTGCGGCTAACATTTCGGCCATACATTGACCTAAAGCGGCAAGAATATTCTCGTTTTTCGCTTCCACCAGTACAATAAAAGGGGCTTCAATGTTGAGCGGATCGGAAGAATAACTAATTAAAAAATCACAAAATCCACTCAATCCCTTTTCGATATCTACGGTAAAATCTTTCCCTGAAAATAGACTAATTTTAGGATTTAATTGACTTTTTAGTTCAAATAATATCGGAGCGGTAATATATTCTGACCTGGATTTTTGGGTGTCAATTTCTAAAGCAAAAGGAACAAATTTTTCTAAAATTTTCCCTAAAAAAGGACTATAATCAACTTCTGAAATATTAGCAAATATTCCAAATTTTTCGCGAATTTCTATCCCAAAGTTTAATTTAATTTGTTCAATACTAAACTGATTATAGGGCATACATCAATCACTCGTTATAATACTAGAACGCTTTCAATGAAAACCATAGACGTTGACTGCGATCCGAAGGGGGCAGACACCATCACGGTTAAAATCATTTCCGGTAAACTGCCTCAGCCCTCAATAACTGCGATCGCCAACTATCTAACTTTTTTTGATTTAACAATTATCTCAGATTATTCCTCACCCAAGCAGATTTAATTGGATTCAGTCCCCATTAATTGTAAAATAAACCTTAAATTCATTCAATGACTGTAAAATTGTTAGGGTATAAAACATGACAGTAGCCGCTTCAAAACCCACATCAGCTACACCCGAGTTTTGCGAAGGAATTCAGTATTTTAGTGAGAATTTTCCTGAGTTTGACACCTACGGCAAAAACCCCGTTATCGCAGAAGGCAGTGTATCAATAAGCGATCCCAACGATCCGGCTGCCGCTTATCAGACGTTATTATACGCCGATGCGCTGCGTTACCTGATCCTACAAGTCACCGCCAGTAAAGCCTCAGGACACCCTGGCGGTTTTGCCAGCCAAGCCGAAGCCTACGCCGCCCTCGTGATGTTAGGCCATAAAAACATTATGACCGAAGTCGGACATCACGCCCCCGGATTTTACAGCGCCATGTTCATCGATCGCTCCTTAGAAGACATGGACATTTTCAACGTCCAGCAACTTCGCGATCGCTTCCGTGAAATGCACGGACTTCTCGGCCACCTTTCCGGCTACATTCCCGGCTTGCTGAACCCCGCAGGCCCCCTCGGACAGGGACAACACTTTGCGATGGCGGCGGCGATGTTACACCGTGACACGCTGTTTCCCTTCACGTTAGGAGATGGCGGGATGGGCGAACCCTACCCGGTTAGCAGTATTGCTCATTTCAACACCGCCTACCCAGAAGTAACAAACTTCTTACCGGTATTGGTGTGGAATGGCTACAGCCAGGAGCATCATAGCATGGTCTCCACCAAAACCAGCGATGAAATGATCGCCTATTGGAAAGGCAACGGTTTCGCCGAAGTGGTCTTAGTTGATGCCAAAGACTTTGACGATCAAAACCAACCGGGAGATTATGTTGATAGTACCGCATTTTCTTTCCAAAAGCGCCTCGAATTTACCCAAGCCGTATTAACCGGAATGGATCAAGCCGCAAAATTGGCGATGGGCGGTAAACTAACCATTTTTATTATCAAACAACTCAAAGGCGCCGGCGTTCACGCCCGGGGTTCAAAGTCTCACAACCTCTATCCCCAAGATACCCTCGACAGTCCCCACATGATCGAGGCTTTAAAAGAACGCGCCCTTCCCCCGCAAGTGTGGGAACTGGTGCGAACCAATGCGGTGCGGGCGTCCGGCGGACCTGCTTCTAAAACCGTTGTCACCGAGTTTGAATATCCCTTACCGGAGTTGATCGATCTGCCGTTAAACGAGTTTCCGGTTGGCGGAGATAAACAAGTGGCAACCACCGCGATGGGAGAGTTGGTCGCCCACGTCGGACAACACGATCCCAAATTTGTGATCACCAACGCCGACGGTAACGCCGCATCCGGTATCAATAATATTAACATCGCCCTGAAAATTGTTCACCCGACAACCGATGACACCTATTATCAGGGGCCAAAAGGTCAAGTTTATGAACCTTTAAGTGAAGATGCTTGTGCGGGTTTGGCCGCAGGGTTGGCGTTAATGGGGGTTCGCACCCTGTGGTGTTCCTACGAGTCCTTCGCGGTTAACGGTTTACCTATCTGGCAAACGGTCACGCAAGCGATGGCAGAATTACGCCGTCCGACCCCTTCAACGATAACATTATTTACCGCAGGGGCGTTAGAACAGGGGCGCAACGGTTGGACCCACCAACGCCCGGAAATTGAGGCCTATTTTGCGGCGATGATGCGAAATGGGAATATTTTCCCCTTATTTCCGACGGATGCTAACAGCATTCAAGCCTGTTATGACTGGGCGTTAACGACTAAAAATAAGGGCGTTACGATTACGGCGAGTAAGTCTCCTTTACCGATTCGTACCACTTTTGAACAAACCCGTCAAGCACTCGATAACGGGGGAGTGGTGTTGCAAGAAATACCGGGCGATAAAACTGTTGTATTTGCGGTTATTGGCGATATGACGTTAATTCCGGTGTATGAAGCGGCCGAACAATTGCAATCTCAAGGGATTGGTTCTAAGATTGTTTCTGTTATTAATCCCCGTCGTTTATATCGTCCGAGTGATGTGGCTTGGGAGAGTTGTTCTCAACCGGATGGCGAGTTTATTAGCGATGAAGCCTTTGAACAAATGTTTGGGGGCGATGCGTTAATTGGAGTAACGGGCGGCGCGAGTTTGATGTTAGAACCGATTATGTTACGCAGTACCGCAAAACGGGATACTTTTGCTTGGAAACGGGGCGAAACCACTTCGAGTGCGGGTCAGTTGATGGCGTTTAATAATATTACCGCAGAGGCGTTGGTGAAACGGTCCGTTGAGTTGGTTGGTTAAGTTTCAACTCACAATTTTTCTCGAATAATTAACCCTAAAAACCCGGTTTCTTTGAGAAACCGGGTTTTTAATTAGATTGTTACCGACCCTAAAGGTCTAGATTCTGTCTAAAAAGTCTTTATAAGTTAAAATTTCAGTACCCTCAAAATTCCCTAAACTTAATAAATCAGCATCTCCTGTGATCAAAAAATCAGCTTGACTATCTTTAGCTAACGCCAGCAAATAATCATCTTTACTGTCTCTACAAATAGCAACTTCTGAGGTAATTTCTACTAAACAGCCTTATGGGGTATAAATCCCCACCGTTGCACGGTGTCCACAATGAGTTGGGGCGCAGCGCGAATCCCCAACCCATTGATTCTGTCTCCTGACTCCTGTCTCCTGACTCCTTCTTCAACTTCTTCTATAATTTGTTCGCACAAAACAACTTGAATACTTTGATTGACAATTAATTCCTTAAGATTAGCTAATTGCTGACCAATTAAAAAACTAATCCAAAGATTGGTGTCTATAATCACTTTAATGGGTTGTTTTTCGGGCCTGAATTTCCGTTCTAACTGTTTCGACTTCTTGAGTGATATCTTCTAAAGAAATTTCATCAGTTCTAAATGATTCTAAAAGATCTGTTAGTTTGCTATTGATTACCTCTTTTTCAAGTTCTCTACTTAATTGCAATTTTTCTGAATCAGAGAGTTGCTTGACTAGAGATAAAACTTGCTCAAAGTTTAGGAAAAGTTGAAAGTTAGCTTGAGTCATTTTTAGCTAGGTTTGGGATTTAGTGATATTTTAGCTAATTTTTTTGAGGTTGAGGATAGCTTCACACTTCTAAAATAGAATAGTACATTTCTGCTCAGTAATAAAAGTTAGCTTGGGTGAAGTCAGTGTCTTGAAGGAAAAAGGTTGACAACGACAGACTCGGGTCTGTGACATTGACCAAACTCTGAACTGATTAAGTTAGACTGGTAATGCTTGGTCTGACAGTACGCTTTGCGAACAGTTGAGTAAAATTCATGTTGGTTAGCCCCTCCTTAGTTTTACAATGGTTAAAGCATAAAGCAGCTAATGTTTCCCTGCGAACCGTTTTGATAGTTCCGTTTATTACCCAGGTTGTCACCACTGTTGGTTTAGTCGGTTATTTTTCTTATTATAATGCCCAACAAGCGGTTAATGATTTGGCGTCTCAACTGCGAAATGAACTCACCGCCAGAATTAATCAACAGCTTGGAAGTTATATTAGCACATTTCATTCGATTAATCGTCTCAATGTAGATGCTATCGTTCAAGGTGAAATTGATTTTATTTCCGGTGACGGGGTGAACCAGTTTCTACAACAACTTAAAATGGCACCTTATGTCAATAGTGTTTATTGCGGGGAAGAACAAACGGGTAATTTTATCGGCGTTGGTCGTACCTCTAATATCAATTTTTTTGAACTAACAATTAGTAACGCCTCAACTGACTATCGTATGCACCGATATCGCTTGGATGTTCGAGCGGATCGAATGTATTTTATTCGGAAACTTAAGCCCTATAATCCCCGTATTCGCCCTTGGTATCGAGCCGCTCAAAGTTCGGGTCAAGCGACTTGGAGCGAGATTTATTTAGATTTTACCAGTCAGCTTCCCACCATAACAGCAAGTTTACCTGCTTATAGTATTAATGGCAATAGTTTTATCGGAGTTTGTGGAATTGATGTATTATTATCGGAAGAATTGCGTCAATTTCTGCAAAAATTAGAGATAGGGAATTCGGGAGAGGCGTTTATTGTAGATCGTTCGGGTAAATTGATTTCAAGTTCGGGTAAGGATCGATTAAGGGTTAAAAATGAAATGCCGCTTAACGCCTCAGAAAGTCGCAATTTTTTAGTCAATAAAACGGCAAGATATTTAAAAGGCAACCTCAAAAATATTCGGCGTTCTAAACACTTCGATTTTAAACTCGCAGGTGAACGTCACTTTGTCGAAGTTTTACCGTTTAAAGATGGTCGGGGTTTGGATTGGTTAATTGTGTTAGTCGTCCCAGAATCCGATTTTATGGAGCGCATTCATAGTAACAATCGCACGACTTTTTTACTCAGTATTATTGCTCTAATTCTTACCACAATTTTAGGATTAATTACCGCCCGTTTAATTAGTTTGCCCATTTGTCGTTTGAGCGAAGCCAGCCAAGCGATCGCTCACGGCAATTTTAATCAGTCGGTTCAACGAGAAAATATTAAAGAATTGCGGATTTTATCGACATCTTTTAACAGCATGACTCAGCAGCTTCAAGAATACTTTACGGCGTTAGAAAAAACCAACGAAGAACTTGAACAAAGAGTTGAAGAACGCACCGCAGAATTGCGAAGAGAAAAGGAAAATTCCGAACAATTACTTTTAAATATTCTCCCGAAAGCGATAGCAGACCAACTCAAACAAGGAGAAAGAACCATTGCTTCTGCGATGGAAGAAGTAACAATTTTATTTGCAGATGTCGTCGGGTTTACGCCTTTATCCGCTAAAGTTCCGCCGATAAAATTGGTGAGTTTACTCAATAAATTGTTTTCTAGTTTTGACTATTTAGCCGAAGGATATAAACTCGAAAAAATCAAAACAATTGGTGATGCTTATATGGTGGTTGGGGGTTTACCCGTTCCCCAAGAAAATCACGCCGAAGCTATTGCAGATATGGCGTTAGAAATGCAAGCCGTGATGGATAATTTTAAAGCCGAAACCATTTTAGGAGATTTGGAAGAATGCGAACGTTTTCAAATTAGAATCGGAATTAATACGGGTTCGGTTGTTGCGGGGGTGATCGGAATTAAAAAGTTTATTTATGATTTGTGGGGGGATGCGGTTAATATTGCGTCTCGGATGGAGTCATCGGGAGAACCGGGAAGAATTCAAGTGACAGAAGAAACTTATCAACGATTAAAAGATAATTATTATTTGCAACCCCGAGGCGAAATTTCCGTTAAAGGACGGGGGAAAATGAAAACTTATTGGTTAATTGGAAAGAAAGATAAAATTACCTAAATTCAACGGGTGAGGGGTATTTCAGAGAAAGGGTGAAATTTGGCCCTCTTGTCAAAATAAGTGGGGGATTGGGGTTAGCTCTGTGAGATGTCCGAGAAATTTATATAGATCTAGGGTTTGCTGATTAAATCTCAAATCCTTTTCAGGTAAAAGTTTCAGCATTTTTAGGTCTTGAAAAAGTGCAAGCTTTTAGGTCAATAGGGTTCAAAAATTTAGTATTTTGGGGAGACAAAGACAG
>JAYKHV010000110.1:0-54672 GCA_035285085.1 Lyngbya sp. | reverse complement strand
TTTCAGGGGTAATGTTGATAACTTCCGGTTCGGCTAGAGGCTCAAGCAGGTTGTCTGAGACGGTTTCCTCGGTTTCCGGTTCGGCTTGGGACTGGAAAACTGCGATTGCATTTTGCCATGTTGACTTATAACGCAAGTCTCCATGTCTTGAGACAAACTCTCTGGTCAATCCCAACTCTTGAGCTAGAGCTTTTAAATCTGCTAAAGTCATAATTACCTCGTTTGTGCTTTGAACTTTGTGAATGAGGGAGTTTAGGGACTACGCAACCCTAAACGCTAGATTTTACAAAATTGAATCGAACCACCCAGACTTTTGAGTAAGCATCTCCATCAAAAAATCGATCAATGAACTCCGACCGCAACATTCCCGGAAACCCCTCGCGAGGGATATCCGAATCGGGCATATCAATCAATTTTTCCTTGTAAGGTGGACAAATCAAGCTGATCATTCCGACCTGCTTACCACCATATAGGCGATCCTTGTCAAAAGCCGGATAAGCTGAAATCCCTTTATCGATGCAGCGCTTCACAAAACCTTGGGCGTAGCCATCACTCCATTTTCGGCGAGTAACCGTTTTCTCGCCAGAGAGTAGCTGCTCAAGTGTTTTTCCGAAACTGATGGGGATTCTCCCCACTGATGCCGATTTGGGGATGTCCAGACAAAGCTGACCATCTACAGCCGACTGCCAACTAGACTTCTTTCGTGTGTCGCCATGTTGTACGATCGCACTCTTATCGAGTCCCAATTCTTGAGCTTGAACTTTTAGATCGTGAATTGATGTCATAATTTAATGAAGCCTCAACGGATTATTGCACTTGAGGTGAACTCGGAAACCGCAAGGATCGCCCCTTGCGGTTTCAATGTGTTTAACGTCTAGCGAGACTGATACCTCGCTGCATTGCCTCTTTCGAGAAGTCTCTAGAGACAAAATTTGAATCGGCTTGACCGTGCCACGACAGATATATGACGTGTCTGTAGCCGTTATCTGTATGTGTGAATTCGGGCTTGCTTACAGTGAACTCGCCAAAGCGCCGTGACTCGGTTGCAAGCAGCCGATAACAGAGACTTGCGTGAACTGAATATTTGAACGAGATCTTGAACTTATTGTCAACTTGTTCAACGCTGTATGTTTTACTCTTTTTGGGTTTGTTGACCTTCATTTTGCTAGACTAAATGTGGACGAAGCAGAAAGGCACAGCGAGAAACAGAATTTAATTAATTTGACTTGTTCTCTTGGGAGCGAGTCTTTTTGTCCTCGACCAAAGCTAACAACTCTTCAAGATTGTCGAAGCCAGCGATCTGAGAAAGAGCCTTGAACTGACCCAGTGTCAATTTAAGACTTTTGAATCCCTCCCGTCCTTTCTTGGCAGCTCTTCTTAAGGTGTCGTCGGAGATACTTTCTCCTGAGATCCTATAAATCTCGGAGGCTAGAGAAGTCCAGGATTTTTGGTTGGATATATCCCTGATGTACTCCAAGGGGTTATTTCCTTTTTTGGATTGACTTTCCTTCTTGAATCCCATAATATAACAGTAACCGCAAAAAGCGCAAGTAATTGCGGGGTAATTTGCGGAAATGAAGTTATCCATGTTCGACCAGCATGGATAGTAACTAACTGAAAAAAGCAAGCTACTCAATATTTATTCTCTCAGGGAGGTGATGTTCACCGTAAGAAAAATTCTTTACTCCCCCCCCAACTTCTTTACTCCCCCCCAACAACGAAAAACCCCGCGAAAGGTTAACGCCTCTGCGGGGGTTCGACAGACAAATAAAAATTGATGAAGTAGACCCTACTTCGTTTTGGTGTTTGTGTCAAGCAAGCTGTCTCCCCTGATGAGTCACTCCCCTCCAGGGACTTTTCTCCCTCGTAACTGTGTTTGTTATGATGATTTTTCTCAGAGGCTCAGGTCGATGAATCTTGATTTTTTAGCGACTGGATTTGACCATTTTATTCTGTGCTTTCATATGTGGCGACGCTTGAGAGAAAAAGAGTTTTCCGAGGAGAAAAAACTGACTTTCTATTACTTCATCGACTTTCGACCCTTCGATATTCAAAAGCTTGCCGATTACCCCGACTGGTGGATCAATAATTGGATTCCTTGGTGACTTGGTGAACACAATGAACGACATACTTCGGACGATTGAAAACATTCTTTCTGATTGGCTCTTTTTTCCGCGCCTATCCTTCAGGTTTTGGAGAGTTCTGATGGCGGAAAGTAGCTATCTTGATTTGAACAAGGCGATCTTCTACGACTATCTATCTATTAACATTTACGAAGAGTTTTGATATGTCAAAAATAAAGCTGCCAACAGATGTCCACAACCTCTCACAGAACATTCGAGCGTCCTTAAATATTCGTCCTGCGGGATGTTTATGCAACGAATGCGAATCAGGAATGACTTATCAATGCGCCGGCTGTAAGCGATTGGTTCCTTGGTGTTTTGGTGCGACTGACGATTTCTATGATTATTGCGATGACTGTGCTTTTTTCCTTAATAACATTCAGGAGTCCAACTAATGCAAATCGAATGGTTTTTTATTAAGTCGTTAAGCAAGACAATTAATCTGCACTGGGTGACTATGGTTGCCTGGGGAAGCGAAATTAACAATAAAACTACTGTTGTAATGGGAGATGGAGAATGTGTTGAGATCAAAGATGTCTTCGACAGGATTGAATTGGCTCAAAAATTTAATAACCTAGAACTTGTCGCTCTCTTAAATGAGAACTCTTCGTCCCCGGACATACCTTTTAACTAGCAAAAAAAAAACCGCTCTTTGGCGGTTACTTTGTCTGTCGATCGTTTAAAATACTACTATTCTATTAACGCATTACGACTTCTATTAACGCATTACGACAATGATAGCACAAATAGACAGAAGCAAACAACACAAATTTCGCTCAAATATCGAAGCCGAAGAAGCGATCTTAGGCGGAATCCTGTTAGACCCCAACGCTATTAAAAGGGTTGAGGAAATCCTCGCCCCAGAAGCTTTTTCCGTGGTAGCTCACCAAGTAATTTATCGAGCGGCGCTCACTGTTCACGAAAGAAGTGAACAAGTTGATTTAATGAGTCTGACGACTTGGCTGGCTGATACCAATCAACTAGAAGTTGTAGGCGGTCAAATGAAGCTAGCACAGCTGGTTGATCGAACCGTTTCGGCGGTAAATATTGACCAGTACGCAGGGCTGGTGATTCGAGAATTTCTATTTAGGAAGCTAACCCAAGTTGGACATGAAATAGCGGGTATCGCGAGCGAAGCAACGAACCCCCAAGACATTCTTGAGGAGGTAGAGAATAAAGTTGTAAGCATCACCCGGAGTTACAAAGCCGGGATGTTTGAAAAAGAGAGTTTGACGAGATTTCGACAAATCTCGAAACACCTCGAACGGATCGAAGATGAACACGACGACGATCCAGCTTTAAAAGAGTGGGAGTTGCGACAATTAGCTTCAGAGTATGAGTTTAAAAACGTCCGCGACCTGCTCAACTTTCACGCAAAATGGTTGCAGTCCCGCAAAACCAAACGCTCTGTCGGACTACAGGAGTTTTGGGAGCAAAACAGCGCTCCGAATCAATGGATTATGAGGGGGTTTATACCCAGAAAATCGCTTAATCTATTGTGGGGAACGGGAGGGGTCGGTAAGACCTTGTTGACCGGATCAATTTGTAAAAAACTAATAACGGGAGAGAGTTGGGCGGATTACCCAACAGAGGAGCCAACTGAGGTATTGCTTATTGAAACCGATCAAGGCAAAAACATCACAGCAATGCAACTGGACGTTCAGGGGTTTCTCGATTGCAGTGACGTAGAAAAGTCAAGATTTCGGGTTTTATCGGACTGGAATCTCGAAGAATTCGGGGTTTTACGTCGAGAACTGTCGGACATTCGAGAAAGGTCGCCAAACGCCCCAGTTTTGGTAGTGATTGACTCGCTCACCAGCGTTTCGACAAATTCGTTGTTTTCGGAGAATGATAAGGAGTTTGCCCGACCGCTCGAACGACTTCGAGAAATAGCCGATCGCTTCGATTGCTCGTTCCTTATCCTTCATCATGGCAGCAAACAGGGAACCATGAGAGGAACTACGGCAATCCATAACTCAGCCGATCAAGTATTCAAACTAACGAGAGCAGGTAAAGAGAAGGGTATCCCGATGGACGCCAATCTCGAAATCGAGAAATCTCGGTATCGGCTCGAAGGAACTTACAGACTGAAGTATCTCGCCGATGAGCGCACCTGGGAAATGCAGGGTCGCGTTATCAATATCGAAGGCATCGAAGGGCCAGAGGAATCTATCGAGTCCGCTAGCGTTGCCTTCCAAAAAATTTATCGATTCCTCGAAGAGAATCGAGGTACTCGCTACCAAGTCAAAGAGTTGTCGGAACTGGTCAACATTTCCGAGACGACAATCAGATCCGAGTTGAGTTGGGGCATAGGCGAAGGGTTGATCGACTTCTCTCGGAGCCGTGAGAAAAATCCATCAGGAGGTCGCAGGGCATTGTTATTTTCATTAGCTGAGGTTTCCGGAGTTTCCACGGAGGTTTCCAAACCTACTGACTGTGAAAACTGTGAAAACTCAGAAGCCCCTCACAGTAAGGGTTTGACCGTTTCGGGAAAACCGGAAAATAAGTTTCCGAAGTTTCCAAACCAGAGAAAATCAGTTTCCCCGGAGGTTTCCAAAGTAGACGAAAAAATCTACTTTGGAAACTGTGAAAACCCAGAACCCGCTCATGGCAAGGATTTGACCGCATTAAGAAAATCTAAAAATCAGTTTCCACAGTTTTCAAACCAAGTTTTTTCGGAAAACCCAGAAAACCAAAAAAAACCTACTGTGAAAACTGTGAAAACTGCGGAAACTACGGAAACTCCTCACAGCAAGGGTTTCAGCGGTTTGAAAACTGAATCTCCCAACTTTGAAAACTGTGAAAACTCAAACCGCCCTCCCAGTAAGGGTTCTAGCGATTTCGTATCAAACGTTGGAGGTATAAAAGACTACTACTCTCTGAAACGAGGCGATATTTTGATACATTTCGACACAATTGGAGATTCTTCAGTTATTCAGTTGACAAAGCCGATCCGAAATATGTGGGAGACAAGCAAAGCGAAAATAATAGTTTCGCTCGCAGACTGGCAAAATGAAGTTGTTCGCCGGCCAACTGCCGAAGACATCGCCCATTCAATTCGACGGAATCCATCTCGCAAGTGGTTCCGATGGTTATATAGGAATCTCGAGGAACTACAAACTGAAGCGATCAGACTGATTGAGGATTCGGAGTTGGTCGAGCAATGCTACCAGTGGCTCAACCCCTTAGAGTTGAACGATGAGCAAAAATCAGCCTTGGACGATCTGAGAAAAGCGTTGATAGAAAATGGTAAAATTTCCCAAAAAAAATACCTCAAAACCTGGGGAGATAATGGCGCGATAGCTATTCAGTTTGCCGAGGAGGAAGGGCGGGTAAAAGTTGTCAAGGACTGGATTCAGCCTTACTAATACTAAAGTGAAAAAACGACAAAAAGGAAGGGTAAACATATCAACAAACCGAGGAAGTCTAAGGCTCTCACTTCCTCGTAGGCTGTTTAATGGAGATCAGAAATACGTTTATCTAGGGGTTTCCGACTCTCCCGAAAACCGAAATATTGCAGAAAGGTTGGCTGCACAAATCGAGCTTGATATTGTTAGCGGTCGGTTTGATTTTTCCTTCAAAAAATATCAAATAATACCCACAATAGCAAGATCAGCCCAAACACTTGAGAGCCTTTATCGCGAATACATAGAAATTAGGCGATCAAGCGTCCGGCCTGGAACTTGGAGAGGAAACTATCTGGTAATGTTGCGTCACATCCAGCGCTCGCCTTTTGCCAATGTTGACCCAAACTTAGAAACCACTGGCTATGCTCAAAATATACTGGATTGGGCAAGTCAAACCCTCTCGCCTGATACTTGTAGACGGCTAATGGTTCAGCTCAACGCTTGCCTGAAATGGGCAATTGAATCCAGTCGGGTTCAGGTTGCGCGATCGCCTTTTGATGGGTTGGCTGCCAAAGCGAAAAAGCGGATTAAGAGATCAAGTGAGGAAACCGACATCAACCCATTCACCAAATCCGAGCGAGACGCCATAATAGAGAACTTTCGGGTCAACCAAAATATTCACCACTATTACTATGTAACCTTCTGTTTTTACACTGGCTGTAGACCAAGCGAGGCGATCGGCCTTACCTGGAATGATGTCTCTTGGGATCTTAAAAAAATCACTTTTCGAGAAGCCGTTGTAGCGGCTGCCGGAGGCAAAAAGCGGTGCATTGGTCTGAAAACACAGGTTCGGCGAGTGTTTCCCTGTAACGAACAAGTTCAAAGCCTACTCGCTGAAATCAAAGAAAATCGATCTGTTGATTACGGGCCAGTGCTAACATCCACAACTGGCGGTGAATTTAGTACGAGCTACTTTCGCAAGGTTTGGCAGAGAGTTTTAAGCAATCTAAGGATTGAATACCGGAAACCGTACCAGACCCGACACACTTTTATCACCCTCTACCTTGAGGTTGGAGTAGATGTAAAGGATTTGGCGAAATGGGTCGGAAACTCCCCCGAGGTAATTTATCGTCATTATGCTGGCAAAAAAATGGGCTTAATTCCCCCAAGAATTTGATTTTGACGTGCAAATGACGTGCAAGCATGCATGGGCGATACCCTCAAACAGCTAAAACAGTTATTCTAAAAAGGTTTTGCTGTTTGGGGTTAGCCCCACTTGTAATCGGAAGGTTGTGGGTTCAAATCCGACCGCCAGCTTTTTCACTCAATTTAGCTCGATAGCAAAGCCCTTAAAAGAAGCCGATGAGGGGATTTGAACCCCTGGCCTACGCATTACGAGTGCGCCGCTCTACCACTGAGCTACATCGGCACAATAAGCAATTATAGCACAGAGTAGCCTCTAAAACAAATTCCAATCAATTGAAAAGTAGATCCCCTGTTCTTGTAACGTTCGTTCCCGTGAATCCGTATCAGTCAGAGGAATCCCCCAGTCAAACCG
Source organism: Lyngbya sp. (assembly GCA_035285085.1). Lineage (GTDB taxonomy): Bacteria > Cyanobacteriota > Cyanobacteriia > Cyanobacteriales > Microcoleaceae > Capilliphycus. The sequence continues at coordinate 47,644 of JAYKHV010000110.1, read as the reverse complement.
CAACGTATAGCGATCGCTGTATTGCCAACGCAAGCCCAAACCTACCGAAAACAGAGTCTGAGAGTCAATTTCCAAGTCGGGGTTAGCATTCCAAGCCCGACCCAGATCGACAAAGGGAGTCACTTGTAAAACCCCTTGGCCATCGGAAGTTCGCAGGATGGGATAGCGCAACTCCACCGACGCAAACGCCGCATTATCCCGCAGTAACAAATCCTGACGATATCCCCGCACCGTCTCAAATCCCCCCAGCCCGATTTGTTCGAGGGGAATTAATTCTTCGTTGGAGAGTTGAATATCCGATCGCACCAATAATACCGTATCCGGCGCCAATAATCGCAACCACTGCGCCTGTCCCCGCCATGCTAAATATCGACTATCGGGTTCATCATTATTATTAATCGTGGCATTTAACGCGCCGACTCCTAAACTAAATTGCGATCGCGCCGCTAACACCTGTTTAGAATCCCGATTAACATATTCTTGATAAAACCGAATAATGGATAAACGAGTTTCTCCGTTATTTTCCGCCCCGCGTGAAAGGGGAAAACCCACCCCTAAAATTGAGGTATCCGTTTCTCGACGAGTCAGGGCTAAACCCAAAGTCAGTTCTTGTTGTAAGGTTTGAATAATCGGTTGACGGTAGCGCAATTCATAGGTGTAACTGTCGGCTTCAATTTCGAGATCTCCAAAGGGGGATTCAATCACTTGACTATCGGTATAGTTGAAATAAAATCCGACCGTTCCATTGCGAGAATTAATCGGAAAATCATAACTAATATCCACAATATCACTGCCATCGGTGTTACTATAAACCCCGTTCAAGCGATCGCCTTGTCCGAATAAATTCCCTTCAATCACTTCCACCCCTCGCCGAAACGTGCCGACAGTAGGCGGCCGACTATTATCACTAAAAACCGTAACCGTAAAGGTATCGGCTGTTTTAAACTCAACATTGAGAATACTTTCACCCGGACGAATTCCGGCGGAAAGTTCAGCCGAAATCGTTTCAATTACTGGATTTAATTGCAGCAATTGGAGCGCTTCTAAAAGACGATTTTGATTGAGGGGTTTAGAAAGAGCAGGTTTGATCCGCGAGCGAACATAATTTGAATTGAGTTGGTCATCTCCTTTGATATTCAATTCGGAAATTTCCCCTTCAACAATTTGAATGGTTACGGCTCCCGCTTCTAAGGTTTGCGGGGGAATTAATGCCCCGGAAGTAATATAGCCGTTGCTGACATATAAATCTGTTACCGCCGATCGCGCTTGCAAAAGTTCAGCAAATGTAATCGGACGATTGAGAAAAGATTGAGTAACTTCTGCTAATTGTTCATCGGTAAACGCCGTATTTCCCTCAAAAATAAATCGTTCAATCACAAGAGTTTGTGATTCTTCGTCATCGGGTTCGGTGGGGGTAGAATGGGGTCGGGGAGAAGGAAGAAATTCTTCGGGAGGGGGTAGGGTTGGCGGAAATTGAGGTTCGGGAATGGTCGCATCAGGAGGCACGGGTTGAGGGTAAGAATTTTGAGTCAGTAGGGGAGATGCAGCCATTAAAGGAGAAACAACAGACTGCGAAACCCATGTTCCCCATAAAAAAAGAAATACTATCAAAAAATCACAGCTGTTGTGACTCAATGGATGACCTCTGTCCTCGTTCGAGTTTGGAAATTAAGAGATTGAGTTTATACACTCAACTGAATAAAAATGCTATCCTACAAGTAGAGATTTGTGAAATCTCTAAAAATTTATCGATCGGCTAAATTTGTTTCAGACTCGTAATACTCTATTTGACAAATTGACAAAATTAGGGTGGGTTAGAGTCAGACTGATGTCGTCGTTGGGTGCTCAATTCAGAAGACTGAATTGTTGGAGGATTAAAATTTATGATGCCGATCAGTGATTGTCTATGGACCGTTAGACAATTTCTAATCGCTCAATTACTCACTCGATGGCTCCCCGTTGGTTTAAGTTTAGCGATCGCTGGTTGTCACGGAATTGCTGTAAATCAAAGGCAGAGTGATTCGTCTTCGAGTCTCGAAAACACAACACCGCAGCCCAATTTTAGGGGAGTCACGCTGACTGTATTGAGTCTCACGCCCGGTAATGGGATTACAGAACCAATTATCGATCACGCCGCACAGTTTGAAGCCCTCACCGGTGTCGAGATCAAAGTCATCACGGCACCATTTGATCTACTCTATCAAGAAATTTTGAATGATTTCCGCAGAGGCATTCACAATTACGATGTGGTGATTATTCCGCCTCAGTGGAAAGCAGACTATGTTCGCGATGGGTATTTGCAGGACTTAACCCAACGAGTAAAAGCCGATGAAGCAATTAAATGGCAAGATATTGCTGGATTTTTTCGAGAATATCACGCCATCTATAACGGTGCAGTTTACGCCATTCCTCTCGATGGGGATGTACTCAGCTTGTATTATCGCAGTGATATTTTAGAACAGCAGGGAATTACACCGCCACGCACTTGGGATGAATATCTACAATTAGCCCAACAAGTTGACGGTCAAGACCTCAATAATGATGGAGAACCAGACTATGGTTCTTGTCTGATCAAAACTCCCCAAACTAACCCCCGAATGTTGTGGGCGGTTGCCAGTTCATTTTTACAAACTCAGGGAACTCAACAAGGGGCTTTTTTTGACTCGGAAACGATGAAACCCTTAGTGAATAACGAGGCTTTTGCCAAGGCTTTAGCAATATATAAAGAAGCGGCTAACTCGGGGCCAACAAAAGAATTAGATGAAAATCTCTCGGCGGAAAAAATGCGATCGCTATTTCTGTCGGGTCGTTGTGCTTTGACCCTCGACTGGGGAAGTTTAGGCACTTTAGCAATACAGTCAGACTCTCCCATAAAAAATCAACTGGGAACCGCAATTTTACCGGGAAGTTCGGAAGTTTTAGACCGAGAAACGGGTCAGTTAGTGGTTTGCGATCCGTTAATTTGTCCTTATAGTCAAGAAGGAATTAATTATGCACCCTATGCGGCTTTCGGGGGTTGGGTGGGAACTATTAATGGTGACTTAGAGGGAAAAACCTTAGATGCCGCTTATGATTTTCTTTCTTATGTCTCTCAGCCCGAACAATCCAATCTTGATGTTATCATCTCAAAAACGGGTTTTAATCCCTACCGAATGTCTCAGTTAACTGACCGTCAACTCTGGATAGAAGCGGGAATGAATGAGGAAGTCGTGGGTCGATATCTGAATGCAATTTATATCACGTTGAATAGTCCAAATATTGTCTTAGATTTATCAGTTAACCAGTCGGAAGTTTATCAACAGGAGATTTTACATCCGATTTTAATGGAGTTATTAAATAATCAAATTTCCTTGTCAGAAGCCATCCGAAAAATTGAATCGAGTTGGGAACAAAAGACCGATGAATTAGGCCGTGAAAGTCAACGACAGGCTTATTGTCAAAGCTTAAGAATAGAGTGTAATTAGTTGGGGAACAGGGAATAGGGAATAGGGAACGCCGGATCTGGGAACAGGGGAAAGGGGAAAGGCAATAGTTTTATTGAGAAATACGGTTTTTGGGATATACAATTATGGCGATAGAAAACCGCTATATCTGTTTAGAAAACAAGTGTTGTTAAAACAGAAAATAACGCTGTGTCATCGGTAAACTTTCCGCCGGTTCACAGGTTAAAAGTTCACCATCGGCGCGAACTTCATAGGTTTCTGGATCGACTTCCATCTGGGGTAACGCATCATTTAATTTCATATCGGCTTTACTTAAATTTCGGGTATTTGTAACCGCAACTGTGGTTTTTTGTAAACCAATTCTTTCCTTGATTCCTGCTTCTATAGCCGCCTGAGAAACAAAGGTAAAAGAAGTTGCGGTCATCGCCCCGCCAAAACTGCCAAACATCGGGCGCATATGTACGGGTTGAGGGGTAGGAATACTGGCATTTGCATCGCCCATTTGTGACCAAGCAATGAATCCGCCTTTGATAACAATCTCGGGTTTAACGCCAAAAAAAGCGGGTTTCCATAAACATAAATCGGCTAATTTTCCTTCTTCGACTGAACCCACATAATCAGAAATTCCGTGCGTAATTGCCGGATTAATGGTATACTTAGCAATATAACGTTTTGCCCGGAAATTGTCATGGGTTTCTTGAGTATTTTCAGGCGAAGGAAGTAACCCTCTTTGCACTTTCATTTTATGGGCGGTTTGCCAAGTTCTAATAATGGTTTCTCCCACCCGTCCCATCGCTTGCGAGTCGGAGGAAATCATACTAAAAGCCCCCAAATCGTGTAAAATATCTTCTGCGGCAATGGTTTCGCGGCGAATTCTTGACTCGGCAAAGGCAACATCTTCGGGAATATTTCGATCTAAATGATGACAAACCATCAACATATCCAGATGTTCTTCTAGGGTGTTAACGGTGTAAGGACGAGTTGGGTTTGTTGAGGAGGGTAAGACATTTTTTTGACCGCAAACTTTGATAATATCCGGGGCGTGTCCTCCCCCAGCGCCTTCGGTATGATAAGTATGAATAACCCGATTTTTAAACGCAGAAATCGTCGTTTCCACAAATCCCGCTTCGTTTAAAGTATCGGTATGAATAGCAACTTGAACATCATACTGATCGGCAACATTTAAACAAGTATCAATTGCAGCCGGTGTTGTTCCCCAATCTTCGTGTAATTTTAAGCCCAAAGCACCCGCAACAATTTGTTCAATTAATCCTTCCGGTTTCGCACTATTTCCCTTTCCTAAAAACCCCAAATTCATCGGGAAAGCATCAGCCGCTTGCAACATTCGATAAATATTCCAAGATCCGGGTGTACAAGTGGTGGCGTTTGTTCCGGTAGCGGGGCCAGTTCCTCCCCCGATCATTGTGGTAATTCCTGATGCGATCGCGGTTTCGATTTGTTGAGGACAAATAAAGTGAATATGGCTATCAATTCCGCCTGCGGTGAGGATCATTCCTTCGCCGGCAATGGCTTCGGTTGCGGGGCCGATAATAATATTAACGTTGTCTTGAATATAGGGATTTCCCGCTTTTCCGATTTTAAATATTTTGCCGTCTTTGATGCCAATATCGGCTTTAATAATTCCCCAATAATCTAAAATTAAAGCATTGGTAATCACCAGATCGACGGCGCCTTCTTCGCGAGAAATAGGAGACTGTCCCATCCCATCCCGAATCACTTTTCCGCCCCCAAATTTCACCTCATCGCCGTAGGTTGTATAATCTTGTTCCACTTCAATAATTAGTTCGGTATCGGCGAGGCGAAGGCGATCGCCAACAGTTGGGCCAAATGTTTCTGCGTAGGCGCGACGATCCATCCGATAACTCATCACGAATTCCCCTTATTTCTTGCGGTTTACGGAGTATAAACTTCGGCCAGTTCAACTCCCAAGTTAACAGAATTATAAGTTATGAATTCTCAATCATAAATTACAAATTATGAATTATCCCTGAAAAATTCTTGACAGATAACATAAAACTCTATCTTACCAGAATAGACCCCTTTTCATCATTCCTAATTCTACATTCATAATTTTTTCTTCCCTTTTTGGACAAGGAATGGTTTAGCTTTTGTTTTCATTTTATACCCAAGGGCGATCGGATCTAACAAATTTTCCCGGAAGAGTCTGGTAAAATGGAGGATAGATCTTTTAGCAATAGCAGTCAAGTTAACGATTGATACCGTTTTTTATAGCACAAGTTGGTCTAATTACACGGAATTATTGAAATAGAGGTAAAAACAAATGACCGTGACTCCAGTTGACTTAGTGAAAATGTCCCAATTTGAATTAGATGAAATTTACCGCAACAGTTACAGGGGGGAAATTCCCGATGGTAACGCTAGGGGTACGGCAATTATCACTCCGGGTTCACCCGTAACGGAAGGTATGGCATCATTAATTAATATGTTGGCATGGCAAGGTAAGATTTTTTATCGGGAGCAAGGATACTTATTAAATAAAATGTCTCCTTTTAGTTGGGAATTAGTAGATGCTAAGGTCTATGTAGGTAACAGTTTGCTGTGTGAAGGTGAATCGATTATTTTAGATTATTCTCAGAGTTCTTTCTTCCTTGCCCAACCTATTCGTGATGAAATTAGGGAAGTTGCACCCAATTTATATCTGGGTAATGCCTATTGGGACAAAACCCGGGTACTGAATTTTGTCCTGGAATTCTAAGACTACAGTGATGAACTCTACTCGAACAAAAGATCGGTAGAGTTCAATTCAGATTTTTGTATGTTCTCCCGATTTAATAGGGAAAATGTACTATCAGCTTGGTTTGAAACTCTAATTTGAGGGAAAAATTGGCCTCGACTTCAAGATTCAACACAAATTAAAGTTGTCGAATTTCATTGAGATGATTGTTTAAGTGCATGACATGAGCGAGGGTATACTCTTGTTTTGTTAAGCTTCCATAGGTAAAATGAGGACTTAAAGGTTTGCTGTATTGTTCAAAGTCTATGTAAGCTTTTTTCAAGCGGTCTAGGGCGGATTTGATATTATTACTGTCGTTCAAAGGCGGCGCACCCGGGATTGGTTCATCTAGGGGATGGATCATCCGTCCCTTAAATGAAAATATTGAAAAAGCTAACTTACCAATTGTGTTCTGAAAGATTTCAGGCTGTTGCTTTGGATAACCTAACATAGAATACTCTACACTCTGGGCGCAGTGAATAAAAATTTGGTAAGGTGTCCATACCCCTGTATTTTTGAGAGACTGACTTTCGAGTTGTTCAATTTTTTCTAGGGCTGAAGCAATCGTTAATTTATCCTGCTGATTTCTAAAATCAATCCACATTATTCTATCTCCTAAAGTGTGCGATTCAAACAATAGTGATTCTCAAAAAAGTGCCAACACCCGTGATCAAGAAAGTGACTTGGCACTATCAAACTCTATTTAACGATGGGCAATTTAGATTTTTTTCCAAGGTGCAAAACCGTTTTCTACTCCCAATAACGTCCTTTGAAGACTGGGATAATGGCGGCGAAGAACCGTTAACATACTATTGTCATCAATCCAATCTAAACCAAACTGGGTGTAGGTTTCGGCGGTATAATCCTTGGTGAAGAAGCGATCGCTTTTCAGTCGTCGGGATGCCATCAAAATAAACACCCGAAAAGCCGTATCACTAAACCCAAAACCCTTGGGTGGATTTTCGGCAAACATCCCCACCATCAAGTCAACAGTGTTGATATCGTTGTTGTAAACTTCCCGTAACTCCTTCGCCCACTCGGAATTCTGTGTAATTTCCTCAAAGGAATTAACCCGTTTACGTCCAATTAATTCTCGGAAATCATTGTAGCGAGGTACACCCCGTTCCCGATCTCGGAGAATATCCACCGCAGCCAAATCAAAAACTTCCCCATTATCCCGCACCAAAGTTTGCAACAATTTGGGATAATTATGAAGCGTAATCGCCCCCGGATGGGAAATTCCAAAGGAGTAGAATAAATCCGCCATGCTGATTTCTTCTTCCAAACTGCGGGAACGTTTACCGGACACTTCAAACAAGTCTTTGGTGACTAACAAGCGACCATCTTTGACCGAATAAAACTTGAATTCATCCGGCATCAAAGGGTGCATCCGATACACGGAAACAAATTCTTCTGTAAGATAGTAAGGGGCAGCGTGGTGATCGGTTGGCGAAGCCACAATTCCACTGAGTAATTCCCCATCCCCAATGCGACCAAAACTATCTTTGAATTCCTGACCTAATAAACCCCACCAATTGCCCCGCATCCCAATTTGTAAAGCCGGATGTCCGAGAATAGCAGGAGTCCATTCTACGGTATGAATTTTAGCTAAAAGAGCCGCATTAATCAATCGGGCGCGTTGAAAAAGTTGTTCGTCATTCCAATGGGGATATTGTTGTTTAAGGCGATCGCAGAGGTGATTATGTTCCTTAACAAAGATGGTGTGTAGCATCCCCAAGCCAACCCACCAATTATCATTAAATCCCGCCATCGCCACCCCAGTTTCTGGGTCTAGCGGCAACAAGTCCTTCTCATCGAGAATCATTTTGCCGTCTTCGTGGGTACGCAATTTATCGATGGTTTGTTGGTCACTGCCATAAATTTGGGACGCATCCCACCAATGGGTGACTTTATTGATGTAGGTGGGAGGCCCGGATGTATCCCCCGACAGACGGGTGGCGTCTGCTTCGGTTTTTTTCACTAGCAGGGGACGATGTTCTTCCAGCCAGGGATCATCTTCTGCCAGGGATAACTCGTATTTTTCCCCCTGTTCATCGTTACCGTGGGAGAACCAATCATGGGTTTGAAATTGAATCCAAGCCCCGGCCAATAAATTAAGGGTCGTCGCCGGAACAAATTCATCTCGACCCAGTAGTTTACGGCTAATCTCGCGGGGATTGGGGTTGAGTAAATTCGCTTGATCTGGATAGACTTTGGTGAGGGGTACATTGCGGCCAAAGCGGGAACCGACTCGCCCCATTTTGGGGTCATTGAGGTCGTTGAAACTCCCGTCAGCCGTGCGAATTTTGCTATGGCTACCGTCCTCACTGGGTAGGGGCGGGATAATATCATCGGTCGTCGGCAAGGTGGCAGTATCATGGAGATTTTCCTGCCGCATACGGTCGCGGAATTGGATTAATTCAACCAGGGCTAGAACAATCGGTCGTTCATGCCAAGGCTTGTTTTTCCCGAACAAATTTGTCAAGAAATTAAACATAGTTATTGATGGTTTAAGTCTGGGTGAAAAAGTCTTCGCAAAGACCTAACTTCACCTCAAAGTTGACCGTTTATTTTCCCATTCAAGCCGTAAACCTGACGACTTCCCGCCAGAGAAACTAACTCGACTTCCCGTTCGTCTCCGGGTTCAAACCGAACCGCAGTTCCGGCGGGAATATTCAGTCGCATTCCTTTAGTTTGTTCTCGTTCAAATTCTAGGGCGGTGTTCACCTCGTAGAAATGAAAATGAGAACCCACTTGAATGGGACGATCTCCGGTATTCGACACTTTTACTATTCGGGTGGTGCGACCCGGATTCAGTTCAATTTTACCTTCTTTAACAAAAATTTCACCCGGAATCATAAATAATTGATCAGAGAATATAGGGATAATCTTTCTATTTTAAACGATAGGATTGTGAATTGTCACTAACTTGGTGCCATCGGGAAAAGTGGCTTCAACTTGCACTTCTTCCACCATTTCCGGTATACCCTCCATCACATCATCACGGGTTAACAAGGTTTTACCATAACTCATTAATTCGGCAACGCTTCGCCCTTCTCTGGCCCCTTCTAAAATGGCCGCAGAAAGATAGGCAACCGCTTCGGGATAGTTAAGTTTCAAGCCTTTATCTTTGCGTCTTTCGGCGAGTAATGCAGCCGTAAAAATCAATAATTTATCTTTTTCTTGAGGCGTTAATTGCATAATTTCTGCACACCTTATTTTGAGTTAAATCTTCCAAACTCGGGGCTGAGTGATGACTCGTCCCTGATGATTTTGGCGGATATATTGCCAAACAGTTGTAAACCAGTTTATCACCTCTTGGGTTGTATTTCCGCGATAACGACACAACAAACCCGATAAAAGTTGGGTAACTCCGGCTTCTCCTAAAGTGTCGGGGTGATTCCACAATTTTCTAATTTCTTTTAACATTTCTTCAGAAACCGAATGTCCTACCCAAGCCAAAGTTCCAACCACCGCTTGTCCCGCCAAACCGTGAGGACTGGTGAGTATTTCATTACTCGCCGGTAGCCACTGACGATCTATCCATAATGGCTTTCCATTTTGCCAGATTTCGGTACAAGATCGCCATTCTCCTTGGTTAAATTGTTCGCCTCTGGCTGTGCGTCCAAACCGGGTAATTTCCCATCCCAACCACGTCGCATTTTGTCCTAATTCTACCTGTAAATCTTGGCGATAAATGGCACCGTTAAATACTATTGTTTCTCGGGGTAAGTATTCACAAATTGCGTCTGTATCTACTTGTATTTTAACCGTTTGTTTGGCTTGTTTTCCGCTACTGCGATAGATTTTGCTTGCGGATGCGGTGGTAATGAGGGCTTGGGTTTGAGATTGTAAATGAATTTCTTGTAACAGGCGATCGCCTCCGACTATTCCTCCGGCTGTGTGTAAGATGACGTTGTGACAGATGTCTTTTCCTTCGGGATAAAATGAACGTTGAATTTTTAGCGGGGCTTGGCTATAGGCTTCTATTAGTTTCGTTGAATTGTTATCTTTGGCGTATTTTAACCGCAGAATTCCTTGCCATCCGGTTGATTTTTCAGGGGTCATTAGAATATTTAACTCTGGTTCAATGCAGTTATTATAAATGAAGTTGGATAAGTTTTTAAATTTTAACCCCAAAATAAATAAGGTAGATTAAAGCTTTAACCTACCTCTAGAATACTATTTATAATTTATTGAAGTTTGGCAAGCAAAGTCTGCTTACGCAATAACAATTTGGATTCTTCTATCAACTCCATCTATTAGAAAAAATTGACGAGTAGAGTCGCTGAATGCTTGAGATACTAATGAGAACATAGCACCAGTACCTGCACCTATTCCAGCCGCTGGGAGAGCAAGAAGACCGCCTGGAAGTGCGCCTATTACAAATCCGATACCTGCTCCTGTAGCTGTGGAGATCATAAAGTTCAGTGCATGGTTATCAATTTTTCCAGATGCAATTAAGCTAGCAGCACCACTTACTCCAATAAGAGGTAAAATTAAACCAGTAGCAGCTCCTAGTACAGCAGCACCCCCAATTAAGATGGTAGTTGCTGTCCCTCCCGGAGTAGAAGCAACTGTATCCATAGAATCACTTGGGTCATCAATTTTAACAATCTTTTTCAACTCTTTTGGAAACTCTTCATAACTCTTAAAATCAGTTTGAATTACGATTGGTTCGTTTGACTTCAAAGCTTGATCTAGCTTCTTATAAAAGAGTATAGTATCTGAGAAGGGAATTTCATAGACGGCTTGAGAGTTTTCAGTAGTAATAACTGGACTCGCATAAACTGGACTGCTGAATACTAAACTCTGAAACAGAAGTGTGATGCTAATTAACCCTACAATGAGTTGCTTCAACATGAGTGTTTGTCCTTGGCGTTCTTCAGCCTGAGTAGATTTGATTTCAGCTTAACCTGAAGCCAACTGTAAAAGCCACAGTGGAAATACGCAACTTTTTTAAACGATTTTCTCAGTGAAAATACTGAAGTTGTAGGGTGCATCAAATGATTAACGCTTTTCCCTCTCCAACAAAATTAACAGGTTTGATGCACCCTACAGAAAGATTAATGGGTTTGAGTAGCATGGTGCATCAAATGATTAACGCTTTTCCCTCTCCAACAAGATTAATAGCTTTGATGCACCCTACTTTTCATAAAAAAATCAATTGTAGGGTGCATCAAATTCTCAACGTTTTCGGTTTTTGCATCAGGTTAACAGGTTTGATGCACCCTACTTTTCATAAAAAAATCAATTGTAGGGTGCATCAAATGATTAACGCTTTTCCCTCTCCAACAAGGTTAACAGGTTTGATGCACCCTACTTTTCTATTCCTCCGGCTGTGTGTAAAATAACGTTATGACAGATGTCTTTTCCTTCGGGATAAAATGAACGTTGAATTTTTAGGGGGGCTTGGCTATAGGCTTCTATTAGTTTGGTTGAATTATTATCTTTTGCGTATTTTAACCGCAGAATTCCTTGCCATCCGGTTGATTTTTCAGGGGTCATTAGAATATTTAACTCTGGTTCGACCCAGTTATTATAGATGAAGTTGGATATTTTTTGAAATTTTAACCCCAAAATAAATAAGGTAGATTAAAGCTTTAACCTACCTCTATAATCTTATTTCTAATTTATTGAAGTTTAGGCAACAGAAGATGCTGGCTTAGTAGGCTTAATAGTTATTGTGCATCCGTTAAGTCCGCATCCTACTGTAGTCGAATGATCTGGACTTTTAAAAGCCTTATCTACTGTGTCTTTTATAAGACAAACTCCACCCCCTAATCCTCCTCCAGCTAAGGCTCCCGGGGGTCCTCCTACCAATACTCCTATTGCCGCTCCTGTACCTGCTATAGTTACACATATCATCAGATCAAGTGCTTTTTCATTTAGCAATGCAGGCATCATTAAGTTAGGAAATGCCCCTACCACTCCAATATCAACAACCTTAACAATCTCTTTCAACTCTTTTGGAAACTCTTCATAACTCTTAAAATCAGTTTGAATTACGATTGGTTCGTTTGACTTCAAAGCTTGCTTTAGGTTCTTATAAAATTCTGTTGAGTTTGAAAAGGGAATTTCATAGACTGCTTGAGAGTTTTCAGTCGTAATAACTGGACTCGCATAAACTGGACTGCTGAATACTAAACTCTGAAACAGAAGTGTGATGCTAATTAACCCTACAATGAGTCGCTTCAACATGAGTGTTTGTCCTTGGCGTTCTTCAGCCTGAGTAGATTTGAGTCCAGCTTAACCTCAAGCCAACTGTAAAAGCCACAGTGGAAATACGGAACTTTTTTAAACGATTCCCTCAGTGAAAATACTGAAGTTGTAGGGTGCATCAAATGATTAACGCTTTTCCCTCTCCAACAAAATTAACAGGTTTGATGCACCCGACAAATCTTTTCATCAAAAAATCAATCGTAGGGTGCATCAAATTCTCAACGTTTTCAGTTTTTGTATCAAGTTAACAGGTTTGATGCACCCGACAGAAAGATTAATGGCTTTGAGTCGTTTTATGCACCCGACAAAGTGATCAGAATATCAATTAAAATTAAATCAAATTATTTTGAATAAACTCCTGCACCTCTTCTAAACCTTGTTTAGTTTTTAAATTGGTAAACACAAAAGGTTTTTCCCCTCGCATTTTTTTTGCGTCCCGTTCCATAATGTTTAAATCGGCCCCAACAAACGGGGCTAGGTCGATTTTATTAATCACCAATAAATCGGACTTTGTAATTCCTGGGCCGCCTTTTCGGGGGATTTTATCTCCTGCGGCGACATCGATAACATAAATCGTTAAATCAACGAGTTCGGGGCTAAAGGTTGCCGCTAAATTATCGCCGCCACTTTCGAGAAAGACAATATCAAGATTTCCAAATTTTAACTCTAAATCTTCTATCGCGGCTAAATTAATTGAGGCATCTTCTCGGATAGCCGTATGAGGACAACCCCCCGTTTCTACGCCTAATATTCGGTCGGTTTCTAACGCTTGGGAACGAACTAAAAATTGGGCGTCTTCTTGAGTGTAAATATCGTTGGTCACAACGGCGATTTGATAATGATCTCGCATCGACTTACACAACGCATCAAGAAGGGCGGTTTTCCCCGAACCCACTGGCCCAGCTATTCCAATTCTAAAGGCTGTCATGGTTAATTTTTCCCTGATTTTATAGCAATTCTAAATCTTTTTAGAACAATCCGAGAGGGTATACTTCCCTAAAATAGTAACATTTAATTTAAGCAGAAAACGGTCTTGTTTGCGAGCAAGTACACCCTAAAGCTTCTTGAAATATCTAGCGACTGGCCACAGTTCAAACCCAACTTTTTCATAAGTATAACGTGCAGCAGCATGACCCGGATCGCCTCCCGTTTCAACCATAGCAATAGACATCCCCGCCTCTTTCATCCAATTCAAAGCAAATTCTGTTAAACTGCTACCAATACCGTGACCTTGAAAATCTGGATCGACAGCCACCATGTAAATTTCACCCATGCGATCCTCGGAGTGTAATTTCACGGCTACAAAGCCCACAGCAGAATTTTCATTAATAGCAACCCATACATTTGTGTCTTCCGCAGCACAGACATCCTCGACGGCTTTCTGTTGGCTTACACGCCAATTATCGGGATAGAAAACCCGGTAAACGTCGGGGTTCATCGTGTTTTGAATGGAATCAAAAACTGGAGTCCATGCCCGAAGGGAAAGACGAACAATGGCATCAAGGTAACGTCGGTCATAGGGTTCAATTTTCATTTAGATCTAACCTCTATTTATTTGGTCTTTTCTCTAGATTATACTAGCTTCTAAATAAACGAGTATATTGGGTTTCATGCTGCATACTCGCCAGTCCCAAACCCCAACTACAACTAAGCAATTCATCATCTTCTAAGATAAAAATTTCTTCGCTGGCTTTGGTAATTTCGGGATGGAGTTTTAGGAGGAGTTTTTGACCGTGTGTTTGACCGATAGGAATAAGTTTAACTCCGGCATTTATGAGATTTGTTGCCCAACTGTGTAAATATCCGAGTAAGGCATTTTTTTGTTCGATTTGCCAATAACCCGCCCCCAAACCAAAGGCGATCGCATAATTACAAGGTTTACCAATAATTGCCGCACAGGTTTCGAGTTTGAAAATATCCGATTGAGTTGATGAGGGTTTTTGAATGCCTTCTAACTCTAACAATAATTTCATTAAACTGTTGCCCATTTGCCAGCTTTGTTTTCGCAATTCTGAACTTTCTCTTGCTGCACTTAACCATTGATTCCAGTCGGTTAACCCCATGACTTCATTTGCCATAAAACAACGATATGCCCTTAACATTATAGCAGTTTCTAGTCTAATTGAACCGTATTTTATCTCTTGAGTCAGCCAAGATTCTAAACTGTTTTCATCGGTAATGATTTCATTATCAATCAGGGCTTCTAGACCTTCTGAGTAACTATATGCACCCAACGGTAAAGCTGGACTCGCCAGTTGTAATAGATTGAGAATCAAGGTGTTATTCTCCTGAATTTAAACTAATGATGATGTCCATAGGCGCCTTTTTCGGGATAAAAGGGCGCTATTTCTTCGAGAATTTCTAAACCCAATTTTACCAACATTGACTCTAACACAGAATCGGGCGATAATCTTAAGTAAGTTGAGGTAATTTCTAAGGGAACATGACGATTTCCGAGATGATAAGCCGCCCGAATTAACTCAAGTTCGCTGTTGGCTTTAACGGTAATTACGGGTTCGGGTTTGGCGACGATTTTTGCAATGTGTTCTTGGGTTTCGGACTGCAATAAATCCCCATCTTCTAACACCGTTCCTCGCGGTAAACGTAAATAGAGTTTCTGACTTGATGACAACTCGATTGTTTGACGACTTCGATAGCGTTGTTCGGCAGTTAACGGGATGGTAAAATCAATATTTTGGTTGGTTTTTTGATTGAAATGTTGGGTAAAAATAATCATTGTTAAAATTTTCAAATTTGTGAAGTAACAATTTCAGCTAACCGTTTGAGTATTCTTAAAACGGTGTAGAGTTCGTTTTCTCGGCGTCGCATTGAAAATACATCGGACTCTGCATATTTAGGCGTGTCTTGTTGAGTTAACTTTAAAAAGATAAAATCGGTTCCGTTCGTTACTAACCCAAATAAAGGTTTTTCGGGATGAGGATGAGCTAACATATAAGTTAAGGCTTGGGGAATTCCCACATCTAATGAATACTGTGCTTTTTTGGCTTCAATGACCAAGACCCAAAATGGCGGCGTAAATATCAACAAATCCAGTCTTCCTTGAATCATCACATCTTCATCTTGAGATAAAACTTTTACCTCTTTTTCACCGATAATATAAAAGGGATAACGATAAAAAGCCGCTTGTTTTAGCAAAGGGGAAAGTACCACTAATTTAACAACCGATTCTAAGAGGGGATACTCAAATAAATGAAGGTAATCTGCTTTAACTTCATCCATCACTTGCTGTTCTGCGGGCGAAAGATTCGGTAAGTTTTCCTGCCATTCTCGAAAAAAATCAGAATCATTCACTCGTTCTAATCCAAATTTTTCTCTCAAGTCAATCAGGTTTATTTTTGCAGCAGAAATGGTTTGACTCATGGGTTGACTCTGTATCTTTTCATTTAATTATGGTATAAAGCTTGAAAGAATAACCACCAAAGGTGCTAACGTGTACCTAAGTCATCTAAAATTAGTAATCTGCCCACTCTGCGATCGCTGTTATGCCTAATTTTTTACTCGAAGTCGGTACCGAAGAACTTCCCGCCCCTTTTGTTGAACAAGCCCTCCAACAGTGGCGACACCTCATTGCTACCACGCTGGATGAACAATTTCTCAAGTCGGAGTCTATCGAGGTTTACGGGACTCCCCGACGGTTGGCGGTTGTGATCGAGGGACTCCCGAAGCAGCAACCCGACCGAGAAGAAGAAATTAAAGGCCCACCTGCATCGGCTGCTTTTAAGAATAATAAACCCACAAAAGCAGCAGAAGGATTTGCAAAAAAACAAGGGGTTGAACTGGACGATTTGGAAATTCGCCCCACAGAAAAGGGGGATTTTGTATTTGTTCAAAAGAAAATTTTAGGTCGTCGAACCGCTGATATTTTAACTGAATTAATTCCCGAATGGATTACCAAATTAGAAGGAAAACGGTTCATGCGGTGGGGAGATGGAGAGTTGAGATTTCCTCGTCCCATTCGGTGGTTGGTGGTGTTGTTGGATGACAAAATTTTACCCGTAACTTTGGTTAGCGGTTCGGACAAAATTGAGAGTAATCGCATTTCTCAAGGACATCGAGTTTTGCATCCCGAACCGATAGAAATCTCCATCCCAACCGATTATTTAGAGGCTTTGCGTCAAGGGTTTATAGAAGTTAACCCCGAACAGCGAAAAACGACAATTGAAGCCGAAATAAAAACGGCGGCGAAAAGTATCGGCGCAGAGGCAGAAATTCCCGATGAACTGTTACAAGAAGTGATTAACTTGGTGGAATGGCCGACGGCGGTTGTGGGGAAATTTGAGGAGGAATTTTTGAATTTACCCCCGGAAGTGATTAAAACGGTAATGGTCACGCACCAACGTTATTTTCCCGTATTAGAAACGGCATCGACTCAATCTCCGCTCAAGTCTTATTTTATCACGATTTCCAACGGAGATCCGGCAAAATCTAATATTATTGCTGCGGGAAATGAACGGGTGATTCGGGCGAGATTGGCGGACGGTCAGTTTTTCTACAAATCGGATTTAAAGCAACCTTTAGAGGCTTATTTACCCGATTTAGAAACGGTGACTTTTCAGGAAAAATTGGGTTCGGTTCGCGAGAAAGTCAATCGCATTTGTAAAGCAGCCGATTTAATTGGTCAACAGCTAGAAGTTGGCGAAACCGAACAAACTCAAATTCAACGGGCGGCTTTACTTTGCAAGGCGGATTTGGTCACGCAAATGGTTTATGAATTCCCCGAATTACAGGGGGTAATGGGCGAAAAATATGCCCGAGAATGCGGCGAACCCGAAGCCGTTTCTACAGCGATTTTTGAACATTATTTACCTCGTGGGGCGACCGATAGTTTACCGGAAACTTTGGTGGGTCAAGTTGTCGGTTTGGCGGATAGATTGGATACTTTGGTCAGTATTTTTGGCTTGGGAATGATTCCTTCCGGTTCTTCCGATCCCTTTGCGTTGCGTCGGGCGGCGAATGCGGTGCTTAATATTACCTGGGAAGCGAATCTAACCATTAATTTACATCAACTTCTCGAACAGTTGGTGGCCGAGTTTACTCAAAATTATGACCAAGCAATTCCTGATTTGTTGTCGCAGCTTTATGACTTTTTCTTACAGCGAATTAGAACCCTCTTGCAAGATGAGAAAAACATCGATTATGATTTAGTCAATGCCGTTTTAGGAGAAGATGATCCCGAATATACCGAACGGGCGTTAAAAGATTTGTTGGATGTTCGCGAACGGGCGATTTTCTTACAAACCATTCGCCAAGATGGTAGCTTGGATCAAATCTATGAAACCGTCAACCGTTCGACTCGTTTAGCCAAACAGGGCGATTTGGATACGGTACAATTAGAACCGCAGAAAATTGTTAATCCCAAATTGTTTGAAAAATCCTCTGAAGAAGCGTTTTATCAAGCACTAATTGCCTTAGTTCCGAAAACAAAAACCGCCCAAGAAACCCGCAATTACCGACAGTTAGTTGATGCTTTAGCGGAAATTTCCCCAACGGTTAGCACCTTTTTTGATGGGCCAGAAAGTGTGTTGGTGATGGATGAAAATCCAGACATTCAACAAAACCGTTTAAATCTGTTGGGATTGTTGCGAAATCATGCTAGAGTGTTAGCGGATTTTGGAGCAATTGTTAAGAGTTAAATCGAGTCAAAATTGCAAGATTTGGAGGGTTGATCTAGACAAACTCCAATCCTTCAATCTACCCCGAACCCCCAAAAACAGGGTAAAATAAGGATTACTTCTCCAGGGAAACTACCATTTTATCTATGCCAAACGCTCATATTATCGGCTTAGGAAGATCAGGAAATGCAGCAGCCCGACTGCTGAAATCTCAAGGCTGGAAAGTCACGGTTAGTGATAGCAATACCTCACCCAAATTGCATCAGCAACAACAGCAATTAATCACCGAAGGAATTAACGTTAATTTAGGTGAAAATTTTGACGCGGAAACGTCTGCTGATTTAGTCGTTGTCAGTCCCGGTGTTCCCTGGGATATTCCCCCTTTAGAAACAGCCCGTCAAAGGGGAATTGAAGTCGTTGGAGAAATGGAACTCGCATGGCGAAATCTTGACTTTGTTCCTTGGGTGGGAATTACGGGAACCAACGGTAAAACCACAACAACCGCTTTAACCGCAGCCATTTTTAAAGCCGCAGGTTTTAACGCTCCCGCCTGTGGAAATATTGGAAATGCGGCTTGTGAATTGGCCCTACAACAGCAAGAAATTCGAGCTTTAAAAGTGGATAAATCGGTAGATTGGGTGATTGCAGAAGTCAGCAGTTATCAAATCGAATCTTCCTCAACTCTTGCCCCCAAAATTGGCATTTGGACAACGTTTACACCCGATCATTTAAGCCGCCACAGAACGTTAGAAAATTACTATAATATTAAGGCTAAATTACTGAAAAATTCGGAAATACAAGTGTTAAATGGTGACGATCCTTACTTGCGTAAAAATGCCTCTCAACTGTGGAAAGATGCCTGTTGGACGAGTGTTAAAGGTAAATCTGAACTGATTGGCAATCCCGATTTTGGCGTTTATATTGAAGGGGATTACGTCTGTCAAAATAATCAGAAAATTCTTCCAGTAAGTACCTTAAAAATGGCGGGAAGCCATAACCTACAAAACCTGTTAATGGCGGTTGCAGCCGCCCGTTTAGCCGGAATAGAACCCGCAGCCATTGAAGAGGCGATTTCCAACTTTCCGGGTGTTCCTCACCGCTTAGAATATGTGGGAACTTGGCAAGAAATTGACTGGATTAATGATAGCAAAGCGACAAATTATGATGCGGCAGAAGTGGGTTTAGTCGCCGTAGAAGCCCCCGTTATTTTAATTGCGGGAGGGGAAGCCAAAGAAGGAGATGATAGTCAATGGTTGCAAAAGATTCAAGAAAAAGCCGCAGCCGTTTTATTAATTGGAGATGCAGCCGAACAATTTTCCCAACGACTCCAACAGGTGAATTATCAAAATGTGGAAATTGTAGAAACGATGGAAAAAGCCATTCCCAAAGCCGCAGAATTAGCCCGGAATTTATCGGCAAAAGTGGTGTTATTGTCGCCGGCTTGTGCGAGTTTCGATCAGTATGAAAGCTTTGAACATCGGGGCGATCATTTTCGTCAATTGTGTTTGGAATTTATCGGTTAATCATCAAGTTTCCCATCTTTCGTAAGATTTTCAACACTTCATACAGTTCACCGGAATTAAAAAGCGTGAACTGTTTGGATAAAGCATAAACGGGATTTTCTTCCTGAATGAGTTTGATAAAAATAAAATTATCACCACTGGTTAATAAACCGTAGGTGGGCTGATTCAAATTGGGGTTACAAAGCATATAAGCTAACGCTTGCGGAAT
This sequence comes from Lyngbya sp., assembly GCA_035285085.1. Classification (GTDB taxonomy): domain Bacteria; phylum Cyanobacteriota; class Cyanobacteriia; order Cyanobacteriales; family Microcoleaceae; genus Capilliphycus. Next base: position 27,860 of record JAYKHV010000110.1, on the reverse strand, counting down.
TCCTAACCCCAGAGAAAATGCTGTTCGTTTTGCTTCCAATACCCAGACCCACAACTGATGATGAATGACGAGTGCATCAATTCTTCCGGCTAAAATTTCCCCTTGGTTATCGATAGCTAATTCAACAGAAGATTCAAATTTCATTTTGTAAGGCGGGTCATAAAAACCTGCTATTTCCAGTAAAGGAGAGACAATCATCATTTTTACCCCTTCTTCGAGAATCATTCCCTCCTCAAGTTGGTAAAAATATCGATTAATAATTTTATCCAGTCTGAGACAATCTTCCGATGAAATTTCGGGTAAGTTTTGACTCCATTCCCTGAAAAACTGCTCATCTTCAGACCGTTGTAAATTAAAGTTATCCCTGAGAAGTTTTAACGTCGTTTTTTCAGAAATTGAAATTGTTTTAACCATAACAACCTTGAATTAGAGTTGAGGTTTCCAAATTCCCAAGTCGATCACTTGTTGATGAGATAACACAGTTGTAAAATCGCCATCAGGTTCGATAAATTGTAAATCATCTTCCCAAGAATCGGGATTTTGATACAATTTATCGAGATTCGCCAAAATCTTTTGAAAATCCCAATTCCACCATTTTAAAGCTAATAGTCGTTTGATGGTTTCGGGTTGAAAACGATAGCGTTTAACCCTTGCCGGATTTCCCACTGCTATGGCATAATCAGGTATATCTTGGCTAACAACTGATTTGGCTCCGATAACGGCTCCATTGCCAATTTTTACCCCGGATAATATGGTAGCTTCATAGCCGATCCAGACATCATTTTCAATTCTTGTAATCCCTTTGTTGCGAGCATCAATGAGTTCATCTAAACGAGGTTCAGTAAAGAATAAGACAAAGGGATAGGTTGTCGCTCGTTCTGTCAAATGTTCGCCCCCTCCAAATACAGTAATATTTTTACCAAAGGAGCAAAATTTGCCAATTTCAACCCGATCTTCTGGCTTCCATAACCCAAAAGTAATTAACCGATCAAAGTAGCTATATTCTCCAACGCTGACACGCGGATCATTAACGTGTTCTTTTAACCAATAAGACGAACCTTGATTTTGATATTCTATATAAGCCATAAGAATTCCTAATTGAGTTGGTGTTCCATAAACATCCAGTGTTGATAATATTGGGGCGGAATTTCACTTTCAAGATCGGGTTTAATTTCTTGAAAACCCAGACTTTTATACAGGTTTTGAGCGGCGACGAAACCCCGAAAACAGTCTAAGCGAACGCTGTGATAGTCTCTGTTTTTTGCTTCTTCTAATAGCGTTTTTATCAATAATCGACCGATACCTTGGCGGCGATATTCCGGTTTAACATAAACTCTTTTGATTTCACAAACTTGGGAGTTTAGAGGTCTCAAGCCTGCACATCCAATCAGTTTTAGGTGATGTTTAACACCTAAAAAAAATCCATTGGGTGGGAAAAATTGAGACAAATTTTGAGGTTCTTCTTTGAGAAGACTATCAAGATCAAAGTGAATCTTTAAAGATGCGGCGATCGCCTGTTGATTGCCTCGGAGATATTCCTCAAACAGTTCCAGAATAGAATCTTGATAGTTTTGAGGATTAACGGTCAAAATCTTTAACATAGGATAGCCCAGAAAAACGGTAAAAATTCATCTAGACAAATAAGAGTAAAATATTGCGAATTATTGTAACAATTTCCGGTGTCTCCCTATACCTTAATCCCCAAGAACAGACTGCTACAATAAAGAACCCGCATTTGTACCTCCACAACTCTTTTCGAGATGGAGGGAATGATGCTCAAACTGAACGGATGCCCAGAACAGATCGATGTCAAGCTGTCCGCTCAGAAAATTGGTGTTCTCTAAATTGATTTATGATCTTATGGCAATATCTCAATCAAAACCTCAAAGTTCAATTCAAGCTTGTGATTGGCCGATTTCTCAACTTCCGGGATTAAACTTAAGCAATCAAAAGCTTCTCAGCGAGAAATGTGAAATTACCACCACCGCAGAACTTCTACAAAAAGGCCGCACCCAAGCCCAAAAAATGATGCTCGCAAATGTTTTGCAAACCACCTTACGAGATGTCAGTAAATGGGTAGCAATGGCTGATTTAGCACGAATTCCCAGCGTCGGATGTCAGTATTGCGGACTGTTGCTTCATGCGGGAATTGGATCGGTCACTCAGTTAGCGCAAATGCCCGTTCACCGACTGCACCAACAAATTCTCCGTCTGCACGTCATCACCCTGCAACGGCGCGATTTGTGTCCGTCTGTAGCCCTTGTCCAACGATGGGTGCAGGAAGCGCAGTTGTTCTAGACCATCAGGGGCAAACCCAATCCATTCTACTCTCAAGATTCATTCGGCGCGTTTGGGTTGCCCACCATTGCTCCCATTTCTCCTCAGTTTTTCGATGAGAAAATCAGTTAAGAATTGGCTTCAGTATTTAACACCCCATTGAGAAAAATATCCGCCAAACCTTCGGCAATTTCCTGCATGGCTTTCGGACGCGCTCCGGGTTCAATTAACGTCGTGTAACTAAATCCAGCAACAGCAAACATTCCCAAAAACACCTGAGCAACAATGCGGGGATTCATCGGACGATAAACCCCTTTTTCCATTGCCGTTTCAAAAAAAGCTTCGGCAACATCGGTCATTTTTGCAATCACTTCCGATTGAATGCGATCGCGCAATTCCGGGTGAAATTGAGCCTCTAAAAAGCAAACCCGCATCAAATCGGTATTTTCATGTAAACTTAACATTCGGCGGCGCATGACTTGAGCCACCGCTTTATAACTGCCCATTTCACTCAATTCTGTCAACAAGTCGGTGAGAATTTCAATCCATCCTTCCGTCGCCACTTCAATTAAAATCGCCTTTTTGTTGGGAAAATGGCGAAAGATGGTGCCTTCAGCAACACCGGCGGCCTGTGCCAAATCCCGAGTGGTTGTGCCATCATAACCTTTACGGGCAAATAAGCCCTGGGCGGCCTTTAAAATCCGAGTAGAAGTTTCTGTTTCCAACTGAGGAGTGTGATTTAAAGTTTTCATCGTTTAACCGTTAAATATCTGATGATTTGTCCAAGGAGAGACTCGGAACCGTTATCAGTCGCAGCAAGTCTAGATCGAATGATAGCGTTGAGGATTCCTCAAGGGGTTCTGTGTTCTCAATGCCTGAGTTTGTTGTCTTAGCGTATCATTTGTCATCGGACAAATTGCTTAAATGACAAAAGTCTTCATGGTTTGAATGTTAAAATTCGTCTGAAAGTATTCCTCACGAGACTGAAGCCTATGTTTCCGAGTTGGCGTGTCCCCCCCAATCTTCAGGATATCCCAAGCCGTAGAATTTGGCGGGGATTTGTTTTAAGCCTATTGATCTGTTTATTTTGGGGCATTTCTACACCCCCTCTCCTCGCGGATGAAACGCCCACCCGTTCAACTTCCATCCAGCCCTATCTGGATCGGGTGATGGATGAGGTGAGCGAATTTCGCCTTGATAATGGGATGAAATTTATTGTCCTCGAACGTAATAAAGCCCCGGTGGTTTCGTTTTTAATTTATGCGGATGTGGGCGGCGCCAACGAACCAGAAGGTCAAACCGGAGTCGCTCATTATTTAGAACATTTGGCTTTTAAAGGAACCAAGCGGATCGGCACAACCAATTATCAGCAAGAACAGCCGTTACTTGCACGCATGGATCGGCTTTTTGCCCAAATTCAAGCGGCAGAAAAACAAGGAAAATCTGAACAAGTTTCTCAGTTGGTTGCCGAATTTGAAAAGGTACAAGCTGAAGCTTCAAAGTTGGTTAAACCGAATGAATTTTCTCAAATTGTCGAACGGGCGGGCGGGGTCGGATTAAATGCCGCAACCTCCACCGATTCTACCGTTTATTTTTACAGTTTACCCGCCAATAAACTGGAATTGTGGATGTCTTTAGAATCCGAACGTTTTCTCGAACCGGTTTTCCGAGAATTTTTTAAAGAAAAACAGGTAATTTTAGAAGAAAGACGACTCCGAACGGATAATTCGCCCGTCGGTCAAATGATTGAGAAATTTACCGCAGAAGCGTTTAAAGTTCATCCTTATCGCCGTCCGGTGATCGGTTATGTAGAAGATTTAAAGAGTCTTAATCGAGATCATGTACAAGATTTCTTTAATACTTACTACGTTCCAAATAATCTCACCGTTGCGATCGTTGGTGATGTTGACCCGACTCAAGTTAAACAACTCGCCCAAACCTATTTCGGACGTTACAAAGCAGGCTCAGAACCGCCTAAAATCCAAGTCGTTGAACCGCCTCAACAGGAAACCCGAGAAGTAACGATGAAATTGCCCTCTCAACCTTGGTATTTTGAGGGTTATCATCGCCCCGCACTCGCTCACCCCGATCATGTCATTTATGAAGCGATCGCCAGTATTCTCAGCAATGGTCGCACCTCCCGCCTTTATCAATCTTTAGTCGAAGATCAACAAGTTGCTTTGGCAGCCGAAGGATTTAGCGGTTATCCCGGTGATAAATATCCCAATTTAATGTTATTTTACGCCCTAACTGCTCCCGGTCATACCGTCGAAGATGTGGCGGTTGCGCTGCGAAATCAGATCGAACGATTGAAAACTGAACCCGTTTCTCCAGAAGAATTAGAACGGGTAAAAACTCAGTCGAGGGCGGATTTATTGCGATCGCTAGATTCTAACATGGGGATGGCTTTTGCTTTGCTAGAATATGAGGTAAAAACCGGAAGTTGGATGAATTTATTTAAACAGTTGGATGCGATTTCTAAAATTACGCCGGCTGATATTCAACGGGTTGCCCAAGAAACATTCCGTCCGGAAAATCGTACTATTGGGAAATTATTATCCCAAGATTCTTAGGCTTTTAACCGCAACAAAATATTCCCAGTTTCGGTTAAAAAAATCCTCTCACTCACCCAAAATCTTTCGACGATTCATCAATTATGCAAGCCCAAGCCAGATTTAACCTGAGAAAATCCAAACGAATTCTATTCGGACTGCTATTCGCCACCATGTTTTTAATGACAACCTGGCGATCTCCGGCCGTCGCATCTACCGCCAAACATTACACCGAACTGACTTTTCCGCCTCTACCCGAAGTCCAATTACCCGAATATACCCGCTATCAACTCGATAATGGGATCACCGTTTTTTTAATGGAAGATCGCGAACTTCCTTTAGTTGGAGGAACCGCATTATTTCGCACCGGAAGCCGATACGAACCGGGCGATCAAGTAGGACTCGCCAGCTTAACCGGTGAAGTGATGCGAACCGGAGGAACGGCCGATCATAGCGCCGATCAATTAAATCAAATTCTCGAACAACTTGCCGCAGCCGTTGAAACGGGAATTGGTACAACCGCCGGAAGTGCGGGTTTTAGTGCGTTGAGTGAAGACTTAGAAACTGTCTTCGGGCTGTTTGCAGAAGTGGTACAAAAACCCGTGTTTGATGAGCAAAAATTGGAGTTAGCCAAAACTCAAGAAAAAGGCGGAATTGCACGGCGAAATGATAGCCCCGAACGCATCGCCGGACGCGAATTTCAGAAGTTAATTTATGGCGAAGAAAGTCCCTACGCTCGCACCGTTGAATATCAGACCATCAACAACATTCAACGAGAAGATTTGGTTGAGTTTTATCAGAAATATTTTCACCCCGAAAACATGATTTTAGGAGTCGTGGGTGATTTTGATACCAATGAAATGAAAGCCTTAATTGCTGAAAAATTTGGCAATTGGAAACCCGAAAAAACCTTAGAAATTCCGCCAGAACCCAACGCCTCACAAGCCCATACAGGCGGAATATATTTCATTAATCAACCTCAATTGACTCAAAGTTATATCGAAATGGGTCACATGGGCGGAGAACGAAATAATCCCGATTTCCCAGAATTAACCGTGCTTAATGGCGTGTTAAATGGCTTTGGTGGACGGTTATTTAACCAAATTCGATCCGATCAAGGATTGGCTTATACGGTCTACGGAATTTGGAACGCAAATTATGACTATCCCGGTGTATTTGTTGCAGGCGGACAAACTCGTTCGGATGCAACGGTTGACTTTTTAAAAGCGGTTCGGGTTGAATTAAATCGGGTTCGCACTCAACCGGTTAAACCGGAAGAATTAGCCTACGCCAAAGAGTCAACGTTGAACTCGTTTATCTTCAATTTTGAATCCCCGGATCAAACTTTATCCCGTCTGATGTTGTATGAATATTATGATTATCCTCAAGATTTTATCTTTGACTATCAGCGTCAGGTGGAAGCAACAACCATTGAGGATGTTCAACGGGTCGCCGAAAAGTATCTCAAACCCGACCAAATGGTGACTTTAGTCGTGGGAAATGAAGCCGAAATTCAGCCCCCACTAACGGCTTTAGATGGCGATACTAAAATTACTGCGATCGATATTAGTATTCCCGAACCCAGTTAACAGTAAATACCGGGTTTAAACTGAGGTAGTTCAGAAAGAGATGGGGCGGGTTTTTACACTTTACAGTGAACAGTAAACAGTTTCTCCCCATCTCCGGTTCCTCCCCACCTCCGGTCTCTCCCGATAACAGAATTAATCAACGGGACATCATATCACTAGAACCTCTTACCTTCTGTAGGATTATTTTCGGTATTTCATATAATGAATTATTTTTGTTAACTTATATTGAGAGGAGGAATATTGATTCCACTCTGTTGTAGTTTAACTGTCGCCTAGTTTTCCCATGCCATCACCCGTCGGACATTCCCTTGCAGGCGTTTGTGGATATATTCTCGCCCAACCCCACATCCCCAAACGTCATCGGCTTTCGGTATTATTTGCGTCCGTTTTTATTGCGAATGCACCAGATTTAGACATTTTAGTGGGAATTGTATTGCGGGGAGAACCCGGAATTTTTCATCGTCAAGCCACTCATAGTTTGATTGTAGCAATCCTCATCGGTTTATTAACCGCTTTGATCGCTCGTTCTGTGAAATTAAAAGAATGGAATTGGCTGGGTTTATGGACAGGTGGAGTCTACACCAGTCATATTTTCTTAGATTTAATGGTTGCCGATGATGCTTTACCTTTTGGAGTACAAGCGTTTTGGCCGTTTACTGCCGATTACTTCATTTTTCCCCTAACTATTTTTGGCGGATTTAATTATGGAGGTTCGGGATTATTTGGCTTTCTATTTTCCCTGTTTACGTTTCAAAATCTGATTTTTATTTTGCAGGAAATTGTCATTTTAGCACCCTGTATTTGGTTAACCTGGCTGTGGGAAAAATATCGGAGAAAAAAAGCCTATCTAAACAGATAGACTTTCGCCAAGTGGATAAATTAGATTCAACTCAATTAAGATACGGCTTGCAATTCGTCCAAACGCGCTAAAACTTCGGCGCTATGAATTGCAGGTCGAACTTTCACAAATGTTTCTCGTAATTGACCTTCAGGATCGATAATAAAAGTATGTCGCATCGAGAAAAAGTTCAGCCAAGAACCGTAAGCTTTACTCACAGTACCGTCCGTGTCTGCAAGCAAGGGAAATTTTAACCCTTCCGCATCACAAAACTCGGCATGAGAATCAACATCATCGGCACTAATTCCTAAAATTTGTACATTTCGATCCAAATATTTCGGCAGATCTTGTTGAAATCTTTGGGCTTCTAATGTACATCCCGAGGTAAAATCTTTGGGATAAAAATACACAACTACCCACTGACCCCGATAATCAGAAAGAGAAATTTCTCCATCTCCGGTATTCGTGGGTAATGTAAAATCGGGTGCGGGTTGGTTTAACGGGGGTAGGGTTCCTCCCATAGCCAACGCCGGAGAGGTTACACTGAAACTTAAGAGCGCCAAACAAGCGGCTAGAAATAAACGGATTATGGTTCGACGGGACATCATCACTAAAAATGATCAGGGTACTTTACATAAGTTTACATAATTGAGGAGAACAAACTCAATCCTAATTTTGCGGTTGATGATCCTTTCTCCCGAATTCAGGAACTTAATCGCTCTGTTTCCGGTCAGAATCCTGGCGTTAACCCTATCAAGTTGATTTTTTTTGGCAACTTGGGAATGCTGAATAAATTTACGACTTAAACTGTAAACAATTCACCTTAAAAAATGGAAGATTTACCTCTATTAACTGGTTCTGCTGTGGCTGTTTTGGTTGTCAATGGACAGCCAATTTACATTCAAATTGATGGTGATAACGCCCCAATTACAGCGGGAAATTTTGTCGATTTAGTTGAGCGAGATTTTTATGACGGAATTTCATTTCATCGGGTTGTCCGCGAACCGAATCCGTTTGTTGTGCAAGCGGGAGATCCCAATAGTTTAGATCCAAATTTTCCACCCGAACAGCTTGGAAGTGGTGGTTTTATCGATCCGGCGACGGGTGAAGAACGAACAATTCCCCTAGAAATTAAACCCGAAGGCGCGACAGAACCGATTTATAGTCAAACCTTTCAACAAGCCGGAATTACGGTTCCCCCAGTCTTACAAAATACTCAGGGAACCATCGCAATGGCTCGCGCAAATGACCCCAATTCCGCCTCCTCACAATTCTATATTAATTTATCCGATTCTGACTTTTTGGACGGGAGTTATGCCGTTTTTGGTGAGGTCGTTCAAGGGTTTGAAGTCGTCGATCAAATTCTACAGGGCGATCGCATTCAAGATGCAGAAATTGTCGGGGGAATTATTCCGGGTCGCGAGTCCGCTTTAATTGGCGATCTTGGGCTGTTAAACGTTTTTATTAATACAATTAATCTCACCCATTTGCCCTTAGAATTTTTAGTCACTCGGGATTTTGATGCAGATAATACGGTCACGTTGACACCTGAAATCTCTCAACAAGCGCCTTCGGGAGTGTTTGTGGGCGGGGGAAATGATAGCGTTATCGGTTCGTCTGGTAGTGATGTTGTTAATGGCAATCAAGGCAATGATTCCATTACCGGAGATGCCGGAGATGACTATATTTTTGGCGATCAAGATAACGATCTGATCGATAGCGGTGATGGCAATGATATTGTTAATGGAAATCAAGGGAATGATACGATTTCTGGAGGTGCGGGAAATGATTTTCTTCGGGGTGGAAAAGACAATGATGTAATTGATGCGGGTGAAGGAAATGATTATTTAATTGGGGATTTGGGAATCGATACTTTGACGGGTGGAACCGGTGCCGATACGTTTATGTTCCGAGTTGATGAATCTGCTGGAGTTCAAGATGTTAATCTCGCCGATCGCATTCTTGATTTTAACGTCGGTGAAGGCGATCGCATTGCCATTATTGGCGATCTTAGTGTATCAGAACTTAGCTTTAATCTCGTTGGGGAAAATACCCAAATTTTGGGCAACAATGGTGACTTTTTAGGTGTGGTGGAGAACGTCGCCCCGGATGCGGTTCAAAACTCAGTTTTTGTTGTTTCTCCCAACGATTTGGGTTTGACAATTGGATAAACATTCGGTAAACTTAGTAAAGATTTTCAATCCCATCTAAGTCAACAACTCAATTTCAAAAAGCTTGTCGTTGGGCTTTAGCCCTTCTTTAAGGCGCTCAAGCCCAACGACGAACTCACTATTTTATTTCACGTAAAATCAGCAGGTGTTGAAAACGGTAGTCCTCAATAGCCCCAGTTGAGAAAAGATATGAATCTGAAGAAATTGGCAATCATCCTATTATTAGTCATTGGATTTCTTGGCGGAGGAATGACATCCGTTCACGCCTCAAATTCTCAAGATATCAATCGACTGCTGAAAACCAATTCTTGTCAAACCGTTCTGTGGAAAACCTGCGATTTGAGTAACGCCGATTTGCGAGGTTTAGCCTTACCGAAAGCCAAACTTTCCGGGGCGAATTTAAGAGGCGCAGACTTAACCAATACCGTTCTCAAATATGCCGATTTATCCGATGCCGATTTAACAGGCGCTAAACTCTCCAAAGCCAACTTATATAAAGCCAACTTGCGTCGGGTAAATTTAGAAGGAGCAGACCTCAGAGAAGCCGGGTTATGGGCGGCAGATTTAACCTTAGCCAACCTCGCAGAAGTCAACTTAGAAAATGCCAATTTATTAGAAGCAAAACTCTGGGGAACCGACCTAACCAAAGCCAATTTAAGTCAAGCCAGTTTACACGGAACCAATCTCCAGTATGCAAATTTAGCCAAGAGTAACCTGAGTAAAGCTGACCTACACAGCTATTATTTTAGAGAAGATCAAAAAGTCACCAATCTCAGCAATGCGAACTTAGAAGGGGCAAATTTAAAAGACACAAATTTAAGAGGCGTCCTGCTGCGAGGAACCATTATGCCAGACGGTCACGTTAACGAATAGGGGAATTCTGTAGTGTCTTATGATTCAATTGATGAGATTCAAAAAATATTAGCTGATCAGGTTTTTATTCATGCACAAGCTAAAAAGAAAGCAGCAGGACGTGCGTTAGGAACAATCGTTGAAATTATAACATACTACCTTATTCGTCAATGGAATCTCTCTTCTTCTGTAACTATTGAGCTAAGACTGCCAGAATTTGGCAACAAGAGGATTACTCATAACGTAGAATTTGGATTACATCCCTGTCTCGATTCTCAAGTTTATGAGTTATCAAATATCAAATTGCCAGTCACCGCCACCAAAATACTAAATTGTTTTCCAAACCGAGTATCTTGGCTATCAAATTTTGAGCTAATTAACAATCAATTGATTAATTCTAACCTGCTTCAAAAAAATAGATGCCTGATGGGTAAAAGCAAGGAGAGAACCGATCATTTATTCACGATAGCCGCTCTTCTAGATGTAGAAAATAATATCTATAGAGTCGAAGTATCGCTCTTACAATCGAACCCATTTGCTATATTTGAGTGTAAGCGTGTCGGAGTTGAAGAAGGAGCAAAAAAGGGGCCGACAACGATAGAGAAAGCCAAACAAGGTGCTTATGTTGCCAAACACGTTTCATGCTTACAAAAAATTCGTTCTGTAGATGGTGCAGTTTTTAGTGCTTTGGCAAAACCCGACGGAAGTTTTGAGATAAAACCCTACGATCAAGCACTCAACCAAATGATCTATAGTGCTACAATAGAAGAGTTGAAAAACTTTGTTTTAACGGTTGGAGTTGCCAGCAATCATGGGAATTGGTTTACTTCAGAGAATCCGAACAAGGAACTTCTTGTTTTAAAATAATCTTATGATTGGCTACTATTTTTAACAGATAAAGGGCTATCCCAATTTATTAGAGATCTAATTTTAGAACCATCATCTTTTGCTCAACCTGTTCGTAAAGCTTTCCTAGAAACTTATGATCGTCCTAGAACCAAAGCATCCCGTCAGACCAATCAATTCACAAAGGTTCGTATCCATCGGGATGCACATCTGGTACTGACCGACTATTTTCAAAGACATATTGAACAGATTGAAAATGAATGGTTTAATGTTTTGTCTCCGAAAGATAAAGCGATCAGTTTATTACAGGAGCAACTCCATATTTTAGCTAATAAGAACTGGAGAGATGAGTTTAACTTATATTGATTTATTTAGTGGTGCAGGAGGCTGGGGATGCGGTTTACAAATGGCGGGTTTAAAACATCGAGGTTCCTATGATATTAATTCCTCAGCTTGTCGAACCGCCAAAGCCAATTTAAGTGATTTTGTATTTTGCACGGATTTAACAAACTTTGAGCCGAAAGTCGAATCAATGCAAGCCGATATTATTGTAGGAAGTCCTCCTTGCCAAGGATTTAGTAATGAAGGCTATAAGAAAGAGAAAGACCCTCGAAATAGTTTAGTTTGGATATATTTTGATTTGATCGAAAAACTTTCTCCTTCCGTTTTTATCTTTGAGAATGTCCCCGGATTTAAACGTCTCTACCAAGGAAGCTACTATGAAGCACTAAAAAAACGTCTCTCATCAATGCCCTATTACTGGAATTCTTTTATTCTCGATTGTAGTCATTATGGAGTCCCCCAAAAACGTCAACGATTCTTTGTAATTGGAGCCAAAGAATTTCACCCTGATAAACCTCGTCAATCTCACTCGGATTTCGGAGAAGTTTTAGGAACAAACAAAGTCGTTACGCTTTGGGAAGCTATTTCCGATCTTCCTCAAGTTGGAATTGGAGAAAGAGTCGGAATTTTTGATTATCAAAAACCTCCAGAATGCTCATATCAAACCTGGATTCGAGAAGGAAGTCAAAAAGTCTATAATCACACAACTCAGAATCATAGTCAAAGAGTTTTAGAAAAAATTCGATCTGTTCCACTGGGAGAGGGAATGAAAGCATTTATCAATAACTATGAGGAAAATAAAGTTAACTACTGTGGTGGATACAGAAGATCATTAAAACATCGACCCTCTTATACTGCTTACTGGACACGAGGTATGACTTCAATTCATCCAGAAGCCGATCGTTTTTTATCGCCCCGTGAATGTGCAAGAATTCAATCCTTTCCCGATGGGTTTATTTTCCAAGGAACAACCATAGAAAACTATACCCAAATCTGCAATGCTGTACCTCCGCTTGTAGCACGATCATTTGGTAGATATTTGCTCAAAATATTAAAGGGTCAAGATATTCCGCCAACGCCTTGGGAAGTTACCAATCACTCAGAAAATAACAAGAGGACAGATAACCCAGATACAACAATTAATCAGGAAAATTTCCCAATACAGTTAAAGTTACCTTTTTAGATTAACCCTAACACTTTAGCTGAGTCCAAGCTGAAATTAGATCTCATAAGCGTTACAATTTGTGATGAAGCGCGAACTCCATTTGAACTCATGTTTGATACCCTGCAAACCCAACTCTACGAGATTGCCCAATACGCCAACACCCTCGTCAAAACCCAACTAACGGAACTCAGTTGGGTGAGTGTGGGGATTATTTTCTTGGCGGGCTTGCTGACGAGCCTGACTCCTTGTATGCTATCTATGCTACCGATTACCATTGGCTATATTGGCGGCTACGAAACCCAAAATCGCCTACAAGCCGCGGCCCAATCGACTTGGTTTGCGTTGGGACTGGCGACAACATTAGCAGGTTTAGGAATTGTAGCAACCGTTGTCGGACAAGTTTACGGTCAAATTGGCATCGGCTTGCCCATAATTGTCAGTATTATTGCGATTTTAATGGGGTTAAATTTATTGGAAGCTTTGCCGATTCCCCTACCCGCTTTTGATACAATGAAATGGATTCCTCAAAACATTCCTAATGGAGTTCGTTCCTATTTTTTAGGATTAACCTTTGGTTTGGTCGCGTCTCCCTGTAGCACTCCGGTTTTAGCAACATTGTTAGCCTGGGTTTCTACATCAAAAGATTGGGTTTTAGGAGGGGTTTTACTCCTGGCTTATGCGGCCGGATATGTGGCACCTTTAGTGTTAGCCGGAACCTTTACCGCTAGCATCAAAAAACTGCTTTCTCTGCGACAATGGTCGGGTTGGATTACTCCGGTGAGCGGGGCGTTATTGGTGGGATTTGGTGTATTTTCGCTATTATCTCGATTCGTTCCTATCGTTTAGCTTGATATTCAAACACAGAAAAAAATTCTAAAATGACGAGCAAAGAATTATTTTTATCTAAACTTTCTGATTGGGGAACCGTACCGCTAAACCTTTGGAAAAAAGAAGTTTTACCCCTACTCGCTAACTTGCGCTTGGCAATCGTCTTATTACTTGTTATCGCCGTTTTTAGCGTTTCTGGAACCGTTATCGAACAGGGTGAATCGATCCAATTTTATCAACAAAACTACCCCGAACATCCGGCTTTATTTGGCTTTCTCACCTGGAAAGTCATTCTACTGTTAGGCTTAGATCATGTTTATCGAACTTGGTGGTTTCTCGCGCTTTTGTTGCTGTTTGGGAGTAGCTTAATCGCCTGTACCTTTACCCGACAACTCCCCAACTTAAAATCAGCCCGACGCTGGAATTATTATCAAAGTCCGAAACAATTTAAAAACCTGGCTTTAAGTGCAGAAATAGAAACCGGTTCTTTAGAAACCTTGAAAACGCTATTAGAAAAACGTCGCTATCGAATTTTTCAAGAAGACCATAAACTCTATGCGCGAAAAGGATTAATTGGACGCATCGGGCCGATTATCGTTCACGCGAGTATGATTGTGATTTTAATCGGTTCAACAGTTGGTTCTTTAACGGGATTTATCGCCCAAGAAATAGTGCCGAGTGGAGAAACCTTTCAAGTTAGAAGAATTATTGATGCGGGGCCGTTTGCGGCGTCTCAAATTCCTCAAGATTGGTCGGTGCGAGTGAATAAATTTTGGATTGATTATACTCCCGATGGAACAATCGATCAATTTTATTCCGATTTATCGGTTTTAGATAATAACGGTTCGGAAGTTGACCGTCAAACCATTCACGTTAATAAACCGCTTAAACACAACGGCGTAACGTTTTATCAAGCAGATTGGGGAATCGCGGGAATCCGAATTCGGATTAATAGAAGTCCCGTTTTACAACTGCCAATGGCACAATTAAATACGGGCGGAAACGGTCGAATTTGGGGAACTTGGATTCCCACAAAACCCGATTTAAGTGCGGGTGTTTCCCTTTTAGCGAGGGATTTACAAGGAACGTTGTTGCTGTATGATAATCAAGGTCAACTGGTGTCAACGTTGCGCCCCGGAATGTCTACCGAAGTGAATGGCGTGACGTTATTTGTTGATGAAGTCGTTGGAAGTACCGGACTGCAAATTAAAGCAGACCCCGGAATTCCTATCGTTTATTTGGGGTTTGGGTTGTTGATGGTGAGTGTATTAATGAGTTATGTTTCTCACTCCCAAATTTGGGTTTTAGAAGCGGATAATCGTCTTTATCTCGGAGGAAAAACCAATCGCGCTAAAGTGGTGTTTGAACGAGAAGTGATTGGAATTTTAGATGAAATTCAACCGACATCCGACAGCGAAGCACAATCAAAAACCGCCAACGCTTAATCTAATCTAAAATACAAAATCCGGTTGATGGGGTGAAAGGGTGATGGGATGGTGGGGTTCCGGGGGTGGTGAGGAGAGGACTTTTTTAAACATGAAAAATAGCTTTTTATTAATAAAAATCCTCCCCACCTCCGGTCCTCCCTACCTCCGGTCCTCCCCACCTCCCCACAAATCAAGTTTTAGGGCAACGAAACGGCCCTGGGGCTTGGGGGGATAACAAATTTAACTATTTCGTATAACTTCTAACCTAACTTTCCCCCAATTCCGGCTTTCTGCGTTTGGGGGAAATTTGACCAATCTCCCAAACAGGTTTAACTTGTTGTTGTTTGCGCCAATGTCGAATCATTCGCAGGCTAGTAAAATAAGTAAAAACTGCACTAATTATGCCAATCACAAAACACCCAAATAACAAAGAAACTGCAAATTCAGCCCCCACTGATAAAATATCATCCATCGAGTGCAAACTTCCCCAATCCTCAAACAGGGGTTCTTGAGAACCGAGTAACCAACGACCAATTTTGTAGTTAAAGAGAAAAATAGGCACGTAAGTTAAAGGATTACTCACCCAAGTTCCCGCCACAGCTAAAAGTTTGTGACCTCGAAACAATACCGCCAGGGAGATAGCGATTAAAATCTGGAACCCAAAGAAGGGAAAGCATCCCGCAAACACACCAACCGCCAACCCTCTAGCGAGATATTCGGGTGTCCCTTTCATCGCCATGACACGCCGATAGAGACGACGCAGCCAACGTCCGCAATATCGATAAAGAAGTTTAAACCTTCGCACTACCGATTTTTTTGATGGGCGTAGTGATCTATTAAACCGGAACACGGGTGATTTCTCCTGGTTTTTACGGAATCTTATTTTATAATTTTAAAAAAATTCTCACTATTCTGCCAGTTGAACCCAAAAATCTGAGTAAGTGTGAGCAAATTTTAAGAGATTTTAAAGAAAATACACAATCATTCCCCTTGATTCCGAAGAAAGTTGGGAATTGGGAGTCAGGAGTCACCGAGACAGGAGGACCGGAGGTGGGGAGGACCGGAGGTGGGGAGGACCGGAGGTGGGGAGAAAGAAGTCAGAAGTCGTGATGTCAGTCGTCGGGAGTCGGGAGTCGGGAGTCACCGACAAACTGTTTACTGACAACTCTAATAACTGGTGACTGGTAATGAGTGACTGGTAATGAGTGACTGTAAACCCTGTTGCCTATAATTAGATTTCGGGGTCATAACGTGCCAATATAGTAGAAGTTCAGTCCGAAATTGACCTTATGGGTAAACAGCGAGTTCTCTCAGGCGTTCAACCAACAGGAAACCTTCATCTCGGTAACTACTTAGGCGCGATTCGCAACTGGGTTGAAGGTCAAAGCCAATACGATAACTTCTTCTGTGTGGTCGATTTACACGCCATCACCGTCCCGCACAACCCCGCCACCTTAGCGGCTGATACCTACACCATCGCAGCTTTGTATTTGGCTTGTGGTATCGATTTAGACCATTCTACGATTTTTGTACAGTCTCACATTAGCGCTCATAGCGAGTTAACTTGGTTGCTTAACTGTATCACGCCGATTAACTGGTTACAAGATATGATCCAGTTTAAGGAAAAAGCCATTAAACAAGGCGAAAATGTTAGTACAGGTTTGCTGGATTATCCGGTGTTAATGGCAGCCGATATCTTACTTTATGATGCCGATATTGTTCCCGTTGGAGAAGACCAAAAACAACATTTAGAATTAACTCGGGATATCGCAGCGCGATTTAATCATATGTTTGGTCAGGAGGAAGAAGAAATCCTCAAAATCCCGGAACCTCTGATTCGTACAGAAGGCGCCAGAGTAATGAGTTTAACCGATGGAACTCGCAAAATGTCAAAATCAGACCCTTCTGAGTTGAGTCGGATTAATTTACTCGATTCCCCAGAAACGATTACCAAAAAAATTAAGCGCTGTAAAACCGATTCGGTCAGAGGTTTGGAATTTGATAATTCGGAACGACCCGAGTGTAATAATCTGTTAACCCTTTATGCGATTCTATCGGGTCAAACTAAAAACGAGGTCGCAGCTAAATGTCAGGATATGGGTTGGGGTCAATTTAAACCGTTGTTAACAGAAGCAGTGATTGAAGCGCTTAAACCCATTCAAGAAAAGTATAAGGCAGTAATGAGCGATCGCGCTTATTTAGAATCTGTTCTTAAAGACGGTCGAGAAAAAGCAGAAGTGGTTGCGAATGCAACTTTAGCCCGAGTTAAAACTGCATTGGGTTATTCGACTCCGCTTTAAGCAACCACAAACAACTAAACTCAAAAAAACGAGTACATAGAATGGAAGCATCTGGGTGATTTTCGATTCGATGCTAACTTTTTGGCATAACAATCAAACCCTGTTAATTTAACATTCATTCACCATCAATTAATGAGTTATTTTCGTACAGCCTGTCTCACCCCTCAAGAGTTTATTGTTACGGCGGAAATTGCCCCTCCTAAAGGCGCTGACCCCTCTCACATGATCGAAATGGCAAAAACCCTTAAAGGTCGGGTTCATGCTGTTAATATTACCGATGGCAGTCGCGCAGTTTTGGGTATGAGTTCCCTGGCTTCTGCTATAATTTTGAAAGGTCATGGTATAGAACCGATTTGTCAAATGGCTTGCCGCGATCGCAATCGCATTGGTTTACAAGCGGATTTGTTGGGGGCGGATGCGTTGGGAATTCGTAATGTTTTAGCCCTCACAGGTGATCCGGTAAAAGCAGGCGATCATCCCGATGCCAGGTCGGTTTTTGACTTTGAATCCGTGCGATTATTAAAGGCAATTCAAAAGTTAAATAACGGAACAGATTGGAATGATAAACCGTTATCCGATGGCGCTACAGATTTATTTGCGGGGGCTGCGGTTGATCCTCAATGTCCGAGTTGGTCGGGGTTAAAAAGTCGATTTGAACGCAAATTAAAAGCCGGGGCGCAGTTTTTTCAGAGTCAATTAATTACCGATTTTGAACGCCTAGATAAGTTTATGACGGAAGTTGCAGGCGGAGTCGATCAACCGATTTTAGCCGGAATCTTTTTGTTAAAATCGGCTAAAAATGCCCGATTTATTAACAAGTATGTTCCCGGTGTTAATATTCCCGATTCGATTATTGAACGTTTAGAAAAAGCACCAAAACCTTTAGAAGAAGGGGTGATCATTGCAGCCGAACAAGTGAAAATTGCCCGTCAACTGTGTCGGGGCGTTCATCTCATGGCGGTTAAACGAGAAGATTTGATTCCAAAAATTCTAGATGTGGCGGGAATTGCTCCTTTATATTAACTTAAATTTTACAGAAGTTAGAGGCTGATCAACCCGTTTTCTTTGAGAAAGCGGGTTGATCAAAAAATCGGTAAAATTGAACTGAAAATCGGTTATCTTTCTTAAATAATTGATCGAGATAAACACAATGCAATGGTATAACGAACCGCCTCAATGGACAGAAAAAGACAACAGAATTAAAGTTTTTTCCGGTGCAAAAACCGATTTTTGGCGAACAACACACTATGGTTTTATTCGAGATAATGGACATTTTTATTATCAAGAAATTTCGGGAAATTTTACCGCCGAAGTTAAAAGAATCGGAGAAGATCAAGAACTCTACGATCAAGCGGGGTTGATGATTCGTCAAGATGAAAAAACCTGGTTAAAATGTGGGATAGAATTTGTTAATGGCGTTCAACAGGCGAGTGTCGTTGTCACCAGAGACTACTCCGATTGGTCGGTTCTTCCCCTACCTGAAAACCCCGAATCGATTAGACTGCGGTTAAAACGAAATGCAGAAGCGATCGAGGTTGAATATTCTGTTGACGGCGATCGCTATACCCTGTTACGATTAGCCTATCTCAGTACCCAAGAGCAGCTACAAGTCGGGTTAATGTGTGCCTCACCCGACGGAAAAGGGTTTTCAGTAAGCTTTGAAGACTGGAAGTTCTCTCTCCATTGAGTCGATCGGATTAGCCCAGAAGAACCGATGGAGAGATGTTTGGCGATCGCACGGACGAAAATCATCAGTATGTTAGATCCAAGCCTAAGCGACCCGTGTTAAAATCAAGTCGAGAAAAGGTATTCGGTCGGTAGCAATTTTGCTTTCAGTGCTGACCTCAGTGTTCTGAATTCATGGGGCATGGCTTGCCTTCCGAAATTTCTCTCTACACGCATTCCGATTGAGGAGGTATCTTATGTCCGTTTACATCGGTAACCTTTCTTATGAGGTTACAGAAGATGATCTGAAGTCTGTTTTTGCTGAATATGGTTCCGTCAAACGAGTTCACATTCCGACAGATCGGGAAACGGGGCGTTCCCGAGGGTTTGGATTTGTAGAAATGGTAAACGAAGACCAAGAAGACACCGTAATTGAACAACTCGATGGTGCCGAATGGATGGGACGAGATCTCAAGGTGAATAAAGCTAAACCTCGGGAGTCCAACAATAATTCTCGGGGTGGAAATCGACGCGATCGCTATTAGTAGAGAAACAACTCTATTTTGAGATTATCATAGAATTCTCAGATCAAGACGGGTATCATTCCTGTCTAATTATTGTTAGCTGAACGACGCTCTATTGACTGAGTGCAAAGCAATTCATAAGGGAGGATCTAGTAGAATGGCTCAAGTGGTCGTCGGAGAAAGCGAGCAGTTGGAGTCAGCCCTGCGTCGATTCAAGCAGAAAGTCTCCAGGGCGGGTATTTTTGCGGACATGAAAAAGAACCGTTACTTTGAAACGCTCGCCGAAAAACAAAAACGAAAAGAAATAGCCAGACATAAGGAACGCCGAAGGCTGCGAAACTCTCGAAAACGGTTTGAGCAGGTGCGTTAAAATTTCCCCGAGGGAATGAACATACAAATTCGTTTGTTTGAGTAGAAAATCGGTTTGTCAAACAACCGTTGAATTTATTCCTCCTCAGATGTGGAACCCAGAAGAATATGCAAAAAATTCTGATGTTCAACTTCAGTGGGCGAAACAATTGCGTTCGCACCTCAACTTAAAAGGTGGCGAGTCGCTGCTTGATGTCGGCTGTGGGGATGGAAAAATAACTGCGGATTTGGCAGTGTCTCTCCCGCAAGGAAAAGCGATCGGAGTTGATCGTTCTCCGGAAATGATCGCCCATGCAGCACGGACTTATCCACCCTCTGAATATCCCAATCTTTCCTTTGTTTATCTGGATGCGCGATCGCTTCAGTTGAGCATCGGAATTTGATATCATTTTCTCAAACGCTGTGCTGCATTGGGTCGATGATCATTTGGCTTTTCTCAGGGGGGTTGCTCGGGCGTTAAAGAACTCTGGGCGGTTAATTATTTCCTGTGGAGGTCAGGGAAATGCGGCGGGAGTTTTGCAGGTTTTTTCCGATTTAGTTTGCCAAGTTCCTTGGAGATCTTACTTCAAGAGTTTTCACAATCCGTATTTCTTTTATGGCTTAGATGAATACGAGAGTTGGTTGCAGAAAACCGGGTTGAAAATTCTCCGCCTTGAACTCGTTCCTAAAGACATGATCCACAACGGAAAAGCCGGACTTGCGGGTTGGATACGCACAACTTGGATGCCAATTACCCAACCTGTACCCGAAGAACAACGAGAAGATTTTATCGCCAGTTTTGTTGAGAGTTATCTGGAACGTTTTCCCCTTGATGAGTGCGGGTTAGTTCATGTTCAAATGGTAAGACTGGAAGTAGATGCAATTAAGAACTCTACCCTTTGACAGATAGAAGAAATACAGAGAATAAATATATAAAATAAGAACATTAGCAGACAAAATTAGGATACAAAAAAATGACGGTTCTCTACACTGGAGGATGTCAATGTGGACTGGTTCGATATGAAATCCGCAGCAAACCTCTAACCCTCTATGTTTGCCATTGTAAAGAATGTCAGAAGCAGTCTTCTAGTGCTTTTGGTATGTCTATGCCTGTTCCTCGGGAAGCTGTTATTATCCTCCAAGGACAACTCAAAGAATGGTCTAGACTTTCTGAAAGTGGTCATCAAGTCACTTGTTCATTTTGTGGAGAATGCGGGACAAGATTATTTCATTTTCCGGCACGTAATCCTAAAATTATTAATGTCAAACCCGGAACACTGGATGATACTCGTTGGCTTCAACCTGTGGGGAATTTATGGACTCAGAGCGCTCAAAAATGGGTGGTTTTGAGTGAAAAAATGCTCAATTATCCGGCACAACCCCAAGATTACTCCGAACTGTTTGAACGATTTCACAATCAGTCCTAAAATTCAAAAAGTTTTTAATCCTTAATATGACTAATACTGATTTTAATCTTTTACTCGAGAACCTTCTTTTTTTTGTACTGGCTACCTCTTTTCTGGGAATTGTCGGTTGGGCGTGGAGAAATGCCAAGCCCTATAGTTTGCCGACACCCTTACCGGGATGGTTTAAAATTTGGTTTGGTAGCGTGCAGATTTTGGGAATATTACCTCCTTTGGCGGTGATGCTGGTTTGGGGGGTTTGGGAAGATTACCCGCTTGTCTTGACTGTGTTTGCGTGTTATTTCCTGATGCTGGGTTTACAAATTCTCAGCGAGTATTTGACCTTAAGGCAATTTCCTTCTGTGGTCTGGGTGATGGTTCCTTATTTATATTTACCTTATCGGATTTATCAATTATACCAAGGTTTAACCCTGTTTAGTTCGGAATCCCAATTCTTTTGGGTAAGAACAATATTAATTCTTGAAATAATCGTCTGGATTATCAATTACGCTTTAGATTTAGCACAGCTTCCCCGACTATTTCGTTGGGAAATCTCCGAAAATCAATAAACTGTTTCAGGAAAAAGCTAACAATATTACTCTTGACATCCCAGGAATTAAAAAACCGGTTTCTAATAGAAACCGGGTTTTTGGGATGTACCGAGATCGCAAGTAGCGCTATAAGTTAACTTGACTTTTGACCCGCTACTTATAAACTCACTTCATTACTCCGTAAATTTACGCAGAACTGCTAAAAATTTAGCACCCGGAAAATTTCAAAAGTTCCGCAATATTGCTGTGGGCTTTCCGCTGGAAATTGTCTATCTTGAATATAGAGTATCCAAGATTCCAATGCCAGTTAGCACTTCCGACATTGCCATTCTCATCCGCACCCTCAGACAACGCCTTGGTTTGTCACAGAGGAAGCTTGGGGAAAAGTTTGGGGTTGTATTTCAAACCGTCAATAACTGGGAAAACGGTCGCACAAAGCCCACTCGTATGGCGATGATGCTGATCCAACAACAATTGGAAGAGATGGGTGAGGAGGGAACGGATTTATTGGAGAAGTATTTTGGTGAGTAACTCAGACCAAAATATTGACCTCCAGTCAGCCCGAGTTAGATTTGAAATGCAAGATAACGACAAAAACACCATTCTATAAGTTGAGGTTAGGCATCATGTTAGCATTTACTGGAAGATTAGTTCTGTTTCTCTCTCTCTTAGCTTGGAGAATTGTAGAATCACTCTTAAGTCTGACGATTAGATTAATTCTCTTATCCTTAAGTTTAGCTTGGAAAAATTTGAGTCTTTTCATGGTTCATTTTAAATCTTCCTTTGTTCCTAGTAAAGTCGAGATGTAGTTCAAATTATCTACGAACTACTTTGTTGACCAACTTGTAGGGGCGCAACGCTTGCGCCCTAATTTTTTATTTTTTGAGGATTAATACCACATCCGATTCTGCCAAACCCAGATGACAATATCTTAAAATAAATAATATTATCAATTGAACTCTTTTTTTCGGGAGGGTTTATGTCACTCACCAAAAGTTATGCAGATCGCGTTGTTTTATACAATATCAGTTGGCAACAGTTTGAAAATCTAATAATGCGATCGCCATCTTCAAATACACCCAATAAACTCTGAAACTCTTACGACTGTTCCGGCGATCCGCTGTTTCCTATTCCAAAGGAATTCCCACTACAGGATAACAGCGGAAAAAAATAGCACATTGAAGAAGGAGTCAGGAGGACCGAGTCAGGAGTCAGGAGGGAAAATTGCATGGGGATTCTAACCCCAAACAATTTTGATCACCGTGTAGACGGTGGGGTATTAAACCCATAAGGGAAATGATAAAACTTTAGCTTAAAGTCCAGATGCGCCCATAGTTACTGGGAATAATTAAGTCATGTTCCTCCTGTGGAGAAATATCTTTTAAGTTCAAGTCTTGGTCATCTTTTCCGTGAAGTTCTTCTTGAAAATTTCCGCTATAGTTTGAGGGAAGCTGAAAGTTAGGATCGTCGGGGAACCGGAATTTAATGGTTTTATCTTGACCGGAAAAGTTGAGGGCAATTAAACTTACATTTTCCTCATATTTTCGATAGAGAATCAAAACGCCGTGAGATTGATAGCGTTCATAATGATTGTGAAAATAATAACTATCGTCCTTTAAAGACCGAAATTGAGGGTATTTGTGGCGAATTTGAATCAGTTTTCTCACCAAACGAATCATTTTTGTGCCAATTTCATCATAGAAATAATCCCAACGAACGGGACGAAAAAGCATGACGCGGATCGCACCTTCTGGCGGAATATAATAGTTTTCTGCAAATTCTTGACCTTGCCACAGTAAAGGAATTCCTTTAGCCGTTAACATACCCATTAAATAAGGCTGAACTTTAAACCAGTTTTTCTGGCGATCGCCTTCTTGTAAGAAGTGTTCATTCCGAGAAGGTTTACAACCCCAATTACAAAGAAATCGGGCATGATCGTGAGTTTCAATATATTGTAATCCCGTTTTAATTTGAGTATCACCCTCATTCGTCACTTGACTGGGATAGTCATACAAACTATAGCTTAAAGCCAGACTATCTAAGAGATCATATTCACCTTTCGCGACGTTTTTGGATTTGTCGAGCGTTTGATTTTGCCAAGTACAATTACTATAACTTTGATGTAAAACTCCTTTGGGATCTTGCAACTGTTCCGCAGATTGAATCAGATTGATTGTGTCATTATTAAAAAACCGCTGCCAATCTTTCCAATTTTGCTCTTTTTGTTGAACAATGTTGGCTTTACTTTTCACCTCTTGATAAGTTTTATGGGTTAAATTTGCATAGCCGTTTCCTATTGGTCCATCCCAATACCCCGGAACAAAATCATACCGAAAACCATCGATATGATACTCTTCTAACAGGTAACAGTTTACCGTGAAAAAGAAATCTTGGATAAATGGATGATTAAAGTTTGTACATTCATCAATTTCACCAAAACCATCCATATTGCCAAATTTACCCATCAAAGGATTGGGTTGTTTGAGTTTTCGGTAGAGATAACAATAGGCAAAATGTTCTTCGGTATGGGCATAAACGACATCTAGAATAACAGCAATTTTCCTTTGATGGGCTGCATCAATTAACTTTTTCAAATGTTTGGATTTCCCAAACCGATCGTCAACCCCAAAATAACCAATTGGCTTATATCCCCAGTCAATGGTATTGACCACGTTAGAAATGGGCATGATCTTAATACAATTCACTCCGAGGTCCGCGAGATAATCCAATCGATTAATTGTTTCTTTGAGATTGATCCCAAACTCACTAATCATCATTTCATAGATGATTAAATCATTTAAGGCTGGTGTTTTCCATTCTTTTTCTTCGTGTTTACTCCATTGATACTCTTCCTCCCCTACTGTAAATGCCGAGAGTTTCCCCATGCCAAATTCTCGCCCAAACGGATCGATAATCCAATCAATTTCTTCTCGCTCTGAATGTTTCAGACAATAACGATACAAATACTTTCCTTTTTTTCCGAATTTTGAATTCGAGTTACAATTTTTGGCATCTTTTAGATTAACTTGAGCTGACCAATAGTCCAAACAATTGGCATAATTTTGAGGGGCAAGCGGAGCGGGCTTTAATTCAAATTCCTCGGGCGGAATTTCCTGTAAAAACTGGTCAGATTCATGGATAACTTTAACCCAAACTTGATAGCCTTCTGAGGTAACAAATTCAGGAATAAACAGTCCAAACTCAACGATCGAAGGATTTTTGGAGTCGGTTCTCGCTCCAAGTTTGCTTAAGGGTAGACGCTGCATTGTATGAGAATTCATGGGAGTTTTGTGGCCAATGTCTAAAAACTTCTGTATCTATATAAAGAGCAGAAAAATGAACTGATGCAATTTCAATGTATTTAATCTGAATCAGACCTAGAGAAAGGGTTTTACGAAAAACTCAGGCTGGCATTAGTGAACAACCCCGTTCACAACCCTGCTGTCCCGATTGAGTTCAGGTCAATTTTGGCCTTGAGGAAACAACGCTCAGTCCAATTCTTCAAGATTGTTCACTGAACTTTAACAGAAATTATACAGGAATTGATGGGATAAAACACAAGAAAATTTGTAGCCAAGTCGAATAGCATCTCAGTTGGGTCTATTTAGAGAATTTTAGCGATCGCGATCGGAGATACAATAAATTTCGATTGGGAGAAAGGGGGTTCAAGTGAATCTAATCTTTGAATTTAAACAAATTGATAGCAACTTTCTCGGCTAAAATACACCTTCTCAGGTAAACTATCTTAATATTCTCTTTAGCAAGTGAAAAAACTTGCTGGCAATTGTAAATCATCGAGGCCTAGCCTTGATGCACTTGGGAAGCTCATTCACCATTGAACTCCATGAAATTGCGTTTAACGTCTAAAAGTTGGTCTTCGGTTCGGATTAAACAGGCAATGGGATTGCTAAAATATCCATTCTTAGTTATTTTAGCTTGCTCGATCGCCATTTTTGGGGCGAGTCATCCCCTTGAAGCCGTTGTCGATGCTCAACCTTTCCAAGAAATTCGCGGCGTTTGGATGACCAGTAACGACAGCGATATTCTGCGAGATCGTCCAAAAGTGCAGGAAGCGGTGAGTCAACTGGGGCGGTTGAACTTTAATACCATTTATCCGGTGGTGTGGAATTCCGGTTATGCGTTGTATCCGAGTGCAGTCGCCCAACTCGCGGGAATTCAACCTTTTATCCATCGGGGTTTACAAGGACAAGATATATTAGGAGAATTAACCGCAATTGCTCATCAGCAAAACTTGTTAGTAATTCCCTGGTTTGAGTTTGGGTTTATGGCACCGCCGACGTCGGAATTGGCGTTAAACCATCCCAACTGGCTTACCCAAAAGCGGGATGGAAGTCAAACTTGGATCAGTGCGGCGGGTGAAGTGGTTTGGCTGAACCCGTTTCATCCGGAAGTTCAGAAGTTAATCACCGATTTAGTTTTAGAAGTGATTACGCAATACAATGTTGATGGCATTCAGTTTGACGATCACCTCAGTTTACCCAATGAATTTGGCTACGATCCTTATACCATTTCCCTCTACAGACAACAAATGAATGCCAATCCGCCGGCGAACCCCGAAGATCCAACCTGGATGCGTTGGCGAGCCAATCAAATTACAGCCTTTGTCAAAAAACTGAATAAAACGATCAAAGAAAAGCAGCCCAATGCCATTTTTTCTGTTTCTCCAAATCCTTATCATTTAGCTTACAATACTTACCTACAAGATTGGGTAAGTTGGGTGCGACAAGATTTAGTTGATGAATTAATTGTACAGGTTTATCGTCCCGATCTCAATAGTTTCCTCTCCGAAATTGTGCGACCAGAAGTTCAAGAAGTTCGCAAAAAGATTCCGACTGGGGTGGGTATTCTCACGGGTTTGCGAAATCGACCGGTTCCCATACAACACATTCAGGCAAAGGTACAAGCGGCGCGTCAACAAGGTTTAGGGATGTCTTTCTTCTTCTTTGAAAGTCTCTGGGATGAGGCACCCGAACCCACACAAGAGCGAAAATCTAACTTTGAAGTGTTGTTTAATCAACCGGCTACTCGTTCACTGAGTTCTGTGACTTCTGCGGTGTCTTCTGAGAATTCTCCGCCCTCAAAAAATTAAATCATTGAACTTAATGATCGATGGGGAGTTGGGGTGCAGGGGGAGATCTTGCCTTTTGTAGCATTATTTTCCGTCTATGGTGGGAGTCATCGGCAAAATTCCTTTTGCTAGAGTTTTCTTTGCTCAAACCAGCTTGAGGCTTCAAGCTTTGTGAGAGAATGAGGCAGTAGAGAGCAAGAATCTACCCTCTCGTAAATTGTCTTGTCAATTGTGCCGGACTAACATGACTCCTATCATTCGTTTTTCCCAACCCTCTGATATTTTTCAACTGACCGAAATTTATAATCATTATGTTCTAAATACGGCGATTACCTTTGATGTTAAACTGTTTACGGTGGAACGTCGCCTCGAAGAATGGTTTCAACATTATTCTAATCAGGGTCGTTATCGTTTGTTTGTGGCTGAAGTTGAAGGTCAAGTGGTTGGCTATGCCACCAGTAGTTGTTTTCGAGCTAAAGCCGCTTATGAAACTTCTGTAGAAACCAGTGTTTATATTCATCCCAAAGCCACAAAAAAAGGGATAGGGAGTTTACTCTATTCGGCTCTATTTAAGGCTTTAAAAACCGAGGATGTGCATCGTGCTTATGCGGGAGTTACGTTACCGAATCCGGCTTCAATTGCCCTACATAAAAAGTTTGGATTTAAAAGTGTTGGTATTTATCGAGAAGTGGGTCGAAAGTTTTATCGATATTGGGATGTAGAGTGGTTTGAAAAGTCTTTACCCTCTTAATTTAGTTGAAAAGTCTAAGCATAGACCTGACTAAAAAATACAGTGAACAGGTTACAAGCAATTGCTGAAAACACTGATAATTGATAACTGTAAAAACTGTTCACTGTATAACGGATAACTGTAAACTGTAATCAGATCAAGTCCGGTTGAATACCCATCATAAAAGTGTGGGGAGATCGGGAGATTTTTACTAACGGATGACCGTGACTTCATTTAGAGTTTCAATCCAAACCCTGGCACCACAACGGAGAGGTTTATCGGGACGATAGACGACACGACATCCTCCGGGTATTTCGACAATATGCCCATAAGTATTGGTCTGACCCGTTTTGACCGTAATCA
>JAYKHV010000109.1:0-9533 GCA_035285085.1 Lyngbya sp. | reverse complement strand
CTTTTGGGTTTGGATACTTAGAATTTCACGGACAGATTCATTATCACCACCCCAGGAACTACCCTCTTATCGGTCAAGAGTATCACTTTTCTTTTACTGTTGGATTTTTTGACATTCCCGTTCTTTACTCATTTTTTGCATGGAAAGATATTGTCACAGGTGACAACAATCCTGATCAATTGAGAGACTTTTGGGATTCTCTTAATCCACGTTTTCAATACCAATGCTCTTCTGACAATACTGAGTTCTAGTCATGGTACCAACATTCAGACTTTTTGGATTCTTCTCAATCGGTGTGGCAATTGCGGCTACGTTTTCTCATGCGGCTAGTCTGTCAACCGACTTCCTACCAGTTGGGCTAATGTTTATCGCAATTGTCACTATCTTTTCACTTGCCATCGGATTGGGCGCTTACTTCCTTAGAGAACGTTTAGGAACCGAATTGTACCTCGTCTATCTGTTCATTGCAGGTTGTGTGGCTGCATTAGTTTTAGGAGGTGTTTTGCTGTGGTACTGACACTAGAAAGAACGTCAAAACTCGCCAACCTTTCCCATACTTTGTTGACCATTGTGGGAAGCGGTGCTATTGTCTGTTCTGTGATTGGATTAACCATCCCAACAATGCACAGAGAGAAAGACAATATCTGGCACGTAATGAAGAATTGGGGTGCTATCGGATTGATTGCTTCTAGCGGCTTAACAATGGTCTGGGTTAGCAAGCAATTAGAATGGTTAAACCCAGAGATTAACGCCATAGAAAAAGCACAAATAGCACAAGGTAAACACTCAATTGCCTCTTGGTTATTTCAGGCGAATAAACTCAATTCAGACATTGCTCAAAGTTTAATCTCGGAGAACTCACCCGTACAGCAACGCCAGCAAGCGGAAATGCTAGAAGCCGCTTTCCAAGAGGGTTTACAGCGTGGCTACGATGAAGCCATGCAAAGTTTACCGGAAACGGAAACGGCGATTTCCCGTGATGGGGAAACGGAAAACACGATGGAAGTCAGCAACCTCAGTCCCGAGTTAATTGAAATGGTTCAAATAGAAATTCTTGACGGGAAACCAGAGAGTAAAATCGTCATGGACACTCTGGGAATGAGAGGTCGCAACTACAAGAAAGGCAAAGAGATTGTGAGACAAATTAAGAGGCTGATGGAGGCGGGAGATGACTAAACCTGAAAAACCTAAAGACACCAAAGAAGCGAGTCAAACAGAAGACAATCAACTTACGCCGTTTGAACGATTGTTCAAAGAATGGAAATCGTCAACAAACCCATTTAGTTTATTAGAGGACTTGAGAAAAAAAGCTTTGAAGAAAGGAGGACTGAAGAACCCTAAAATACTTAGATTTAGAGTGGAAGGAGATGAGCTTAGGCTAGAAAACGATCAAGACCGCGCTGAATATTTGGAGGTTGAATGATGATTGTTAAAGTTGATGCAGATGGCAGGGAATTTATGATAAACACCGATCATGTCTCTTGTATTGTTCCTCAAGTGGGTCATTCAAAAGACGATGATAAAACTCACCTGATAGAGTTTAATAGATCTGGGGGGCATTTTTTAATTACTTACAAAGAGTTTTACCAGATCGCCGAAAAGATTGAATGGGAGCAAAAAACTGGGTCAAGACAAGACGTGTGAGGTTGAACAATGACAGACAATTATTTAGCATCAATAGCTAACTCAATCGGTCAAATTGATTGCAAGATAGCTGACTTAGCCAGAATCTTTGATAACTACAACAAAGAGTTCAGGTTGATTCGAGATGAACTTGAAAATATTGTAGAGGAATCCGACAAATTAACGTCTTTTGGCAACTACGGATTTAATAAACATCGCATCTCCTTCTACAAATATTCTCCATCCTCTGAAGAAAAGCCTAGCGAGTTATACATTAGCTTTGGTGCTGACAGTCTTCTCCTTCGAGGACAGGACGCTGAAAAAATCCATCATTGGCTTAAAACTACTTCTCAGTACAAATTATGAAATACAAAGAGATTGGATTCGGGTTAACTGTAAACATGGGCAACTATGAGTCACTACGATTTGACTTGGTAGCCGAATTAGAAGACTGGGAAAACCCAGAAGAATCAATGAAAATCCTCAAAGAGAGGCTCGTAGAAATTGCCAAAGTAGAATTGAGTAACGGAGAATCTAGAGTCCTTAGAAAGCTTGACCTTGATAAAAAATACATCAAAGAAATCAAGGAAATGGCGAGAGAAGTTAAAGCCCAGAGAGAGAAGAGAGGCGAGTTGATTGACCAACTGCAATCTCTCAAATTTGACATCTCAGACGCTTCTGAACTCTTAAAAGCTTTCAGGAATATTAACCACTACAACTCGGTAGTTAAAGACCTCAGAAAAGTTGTTGACACTTACAACAACTTGATGAACAAGGTTAAACACGAAGACACCAAGCTAGAAAGTTTGGGCGATGAATTCTAAACAACCTACACCAGTTTTCCGCTCGCCGACTCTGCGCGGAATTGGTTTGTAGACTTTGCTCTAGTTTGGGTTGTGCAACCCATAAAAAGAGTTACAAAACACAAAAATAAACTCTCCGTTGATGAGATGAGACGGGGCTTGAGATATTGAAGGACTTCTTGTAAACTTGTCATTGTGACTATCGGGCAATCTTGAGATTGCTTTGCCGTCGGCAGTTGGGGTCAACCGGCACCAAAGCGGTGAGCGGTGAGATAGTCAAAGGGTGGTAGCAGAGACGCACAGCCGAGGAGATTAGAGACAGGCTGCTACTGCGCGAAAAGGTTTACAAGTCAAAAACCCCCTCTCAGTGTCTCATCCGGAGGGGGTTGATATTCAGGCTTGTAAATCTATGAAGAATTATAAATCAACATCACTCCGAAGTAAAGACCTTTCCAAAAATCTCTGCCAGTACAGGCAGAGACTAGACCAACTGCTAGCGTCACCGTTGACGGGTTGGGATAGAATTTTTGTCCGCGACTTAGAGATTGACAACTGGAGGGCCTTCTTTGACCTCCTAGCGGATGCTCACGTCATCCAATTGTTGGAAGTCTCTGGCAAATATTACAACAACACAGAAGGAAATTGTATGTAGGTGTAGTCAGGGAATTATTAGAATTTTTCATTTTTGTGATCGCCAGCAAGCAACCGCTCAACCAGTTGGTGCTGTCGGTCTAGGATAGCATTGAACGTCTGAAGCTGCTGATTATTGTACTCCCGAAGCTCAGATAGCAGCTCCCTAATCAGGGCGTTGCTTTCCTTCTGATTTTGCTGTATCTGCCAGAATAGGTAAAGGACCAAACCATTTAAACCAAAGTCAATAGCCGTCTGTAGCGGAAAGTTATCCATCAGTGGTAGTTTTTGCGCTGATTAATCATTGCAGTCGTAGGAGGTCTGTAATCAGTTGTTTTTGACAAGAATTCTTGCAGATGTCCGATATAAAGATTGTTTAAGGTTTGAAGTTCTCGAAGCTTATTTGCAATATTATTTAAATCTTCGTTCAACTCGTCGATTTGCTGGTGAGCTTTCCCCAGTTCTTTTTTGTAATTCCACATCACCTTAATAGAAAAAATTCCAAAGGCGATCAACTGGGATATTCCGAGAACGATTACACCCTCGCTAAGTTGCATTATTTATTCACCTTCTCGCAGTCGCTTGCGTAGACTTGATTGATCCGTTCTCTGTTCGATTTTAGGTCTAATAACCTCCCGTTGTTATAGGTTGCCACAACTTGCCAATATTGGTTTTGATAGAGGACAATATCCTCGACTGAAATAGCCATTTTATTGAGATTCAATCATCAATTGATAAATTGGCTCGGAAATAACCTGTCGCCTGTATCTAAAAAAGCGTTTTACTTCGACGTTAAAAGTTGTTAACCCAATCGCCACAAATGGGGCTGTAGGTTTATAGATGATTTGAGGTTCGAGCGAAGGGTAAAGAAGTGTCGCGGGTTCCGTGTCAGTTGCCCACTTTCGCCTCAAAAGAATTCGAGATTGAACGTAAGGGAACGTTTCAACCGTCGTTACCCAGCTAATCCTAATAAGTTCGCCCGAACCCGTTGAGCTTGAACTCTGCCATACAAACTCGGAATCTTTCCCCATCGTAATCGTTCCGATGTTCGTCCAACTCATCGGTTTTTAATGGCGTTAAATTCTGCCATGTAAGCTTCGAGTTCGGCTTCAATTGCATCTAGTTCTTCTTGCTGATCGACTAAATAATCAGCCTCGCCCCCCAACAAATAATCCTCGGCTTCCTTGGGGGTTAGAGGTTTTAAAACTCCCGAATCCACATCGGGAGCATAAACAAAATAATCTGATTTATCTCGCTGTAATTCCTTCCAGAAAAAGGGAGCCTGAACCAGTGTTGGGGCAAAATCTGGATGCCCTGGAAGAATTAAATTAGACATTAAACGATGAGTTCAGTTCCGTTTTCCGTTTGTGACCATCCAGTCGGTAAAGTTTTAGTAGAATCGTAGAAAGTCGTAACGGTATCTACTTTCCCAGAACCTCCGGCTGCAAGGTTTGAAGTTCCGGCTGTAAAACTGGCACTGGCTCTGGGAGGCTTGGGACTATCGCAGCCCATAACAAGCCCTCTCCAATCAGCCTCAGTTGTAGGAAAAGAAATTCCTAACGCCGTCAATGTTGCAGGGGAAATCCTAAAAAGCTGGCGGGCGTTCATCCTCCACCCGTAAGAAAATTTCTGAGACCCACTCTTACAGTCAACTCTTGCAATAACAGATCCGGTTGAAGTTGCTGTGAATCCCGTTGTTGTCTGTGTTCTTTCCTGCATGAATTTAGCGTCATGCAGTTTTGTCCAGCCAGCGGCCCGAGCCGTCGGAAAACTGGCTGTGCTGCAAAAACTACTAATTCGCTTAACTGAGTTTTTAGCTATTAGCGGTTTTGGATGAGATGTCGCAAAAATCGCTGGACTAAGAAAACTCACAACTCCCGAAATCTCTTCCTGTCCTAATTCTGTAACTTCGGTTGTAGGAACATTGCTCCTAAACAAATAAACAAATTTTACGGTTGTAGATACTGGATGACTAACAGTAACCTGCCTTAAAGTCCGCTCGTCATAAATATTAGTAACTGGCATTTGCTGACCTCCCTTAAATTTTTAAACCTTTAAAATTAACCCAAGATTGGGAACGTATTGCTAACGGATTCAACAACGTTTAAGCTAAATGTATAGGTTTTCGGTTTGACGGTGTAAAAAGTTCCGCTTCCGGGTGGATACTCATATTGAGTAGCCCCACCCGTTGCAGTAACAATCGCCAAAACATCCTCTCCGGCGTTAGCAAAGGCGTTCTGATCAGCTTGAGCTTGAACGAGCGCATCTAAGATTTGGCTTACGGCAGTCAAAGCGCTTTCAGCATCAGGATAATCCAAAGCGGGAATAGATACATCCGATCCTATTGCTGTTAGACTGGCTCTTAAATCGGCGTTGGTGATAATGTTCGCCTGAGGCATTGGTGATAATTCCGATGAGATAGTATTAATCGGAATCTAACATAAGCTGTATCCCTTTCGTCAAGGGGGTTGCAATCGAAAAAAATCTGGCAGGTGTACTTCTAAATTATATAATTTGTATTTTCCTGGTCACGCCCAGAAAATTTTTTGACAGGTAGGTAACTCTACGCAACTCTACTATCAACTGGGTCTTTGTTACTCCGGGAGACTAAAGTGATTTTTTGACGGGTGTTCGGCAAATATACCCACGCTTTCCAAAATTCCAGATCCGCTATTGGCCGATACCTAGCTTTTTCAAATGGTTCGCCTAAAACCATCTCTCCGGCTGATGGGTTTAGGTATGGGGTCTCATTTACTGGTTTACTGCCTTCTGTGAAAAAATATTCATTAAATGGCAAGCCTCTAATAAAAGAGAGTTTTTCAAACAATGCACGAGCATCAGCTTGAGTTCTAAAGTAACTCCAAGCTTTAAACCCGGCTTTATATAAATTGTAAGCGTAACTCTCTCTTCCTCGTTTTAAAATATAGGGGACGTTTGTAGGGAAAAATTGAGCGGTAATATTGTTTTTCCAATTCTTTAATTCGGCAGTATCTAGTATTTTTTCTTGAGGCAAAACTTTTAAAGACGGTTTTTCGACGTGTTCGTTCATGCAAATTTGAAAAACCGATTTTAACGGCTGTTTACCCGGCTCAATATTAGACCTTTGATAAAACTTTATAAATATCTCGGGATGCCCGATCCGCCGATAAGAATCATTGCTAATCCTAAATGCTTCCCCTTCACCTTCTCCTGTCGTTCCTCTGTGTTCTAGTTGAATGATTTGATTGATAATATCTCTATCACTGCCGATTAAAAGATAAGATTCATTTAAACTTCTATTAGGCCAATACTCAATCGTTTTAAATAATGGGTTGTTTTTAATATTAGGATTTTTAAACTCTAAATACCCCGGTCGCTCGTCTCGGTCTTTTCTAAACCCCGGCGTTGTGATGCCGTCTTTATTTGGGCGGTCGTTAATAGGATAATTCGTAATCAAGCCGGGAGTTCCGGCTCGGTTTATAGCAAATGAAAAGCCCTCTTCCCAGTATTTCCAGAAGTCCTCAAACGTAAGATTAATCCCCCTGTGTTCCGCCCACATATCAACGGCTTTAAGTAGGGAAATCTGAGTAGGAATTGTAATTTCATTTCCTGTAATAATTAACGGTCTATCCTTGTCTTTTTTTTCCTGTAAGGTGATAGCAAATACGTCGTAATTAGGCTGTTCGTGAGGAGGGGTTGTCGTTTGTTTGCCACCTGGCAAATAAGTGACAGCTTCCTCCTGAGCCATTTTAGTATAGAGGGAGTCTCTCCATCGCCCTTCTTTACTCATTGCTATTTCGTTTGGCTAACGTAACTAACAGAATCATTCCAGCTATCCCAAAACGACTCTAAAAATTCTTCGGTCAAGTTTCTAAGTTTAGAATCTTCAATTTTTTCAACCTTTCCTTCTAGGTCAATATGACGCTTTAAACTCCAGGGTTCAGAGGTAGGGTTTCCCCATTGTTCGATAGAAGTTCCTAATTTGAATCCACCCGGTAACTTGATATTTCCGATTAATTGTTTAAAGGCCTCTGGTGAGTTTTTGTAGGCTTTTTTAATAAGTTGCCTAACATTTTTGTAGGCAAGTTTAAGAGCGATTCCGGCAAATGTTTGTATTCCCAATCGGGCAAATTCCGAAACCGCCTCTAATAATTCCTCTCTAATATTCTCATCAACCTCATACATTAACGCGAGCGAAGTCATGTTGATTTCAATTCTTGGAGGGGTCGTTAGTCCGGTAACGAGCAAACTGGCTGTAGCGCGCCCCAAAAATTCTCCCATTGGCCCGTACAAATTTTCGATAGCTTGGTCTACCGCCTGATCAATCTGCTCGTCTGTTTCTTGCCACTCAAAGTTATACAAAAATTTTCCGGCTGTTGTTAATCCAGCCAAAACAGACCCCGCACCAATGCTTCCCACCCCAACCTTAAACGCGCCTAACAATCCGGTAGATCCTCCGGCTGCCCAACCGGCGAATGCAGTTCCGCCCGCGATCAGACCCGTAACGCCTACATAAGCAATTCCGGCGATCGCACCGACCCCGGCGATCGCACCTATTGGATCGTTTTTCGCCCACTGCCCGAACAGCTTCCAATCACCCCGAATTACGGCACCGACCAACTCTTTCCCGCCTTGGGCGATTTTCTGAAGATAAGCCCCAATATTGTCCGAGAGTTCTTGAACCGTTCCCAATACGCCTTTTTTTAATCCATCAGCCAACCAGCTTCCAGTTTCTTTGAGCCATTTTGCAGCGAGTTGCGCTCCATCCCGCCATGCGGTCGCCAGTTCAAAATCTTCTACTCCGAGCGGTTCCGGCTTCTTCGTTATTGCCATAATGAGAGTTGTCGCTTAAGGTTGTATTATGAATGCTACTCCCATGCAAGTGATCGGCTTGATTTGCGGAATCGCTATATTTTTTCTCGTCTTATATTCTCCCATCCCCTCAGCGTTTAAGTGGGGATTTTTTATTTCGTGTATCGTTCTCACTCTGCTTTTGCGTTGAATAGTTTTCCGTTTTTCCGCCCTCTCCCGGTGCTTTGGGCGGATTTCTAAACACGGTTACATCTTGTGATAATTTTACAACTTTCGGGCGGGAATCCTCATCCCATCCCACAACCATTTCCTTGGGATTAAACTGTTTATTTTGAGATTGAGAATTTTTAAACCCGTCTTCAAAGTCGTCCAAGAAAAACTTAAACCCAACCTGAGCGCTTCCAATTCCCATCGCTTGCCTCATCCACCTCCTGAACAGAAATCCTTGCATATCCAACCGGACTAATTCAGCTTGTAATTCGGTATAAAGTTCCGATTTTGCGGCGGCTTTCTTCTCCCCTTCTGTTTTGGGAGTTGAGCGCTGACGAGTATCCTTGTTTGGATTTACAGGTTTACGTCTCCCTTTTTTCGCCATAGTTTATTACTTAAACCCTTTAGTCTTCATATAAGCCATAGTAACATAATACCACATTGTTTCTGCTGAGTCGTCGTACATAAAAGCATCGTAAGTTTCCTCTGCTGATCGGAGAAATTCAGGAAGCAATTTTTTAACAGCATCATTTTGGTTGATATCGAGCGCCTTTTCCTGTTTCGATTTTTTTTCGTCGGGAACCGGGTCTAAATCGAAGGGAATTCTAACTTTCCCCACCCCCTCTTTAAATGGGATGCCAGAGCCATATAACAGCGTGTGTAAAGTGGAGCGGCATTCCTGCAACACCAGCATCAATTCCCCCTGCAAAATCGACTGTCTGATGAGGAAGTTGAGGGTTGTCTGATCGTCTATCTGATTTTTAAGCAGGAGTTCTACCACTTCCTGCATAGCCGAAGTTGCTTCGGGATAAGTCTTGGTAAGAGGTTGATCTCCCGGCGTGTTGGGGTGGGCATCGGCGACTTTGGCTGTAAAGGGCTGAACGGTACGCATATTAATCGCCTGAAACAGCCGCTTAATTATGGTTGCGTAATCCTTGTTGATCAATTTACCTTTCCCTCCAGGTGATACCTGGTTAGTAGGTAAAGGAAAGCCTTTTTCTAGAACTTCTTTAACCCGAAATACTTTGTGAAGTTCGAGCAAAAGTTTTGTTGATTCGGTGCAGCAATTTTGTTTGTTTCTCATAGGTGGTGGCGATGGGGGAATTATTTTTTTAATTTTTGTTGTACTGTCTTCATAAAGTTTATTCATGCAAGCATCAAATTGCGGCTCGAATCCCTTTGCAACTATCAATCTTTCGTCTGGATGAGTGCCTAGAAAAAGATCCCAAACCCATCCGATCATCATCTCATTTTCTTCAGCGTCTCTGGCGTAATCATCCCAAATTCCTCCCCTACTAAACCTTAAAGCATAATTTTTCCAAGCGTAAGATACGGGAGTGTCGGGTCCATGCCAAGTTGTATGCAGGTGAAGGGGGATATCTCCGCAAATATTTTCATCTCCTTTTTCTCTCCATCTTTTCATAATATCCTCAACACTTTCTTGTGTTAAACGGTCATTACTAGAAGGTTTTTTGT
>JAYKHV010000108.1:0-4538 GCA_035285085.1 Lyngbya sp. | reverse complement strand
TGTTGAGGCGCACACTTAGAAACCTCGTAGTACCAAGGACAGATAGGTTTGACAAAAGCAACCAACCATTTATGAAGGTCAATTGCACTGGGGAATTTGATTGGGTCTTCAGGATTTTCTCGGTTATTATGAAGCAAATCTTTAAGCAATCGTAATCCACAATTGTAAGCATGACGGGCAGCACCTACGTGTTTAGCAAGCATTGTCTGTTGCTTATTATTCACTTTCAGCTCCGTTTTGAACCCCAGTAACATTGTCAACCTTAACCTCTCAATCTGTCCGTCAACTTGATCTACTTCTTCAATTCCTCCGGAGATACT
Organism: Lyngbya sp.; assembly: GCA_035285085.1. Taxonomy (GTDB): domain Bacteria; phylum Cyanobacteriota; class Cyanobacteriia; order Cyanobacteriales; family Microcoleaceae; genus Capilliphycus. The sequence goes on along the minus strand of JAYKHV010000108.1, from coordinate 4,218 downwards.
TGCAGATTTTGAATGATTATACTAGATTATGATGAACTGTTGCAAGCCCCGACAAACCAACCCAAAAACCCGGTTTCTTTGAGAAACCGGGTTTTTAATCGACTGTGCTTCAAAAATCATGTGTCAAATTAGCCGACAGCAACGTTAATCGATTTTCCAACTAAGGTCATCACCTCCAAGTAGTTCTTAAAAAGTTTGGCAAACGTTAAACTGGAGTTAACCAGCATGGGTAATGTTGGAGTTGGCATGGTCGTCACCAAAAAAGAATGAATGACCGACCAAATTATTAGCATTCCTACACTTCCAAGAACGGGAATTAGGATAATATCGCTCGTCTTTAGGCACAGGAAAGGAACCCACGCGGCTTTCTCTGAAAGCGCGATCAAGGATAAAGGAATTCGGGGTGTCATGGTAAACCGTTCAGGTTCTAGGGTGGGTACTACAAATCAGACCTATACCAACCAAGGAAACTGAATTGACAATCTATCTAATTGTATTTATTAGAAGGTTGACGCTTCAGCCTCCTCTCAATGCCTACGAAGTTAGCTGACGGGCGAGATCTGAGAGATGATCTTCTCTTCGTCTTCGGTCACTCTGTGTCCAGAGACGATCTTTGCGAGATTAGCCCCAAAATTTGGTTCCTCCGTTCCAGCAGCACTTTAATCTTTTTGATTTCACTAATTTAGTTAAAAAATTAGTCGTCCCAACAAGTGCTTCGTTTCTGCCGGATTAGGCTGACTGTTTGTTTTGTTTTTCTGTATTCATTCTATCTTTCTAATTTTTAATTTGTCAACATTTTTTCAAATTTTTTTGCTCGAAAAAATACGCGGCGATCGCCTGGGGGATTTTCCTCAGAAAAACTAATTGATCCAATAGTCTTTCACTATCAGCTATTCAATCCTCCGGAAAATCTCGGAAGTGATATTTGTAACCTTTTTAACCCTAGTTTGGTATCACGAATCACTAAAAACCCCCAGACAATTGTCAAGCTGTCCACACAAACCTGGTGAAAAGACCCCTTTATGGGTAGAATGAAAGGCTGTACCTAAAAAAAATACTAAAATCATGCCAGCGGCAACCGCCCCCACACCGATCAGTTTCCCATTGAGTGCCGTCGTTGCACAAGAGGCGATCAAACTCGCCCTGCTTCTGGCCGCCGTCGATCCGGGACTCGGAGGCGTGGCGATCGCCGGACGTCGGGGAACGGCAAAGTCTGTTATGGCCCGCGCCCTTCACGCCCTGTTACCGCCCATCGAAGTCGTAAAAGGGGAAATAGCCAACCTCGAACCCGATCCCGACAACCCCAACCAAGAAACCCAAGTTATCCCCGCACCCTTTGTACAAATTCCCCTTGGCGTTACCGAAGATCGGTTATTGGGTTCAGTTGATGTAGAAAAATCGGTTAAACAGGGAGAAACCGTCTTTCAACCCGGACTGTTAGCCGCCGCTCATCGGGGTGTACTTTATGTTGATGAAATAAATTTACTTGATGATAATATTAGCAATCTTTTATTAACCGTTCTCACCGAAGGCTGCAACCGCATCGAACGGGAAGGAATCAGTATTGAGCATCCCTGTAGACCCTTATTTATTGCCACTTATAACCCGGAAGAAGGGCCGTTAAGAGAACATTTACTCGATCGAATTGCCATTTCCCTTTCAGCAGATGGTGCTTTGAGTTTAGATCAACGAGTCGCGGCAGTAGATCGGGTTAATAGTTATGCGAGTTCTCCCGAAGCCTTTTTAAATCAATATAGCGAAGATATTGATAACTTAAAAACTCAAATTCTTTTAGCCCGAGAATGGTTAAAAGACGTTAAAATTAAACCCGAACAAATCCTTTATCTGGTCGAAGAAGCGCTCAGAGGCGGAGTTCAAGGACATCGGGCCGAACTGTTTGCCGTGCGGGTTGCCCAGGCGTCTGCGGCGTTTGAAGGTCAAACCGAAGTGTTTGCCGACGATCTGCGACGGGCGGTAGAATTGGTTATCGTTCCCCGTGCCACCGTTATCCAAACCCCCCCCGAAGAACAACAACCCCCGCCTCCGCCTCCGCCCCCCGAACAGTCCGAACAAGAAGATGACGTTGACGACGACGAAGACCAAGAAAACCCCGAACCCCCCGAAGAAGAACCGATGAGCATCCCGGAAGAATTTATTTTCGATCCGGAGGGTGTTATTTTAGACCCAACTGTGTTATCCTTTGCAAATACTGCCAACCGTCAGGGAAAATCGGGCAGTCGCAGCTTAATCTTTTCCGACGATCGCGGACGCTACATTAAACCGATTTTACCGAGAGGAAAAGTTCAACGAATTGCTGTAGATGCCACATTGCGATCGGCGGCACCCTACCAAAAAGCCAGACGTCTGCGCCAACCGGATCGGCGAGTTATTGTTGAGTCTGGGGATATTCGCGCTAAACTCTTAGCCCGGAAGTCCGGGGCGTTGGTGGTGTTTTTGGTGGATGCTTCGGGTTCGATGGCGCTCAACCGGATGCAGTCGGCAAAAGGTGCGGTGATGCAGTTGTTGACCGAAGCCTACCAGGGGCGCGATCAGGTGGCGTTGATTCCCTTTCGCGGAGAACAGGCCGAGGTGTTGTTACCGCCCACGCGATCGATTTCTGCGGCGCGGCGCCGGTTGGAACGTTTACCCTGTGGGGGCGGTTCACCGTTGGCGCACGGCTTAACCCAAGCGGTAAGAGTGGGGATGAACGCCAAGCAGTCGGGAGATATTGGTCAGGTGGTGATTGTGGCAATTACCGACGGACGGGGAAATATACCTTTAGCGCGATCGTTGGGTGAACCGATTTTAGATGAAAAGAAGCCGGATATAAAAGGAGAGTTGTTAGAAATAGCCGCTAAAATTCGGGCATTGGGAATTCAACTTTTAGTGGTGGATACTGAGAATAAGTTTGTTTCGACGGGGTTTGCAAAAGAGTTGGCAAAAACCGCAGGTGGGAAATATTATCATTTACCCAAAGCCACCGATCAGGCGATCGCGGCGATGACTCAAAATGCGTTGAAAGATGCGATCGGTTGAGGTAGATCCCAAAAACCCGGTTTCTTACGAGTTACCGGGTTTTTCATCCAATAGCAATTTCTGTTGAGTCCGTAGGCTGGGTTAAGCAACGCGAAACCCAACAAATAGGAATTTCTGTTGATCAATGCACCCGGAAATCAATTTCAAGGCTGATAACCCCAGTCGGTTTAAACCCAAAAACCCGCCCGGAAATGAATTTCCGGTCTCATAACAAAAGTCCGTTAAAATGGACTGAAAATCACCTCTAAAACCTAGTCCTCGCGCATAGGACTTTGATTATTTATTAGATGGGGATTTTAATCCCCGGCATCTGGCTAACAAACTGTTGAGAAAGGAGAACGATGAAACTTCAAGAACTCACCGAAAAGCTGCTTTCTTTAACCCCTGCGGAAAAAGCAGAAGCCATTCATCTGTTAACTCAAAGTCTGAATACCCAGTGGCGAGGAATTACTAAAACAGTGGGTGTTTGTGGTGGGGATGCTTGTATTGCAAACACTCGAATTCCCGTTTGGGTATTGGTGAACGCTCAGAAATTGGGAGTCAGTGAGGCTCAATTATTGTTAGATTATCCCACATTATCGGCAACCGATCTTACAAATGCCTGGATTTATTATCAAACACATCTAGAGGAAATTGAAACCGCCATTCGAGAAAATGAGGAAGACTAAGGAATGGCACGTCTTTATGCAGATGAACAGTTTCCCCGCCAAGTTGTTGAACTTCTGCGCGATTTGGGTCATAATGTTTTAACGGTTCAAGAGGCAGAAAATACGGGATTATCTGATGAGAGTGTTTTGGCATTTGCGGGGAGTCAAGAACGGGCGGTTATCACTTTAAATCGCCGTGATTTCATCAAGTTACACAAATTGCAACCCAATCATGCCGGAATTGTTGTCTGTAAAGATGATTCAGATCGGGAGGGTTTAGCAACCCGAATTCATCAGACTATTTCTAAATTTGAAATCTTATCAAATCAGTTAATTCGAGTTAGTCGTTTATCCTCCTAACTGAAAAACCGATCAAAGTCCCCCGCCCTCCTGCCCCCCCCAACTTTGGCAGGGCTGTTTCATTCTCAGTTAAAAATTGCCGGGGGGGATGGGGTGATGGGGGGATGGGGAGGTGGGGAGAGGACTTTTTTCCGATGAAAAATAGCTTTTTGTTAATAAAAATTCCCCCCATCTC
>JAYKHV010000107.1:0-125065 GCA_035285085.1 Lyngbya sp. | reverse complement strand
TCCCAGGCAGCTACCCACCAAGTATCTTCGCCGTGTCAACGTTTCACATCCGAGTTCGGGATGGATCGGTGTGGTTCCATTGAGCCATAGACACCAGGAAAGCTTTAAAATACTTTCTTATGTCTGTTGCGCTCGGGTTGTTTTGTTTCCCTCGCACAATTAACCAATATAGTTGCTTTTTCTAAACTTGTCAACCCTTTTGCCAAAATTTTTTTTGCGGGTGGCAGTCTATCCTCAAGGATCGTTATGTTTGAAAAGTTCGATTTGCCCCAACCCTCGGCGATCGCAGTTATTCTCCGCAATCCTGGTTTACTCACGGTCGGTCATTCTGTTGATGAAGCGGCGTGGTAGTTTATTACAATGGAACGGTCAGCCCAGGCGCAGTTAATGGCAGAAGCGGTGGGGAAACCAATATTAATTGAACCAAATATTGCCAGTTTAACTTACAGTCAAATCGGCACTCATTTTATGGGTTGGTTTAGTTTTCAGTCTTTGTATGACAAAATTGTGCGTCAGCAACCGGATTTATTACACTAAACTTGAATACCGGGTTATGTTAGTTTGAAAAAACAGCCACTCACTACACCGTTAACTGCTTCAAGAGAACTACTGAAAAAAAAGTTGACAAAAGTTAAGGTCGCATCTGGAAATTGCTCTGGGGTTGTCTCGACAGTTAACTTTACTTTTGAGCGATTACTAATTATCTGTAAAAAACGATAGCATAGAAATATCCCCTTTGATTTCGACTTGATTTCTATTCCTGGTGCGCTCTGAAGGGAAGTCTTCCGAAACTTCAGATCTCCGACCGCGTTAAAATGGTAACTTCCATGTCAGATCAACCTGCAAATCTTACGCTACACGACATTTTACTCACTTCGGAGTTATCCGGGCGATCGCCAAGTCCCCCCAACTGGCAAGCAGAAATTCGGGCAATGCAAACCCTGGCAGCGCAGATGGCGAGAAATTCTGAAACCCTGCTTCAAAGCTTGGTAGACATTGCATTAGAGTTGTGTCGAGCGGGAAGCGCAGGGGTGAGCTTATTGGAGACCACACCCGAAGGGGAAGAACTCTTTCGCTGGAAGGTATTAGCCGGACAATTGGCGGAGTACGTCGGCGGCACCATACCCCGCAATAGCCCTTGTGGAGTCTGTTTTCATCTCGGTACTCCCCAACTTTATTCCCATCCCGAACGATACTTTACCTATCTTCAGATCGCAAAAACCCCAATTGTAGAAGCATTGGTGTTACCTTTAATTGCTGAAGACCAAGCCCTTGGCACGATCTGGATTTTGTCCCACGATGAGGGGCAGCACTTTAACCCGGAAGATGTACGGGTGATGACGAGTTTGGCAGATTTCACCGCAACGGCACTCCTGCTTAATCAACACCGAACTCGGGAATTACAAGCCGCTCACACCAAACTAGAGGCGGAGGTTGCCGAACGTCAACGGGCTTCGCAGTCTGCCCAGGAGATGGAAAACTACTTTCAAGCGATCGCGGATCTGGTTCCCGATCTGCTGTGGCGAAATGAGATCGACGGATACACCAGTTGGTATAATCGGCGTTGGCTGGACTACACCGGGCAAACCCTAGAAGAAGCTTTAGGCTATGGCTGGCTGCAAGTTATCCATCCCGACGATCGCGCCCGGTCTACAGCAGATTTCCAGAATGCAATCAATCAAGGCGATTCTTTGAGACAAGAATACCGCATTCGGGGCGCAGATGGTCGGTATCGTTGGTTTTTGGTGCGGGCCGAGCCGCAGCGAAATGAGCGCGATCGGATTGTGCGCTGGTTTGGGGCGGCAACGGACATAGATGATCGCAAGACCGCAGAAGTTGCCCTGCGCGATCGCGAAGCATTATTAGCGGCAGAACTGGCGAATACGAAGCTGTTACAGCAGATCAGCAGTCAGTTGATTACTGAAGATCAGATCCAACTGCTTTATGAGCAGATTATCGAGGCTGCCATCACTTTAATGGGATCGGATATGGGCAGTCTGCAAATGCTCAACCCAGAAAGAAACGAACTGAGGCTGCTGTCGTGGACGGGATTTCACCCGGCATCGGCGGAATTTTGGGAATGGGTATCGGTGAATTCGTCCAGCACTTGCGGTGTGGCTTTGTTGACGAGCGAACAGATCATTGTGCCGGATGTGGAAGTCTGCGATTTAATTGTCGGTACGGAGGATATGGATCACTTCCGCCTTTGCGGTATCCGAGGAGTGCAGTCCACCCCCTTGATCTCGCGTAACGGTCGCTTCGTCGGCATGATTTCGACTCATTGGCGCAAACCCCATCGCTCTACAGAACAGGAGTTACGTCTGCTCGACCTGCTGGCGCGACAGGCTGCCGACTTGATCGAACGCAAGCAAGCCGAAGATCTGCTGGCTGTATCAGAAGAAAAATATCGCACCCTGTTCAACTCTATTGACGAAGGCTTCTGCATCTGCGAAATGCTGTTTGATGAGAACGGCAAACCAAACGATTATCGCTTCGAGGATGTCAATCCAATGTTTGAAAGGCTAACGGGCTTAGAACAACCCGTCGGAAAAACAGCACGGGAACTGATTCCCGGTCTGGAAGCGTTTTGGTTTGAAACCTATGGAAAAGTGGTGTTAACGGGTCAACCGATTCGGTTTGAGAATCAATCGGTGGTAATGAACCGTTGGTTTGATGTCAATGCCTTTCCCGTCAGTAGCCACAAGTTTGCTCTCCTGTTTACCAATATCACTGATCGCAAACAGATTGAGCAGGAACGGGAACAGTTCCTCGCCGTTGGTTCCGATTTACAAATGATCGCCAACACCAACGGGTATTTCCAATGGGTCAGCCCCACCTTTGAACGCATCCTGGGCCGGACTGTAGACGAAATGACCTCCCGTCCCTGGGTTGAGTTTGTTCACCCGGACGACATCGCCAAGTCCGTTTCCGAAGCTGAGGCTCTGTTCTCTGGTCGCGAAACTGTTGCTTTTGAAAATCGTTATCGGCACAAAGATGGCTCCTACCGCTGGTTTCTCTGGAACGCACGGCTATCTCCCCCAGAAGGGTTGATTTACGGGGCTGCCGTTGACATCACCGAACGCAAACAAGCAGAAGCCGCCCTGCGCTACAGTGAAGATCGCCTCCGCATGGCTATCGAATCGGCTAAGTTAGGCACTTGGGACTGGAATCTAATCACCAATGAACTCATTTGGGATGCCAACTGCAAAGCCATGTTTGGGTTGTCTGAAGAGGCAGAAATCAGCATTGACGTGTTTTTTCAAGGACTCCACCCCGACGATCGCGATCGCCTCGAAAAAGTGGTGCAAGAGTCCCTGAACAACGCTCATGGGGGTAACTATGATGTCGAATTTCGCACGATCGGGATGTCCGATGGCATCGAACGCTGGATCGCAGCCATTGGGCAAGTGTATTTTGATGGGGCGGGAAATGCACAGCGCTTTATTGGTACGATCCTCGATATCACCGCACGCAAACAAGCCGAACTCGAACGCGATCGCCTGTTGAAATGGGAACAAGCCGCCAGAGCCGAAGCTGAACGCGCCAACCGCATCAAAGACGAATTTCTGGCCGTTCTCTCCCACGAATTGCGAACGCCCCTCAACCCGATCATGGGCTGGACAAAGATGTTGCAAACTCGTAAATTCAATCCCACCCAAACGGCAGAAGCGCTCGCCGTCATTGAGCGAAATGTCAAATTACAGACTCAACTGATTGATGACCTGCTCGATCTGGCTAAGATTTTACGGGGCAAACTGAGCTTGAATACGACCTCAGTTGCTCTATCTGCTGTGATTGAAGCGGCACTCGAAACCGTCAAGACCGCAGCGACAGCTAAATCGATTTCACTCCATCCGATCTTACCCGATATTGGCTGGGTTTTCGGCGATGCCGCCCGACTCCAGCAAATTATTTGGAACTTGTTGTCCAACGCTATTAAATTTACTCCTGATGGTGGACGAATAGATATCAGCCTCGAAAAAGACGGCAAACAGGCAAAAATTACGGTTAAGGACACCGGTAGAGGTATCAACCCGGACTTTCTCCCCCACATCTTTGAATCGTTCCGTCAAGAAAATTCCTCGATCACTCGCCAACATGGAGGATTGGGCTTAGGGTTGGCGATCGTCCGCCAGTTGGTTGAGGCTCATGGCGGCACGATTACAGCCGAGAGTCGGGGTGTTGGGTTGGGGGCTACTTTTACGGTTCGGTTGCCCCTGATCAATCAGGCAGCAGAGGCCGAACCGACCGACTTCTCCAGTCCCCCCTCACTCGACCTCACTGGCATTCGAGTTCTTGCTGTCGATGATGACTGCGATACTCGCGAACTGTTAACGGTATTGCTGACTCAATACGGAGCATCCGTCCTCACTGTTGCCTCGGCGACAGAAGTGCTGGCAACTTTAGAATCGTTTCAACCCCATGTGTTAGTCAGCGATATTGGGATGCCAGAAGTCGATGGTTTTACTCTACTTCGCCAGATTCGCAGTTTACCACCGGAAAAAGGGGGGCAGACTCCGGCGATCGCTTTAACAGCCTATGCCCAAGTTGAGGATAGACGGCGAGCCTTAGCGAGTGGCTTTCAACAGCATTTGACAAAGCCGGTGGATTTTGAACAATTAGTTGAAGCTGTGGCGAGTCTGGTACAAAGGGAATAGGCTTTACAGTCACCAGTCACCAGTCACCAGTCACCAGCGCGAACTTGCGCTGTTCCCTGTTCCCTGTTCCCTGCGCTTCGCGCTATAATTTGTTGAGTATTGCCATAAATTGCGCCGAGTAGTATCCATCCCAAGGTATTTACCCGGAAATCGTACAGGGTTACATCCAACAAATTAAACAATACACAGGCCGAAAATGCCAGTCCGTAACTGAAGAAAATTAATCGGTTTTCGGGTTTAATTTTTTGTTGAATGGCAACCCAAACTGCTTGAATTAAAATCCAGGCTACAATGCTAAAAAAGAGTAATGTTGCGGGAATTCCGGCTTCTGCGGTCATCATTAAAAATAAGTTATGAGGATGACCCATCCAAACGTTCATTTGGCTTTCGTAGAGGGCGGTAAAGTTTCGCAAACCCCAACCCGTTAGCGGTTTTTCTTGGGTGAGGTTCCAGGCGAATTTCCATTGAGTAATGCGGAGGGTTTCAACGGGTCGTTCAAAGTTTTGGTCGGTCAAACGTTGCCAAAAATAAGCCGGAACAATGACTCTTAAACCTTTTTGTAACGGAGATGGTGCAAACGCCGCCCCCAAAATTGCTGCTACTCCGGCAATTACTAATCCTAACACAATCGGCCATCCCAAATAAACCGCATAAGCCACGCTGGATAATACCATCAGTCCCCAAGCGTTGCGGGAGTTGGTGAATATTAGGGCGATGGTTACGCCGAACAAAGCTATTATTAAAACGGTTAAAAAAGTGGGTTTTGGATAGAGTTTTTCTTCGGGTTTATCCTTCCAAAAGGGAAGACGTTCGATTAATAATCCCAGTCCTAAAATAAAGACAATTAAAAGATAAACGGCTAAAATATTGGCGTACATAAAGACGGAAGACATTCTATCGGGCGGGCTGCCATTGAGAACGATAACCCAACCGAAAAATCCTCTTAATTGTTCGATTCCCGACCATCCGAGAAATTGTTGACCCAAACCTAAAATAACAACGGGAATAGAAGGGATTATTAAAATCCAAGCCATTTGACGGAGTTGGTTTGGGGTTTGAATTATAGTATTAAATCCGGCAAATACAAAAAAATAGGGGATAAAATTCGATAAGCCAATTAAAGCATCGGAACGTTTTTCGGCAAGAATTGCGGTTAAAATGAGTAATAAACTTAAGACAATTAACGCCTGATGAACGGGTTGATTAATTATCTGTTTAAATTTCTTCGTCCAAGCAACAATTGTGGAAAAAATAATCGTTAGTCCGCCCCAAGTTGGCAGGAGTGGAAATAAAAGTAATCCGACTTGAAATAAATTCCAAGCGCCTTGAAGTTTGGGTTCGGGATGTCGCGTGAGTACAGACACAGCTTTTACAGTCACCAGTCACCAGTCACCAGTCACCAGTGTTTACAGTGACCAGTTTTTACAGTGAACAGTTTACACTTATCAGCGCAAACTTGCGACCCGGCGGAATAGTCGGTAGCAAAGTTTGTAAGAGAGTGACCAGTTTTTACAGTTTGCAGTTATCAGTTTTGCCTATAGCCTGTTGCCTGTTACCTGTTCCCTCTTGCCTGTTCCCTGTTCCCTCTATGCGCGAACTTCGCTCTCGACGGAAACCGCCAAGTCGCGAGTTCGCGCTGTTCCCTGTTCCCTCTTCACTGGTGACTGGTGACTGGTGACTGGTGACTGTTTACACTGGTTCCCAAGCCCATTCCGAACGGGTGAGGCGAATTTGTGCCAAAGTAAATATTGTAGGAATAATCCGGGCGTAGTTGGTTGAGATAGCTTTCCAACCGACATCGGCGACAAACCAAGTCCACAGCATCGGACCGAGAAACGCAAACACGCTGCGGGTTGCCCCATAACGGGCGGCGCTGGCGGCCATTCCCCGTTTTGCCATCTGAACGCTAACATAACTTTGCAACTGGGCGGCGGCGGTTGTCCCCCCTTGAACGATGGTCTGTTTTGCAACTTGGTATTTGGCAAAATGCAGGGCAAACTGACGGGCGAGTTGTTTTAACACGATCGGTTGTACAATGGTACTGACGGCGATCGCGCTTCCGGCTTTGAATAAGAAACCCAAGGGATTTTTTTCGGCCGACAGAGGCAAAGGTTGGGGAGTGTTGGACTCGGCTAGAGCGTCGCTGATGCGTTGAGTTAGGGCTTCTTGTTCGGAAGCGGGTAAACGTTTCCAAGCCCGTCCTAACAAAAATAAAAAGATTTCCGCTTCTAAGTCGGTGGTGGATAAGGTTTTGGAATAAGAGATTTTTAGATAACGACAGACTTGAATTAAAGCTTGACGATAACTGACTTGGTGAGTGCGTCCTCTCAACACGGTTAACCCATCTGCGGCCAAATAGCGAAACCGCTGTTCGAGTGCATCCAGCCAAGCTTCACGGTCGCGACTTTCGATGTCAATGGGTTGAGGGGTATTAAAATAGTCTAAAGGGTTGAACCGACGGCTAAACAGCAGTTCGGTTAGTTGTTGCAACTCTTCTTCGGTTGCCAGTTCTAGCGCTCCTCTGAGTTCATCCAAGATTGATCTCCTCCTAAGCCGCAGATTACCTATAGTGTATTATTTTACTGGGAATTGGCGTAGAAAAGGAAAACACCGCGATGAAAATCGACCTTTCTGGTAAACTTGCTGTGATTAGCGGTTCGAGTACGGGGATTGGCTTGGCGATTGCGGAAGGATTGGCAAAAGCGGGGGCATCAGTTACCATTACAGGTCGAAAAGAAAATCAACTCTTTGAGGCTGTCGAGTTAATTCAGTCCTCTGCTCCCCAGGTTGAGGTGAAGTCGGTGACTGCGGATTTAGCAACATTAGAAGGCGTTGAAATTTTAACCCAATCTACTCCCGAGACTGATATTTTAATCAATAATTTGGGCATTTATGACTTCAAGTCTTTTGGAGAATACACCGATGAGGAGTGGGAAAAGTATTTTCAAGTTAACATTATGACGGGCGTGCGATTAACTCGATATTATCTCCCGAAGATGCTTGAAAAAAACTGGGGAAGAATTGTTTTTATCTCTAGTGAATCTGCGCTTAAAGTTCCTCCCGATATGATTCCCTACGCGATGACAAAAACGGCTCAACTGACTATTGCCAGAGGTTTGGCTGAAAGCGTTGCCGGAACAGGAATAACAGTTAACTCGGTCATGCCGGGTCCAACTCGTTCTCAAGGATTGATAGAACGTTTTCAAAAACGTGCTGAACAAGAGGGCAAAACGTTAGAGGAGATAGAACGAGAATTTATGGCTAAAGAACGTCCAGATTCTTTAATTAAACGTCTTCTTAATCCTGAAGAAATTGCGAGTTTAGTGACTTATCTCTGTTCAGAACAATCCTCCGGTACAACAGGTGCGCCCTTGCGAGTTGAGGGAGGACTCATTAACACCATTGCTTGAGTTATTTCCCTCAGAAAACGGCTAAAATCCCTTTTGTCGGGCTTCAACCATCATCCGAACCACGTCGCGGAGTTTATACTGGGCTTCCCATCCGAGTTTGGCTTTGGCTTTGACCGGGTTAGCCCGACCTACGGCAATATCTGTCGGTCGATACAAACTTTGGTCCGTTTCGACATAATCTTCCCAGTTCAGACCGACACAAGTAAAGGCTTCGGCGACAAAATCCTGCAATGATGAAGTTTGGCCGGTGGCGATAACATAATCATCGGGTTCGTCATGCTGTAGCATTTTGTACATGGCTTCGACGTATTCCGGCGCCCAACCCCAATCCCGCTGAACGGAAATATTGCCCAAATAGAGTTTTTCTTCGCTTCCTGCGGCAATTCGACAGGCTGAGGAGATAATTTTTTGGGTAACAAACCGTTCCGGTCGCAGGGGGGATTCGTGGTTAAATAGGATACCCGAACAGGCAAATATTCCGTAGGCTTCCCGATAGTTGGCGACTTCCCAAAAGGCGGCGGACTTGGCGACGGCGTAGGGACTGCGGGGACGAAAGGGGGTGTTTTCATCGGCTGCTATTTCCCCGGTATTCCCAAAACATTCGCTCGAACCGGCGTTATAAAGTTTGATGTTGGCGCCTGTAAACCGAATGGCTTCTAACAGGTTTAACGTTCCAGTGGCGACGCTTTCGAGGGTTTCTACCGGTTGGTCAAAGGACAAACCCACCGAACTTTGGGCGGCGAGGTTGTAGACTTCATCGGGTTTGACTTTGGTTAGGACTTGCAACACGCTCCGAAAGTCGGTGAGAATCATTGATTCGAGTTTAACTTGTTCTCGAATGCCCAAGCGGGAAAGGTTTTGAAAAGATGACATTTGAGCATCCCGGGAGGTGCCACAAACCGAGTAGCCACTTTTTAATAATAAGTCGGCGAGATAGGCGCCATCTTGTCCGGAGATTCCACAAATTAAAGCGGTTTTCATGCCTTTTCCTCAATGTCTGCCTGCTCGGTCACTTCTATTCATTTTTCCTTTATTCCTGTTCCGATTGTGGCATATCAATTCCCCTTTCTCTCAAATATTGTCTCATTTCTTCAAGTTGTTGTTCGGCGAGTTCTGCCCGTTGGCGTTGTTGTTCTGCTATTTCTTCCGGTGTTGGCAGGATTTCTCCGTCCAATGTTGCCCACCTCAACCAAACAGTATTAATCTCTCGATAACTTCCCGACCATTTGACCAATGCCAAGTTTAATTCTTGACTAATTAAACGTCCTTGAGAGTCGGGTTCAAGGGGTTGATAAACGCTTCCTTGTAAACGAAATCCCTGGAAATCTTCGGGGTTAAAGGGATCATACCAAAAATATTCCGGGACTCGCATTCGAGATTGATAAATCTGTTTTTTCTCGGTTTTATCTCGGTTTAGGGTACTTTCGGATAACAGTTCAATCACTATATCCGGCCCTTTTCCTTCTTCCCAAATCACCCAACTTTTGCGTTCGGTACGGGGAACGTCTAAAACAACAAATACATCCGGCCCCCGAAAGTCTTGGTTGCGAATTTGCTCCAGGCTAAAGTAAACAAACATATTGCCCCCAACATAGGCATTTTGCTGTTTGAGTCTTTCCCAAAGTGCATTAATCAACAAATCGGATTGATGTTTATGACGTTCAGTTTCCATCGGGATTCCATCATCACAAGGGAGTTCATCTTGAGTGGGAGGTAAAGCAATTGCCTGATTTTTTTCTTCGGCAAGTTGGGGATTGGACATGATCGCAACTCGGGTTGATATCCGATTTTATTTTAACACTTTATCCCGGCAGTTTCAAGCGATTTTCTAAAATAAATTTCCAAGCAGAACATTGGGTCAAATTTTCGATATTTAATTCGTCTCCTTGTTCTTGAGATAGCCGAGAAAAATCATCAATCCAATCCAAGATGATTTCGGTTGAAAAAGAAAAGGGAGAACTATCTAAGGCTTGCTGAAGGTAAAATTTCATTTGGTCTTCATTTCCTTGGCGGTAGCTATTCCAAGCGTTCCAAACTTGACTTCTATAATTTAGGCGTTGATTGAGGTTTTGAATCCCTTTTTTAACGTTGGGCAACTCGGCAAAATCATTTTGAATCTCATCGGATAAAACCTGCCGAATCACTTCTAGAGTTTGTTTAATCATTCGTTCTTCTTTAAAGAGTTGTTCGGCTCTTTGTTTGGCGGCTTCACCTTTTTGTTGTCGAATTTTGGGATTAATTGCCCATTCTTTTAAAGTGTCAACTAATACCGTTACTGTGGCTTCTGGATTAACATTTGGGTCGGGTAAAAGTTGACCTGTATCTCCCAAACCTTCGGGAATTCCTCCCGCAGCAGAGGCGATAATTGCTACACCTTTCGCCATCGCTTCCATGATAGCAAAAGACGGTGCTGCTTCGGCTAAAGAGGTTAAAATAAAAATATCACAAGCTTCTAACCAGTCGGGAATATCCCAGCGTTGTCCTAATAATTTTACCCGGTTATTAACTCCCAGTTCCCGAACTTTTTCTTTTAATTCCTTTTCGAGATTTTCGCCGCTTCCCTGTCCCGTTCCCGCCCAAACAAAGTAGAATTTATCCCAGATAGAAGTGTGTTTTAATTGGGCAATGGCTTCCAGTTGGTAACGGTGTCCTTTAATGGGTGCAAGTCTGGCGGAAGTAAAGCACATAATTCCATCTTCGGGAATGCCAATTTCTCGGCGTAAACGCTCCCGAGTTGAAGGATTTGGGGGCGAAAAATATTTCTCAGAACGTCCGTAATAAATCACATTTCCTTTGTTTTTGGGAAGTTTAAATTGTTCGTGGAGAATGTTTAAATGTTCTTGGGCGGCGACGTTAACCGCTTTCGCCAAACCGTATTGATATAAAACCCCTTCGGCGTAGGGAATATTATCGCCCATCGTAAAATCTTTGTGTTCGGGAGCGGCTAAACCCAAAGCGATCATGTAGGGAATATTTTGTTGAATGGCGACTTGTTTGGCAGCGAAATGAGAGAAGGGCCAACCGTCGCTAAAAATGATCAAATCGGGCTGAAATTTGGCATAAATTTCGACCGCATCTTCGGTATTTCTGAGAACTCTGGATAAATCTTGGCTGGTGATATAATCGAGCCAGTATTGTTGAATGCCCAGGCGTTTTTCTTGTTCGACTAACGGGCTGGAATGTTGGGGACGAACGGCCGTGACTTGATGTCCTATTTTCGCCAACTGACACAGGATTAAATGGTCGTATTGAGCCAAACCTCCAACGCCGGGATCGTCCATATTAATCAGGAGAATACGTTTTCTGCGGGAAAAATTTTTTTGGGGAAAAGAAGGATTAGTTTTGTTCATTAAATAAGTAACAGCCTGTTGCCATTCGGGAGTTTTCATAAATTTTTCGAGATCAAATGAGATTCCATATTCGGCGGAAATATTGCTAAAAGCTTCTATCCAGTGGGTGAGGGTTTCCGTCTTCAAAAAATAGCTGGACTCCAAGGATTTTTTCAAACAATCTAGCATCAACGCCGGATAACCGTCCCGGTACATTCGCCACGCCAACCACACCCAACGTTGATAATGTTCTTTTGGTTTTAATTGTCGAATATTTTCGGGAATGTCGGGGCGGCTAAAAAAGTTATCCATAATTTTTTGGCTATCTTCAATCAATTCAATTCCCCGCGACATTAAACTTTGACCGTGTTGGCGATAACCCGCGTGAATTTTTTTCACCCAGGCACTTTTCCCCCCCATTAAAGCCAAACGCAGCACAAAATCCAAGTCGTCAGTCATGGAATATTGACCGTCAAATCCTCCCACTTTTTCCCAAGCATCTCGCCGAAACATAACCGCACTCGGACGAATACATTTGTGCAGAAGCCAAGCTTCTAAATTCAGTTCTGGGGAATTTTCCCAGGGCTTAATATCCGTCAATCCCTCGCCCTTTTGACTGACAATAATCCAACCGCTTTGTACCAAATCGACCTCGGTATTTTCCTCAAACGCTGCAACTTGTTCCGCCAACTTATCCGGCAAAAAGAAATCATCTCCGTCCAAAAAAGTTAACAGTTCTCCCCGGGCAAGTTGGCAGCCTTTTTGTCTGACTTTTGATAAGCCATGATTGTTTTGATAAACGTAGCGAATTACATCCAAATAAGGAATTAAAATTTCGTAGGTTTTATCGGTCGAACCGTCATTAATGACAATAACTTCATAATTGTTATAGGTTTGTTCGAGTACACTTTTAACGGCTTGTTCGAGATATTCCGCACAGTTGTAAGCGGGAATAATCACGCTCACTTTTGGGGGCGGAGAGGGAAGAAAGCCGGAAATCAGTTGTTTCCACTGGGGTAAATTTCTCAACGATTCCAGATTCAATTGATAACCGTAGGCTTTGCAATGTCCGATAAACCGTTTAACCCAATCCGAAATGGTAATGCGGACTGTGTAGGGAGTGTAACCCAAAGATTTCTGGAGAAATTCCGCCATCTGATCATAATTTTGGGTGTGAAAAAGATGCCAAGCCAACCAAATTAATTCTTGGTAGCGGGCGGGTTTTTCCAGTTGAAGAACCGCATCTGGTAAGTTTTTTAGACCGAAAAAGTTATCCTGGGCGGCGATTAAAGTTTTCGCCCGTTCAACGGCTTTTTGATTGGAAACGGTTTCCCCGTGTTGTCGATATCCAACGGTAACTTTTGGCAGCCAAATTGCCGGACATTTCGCCGCAGC
Source organism: Lyngbya sp. (assembly GCA_035285085.1). Lineage (GTDB taxonomy): Bacteria > Cyanobacteriota > Cyanobacteriia > Cyanobacteriales > Microcoleaceae > Capilliphycus. Next base: position 112,273 of record JAYKHV010000107.1, on the reverse strand, counting down.
CAACCGCCATACAAATTCCGCATCATCGACCCCGTTAAACCGAGAATCAAACCCGCCAACTTTCTCCCACCAACTGCGCCGAAACATCATCGCACTCGGTAAAATAGGAGAGTGTACAATTAGTGCTTTTAAGTCTAAATGGGGCAAATCCTGCCAGGGTTCAATATCGGAAATTGGGTCGCCTTTCGCGTCAATTAAACGCCAACCACTATTAACAAATCCCGCGCCAGAATCCCTCTCAAAGCAAGCCCTTTGTTCGGCGAGTTTATCGGGAAGAAAAATGTCATCTTGATCCAGCAAAGCAATCAATTCGGCTTGGGCTTCCCGAATTCCCCGATTTCTGGCCGCAGCGACCCCTTGATTGTTTTGAGAAAAATAGCGAATACGATCGCGATAATGTTGTAAAATATCAAAAGTATTATCAGTGGAACCATCATCAACAACAATGATTTCAAAATCACAATCTGTTTGACTTAAAACACTCTCGACGGCTTGGCTAATGTAGCGACTACCGTTATAGGCTGGAATAATTACGCTCACTTGAGGAGTTCCGATTACCGTTGACATCGATTCGCTTTGGCTCAACTTTTTGCTATCCTATATATCATGTACCATAAAAAGTTATCAGTGTAAAATTTCTGATCTCTTCTTGTAACTTTCCTCTATTTTTATTCTCAAGGAGTGGGCAATGTCTGGAAAACCTCCGACTCTCCGTAACCTAGAAGGTCAATCCTTCAAACATTTAAAGCATGAAATTAAGTGGACTCCCTTGAAAATTGTGATGGCGATTATTATTCTGGGAGCGCCTTATATTTCACTTTTAATCCTTGCCAGTTCAATTTCAAAAGTTTTTTTAGGATTGTTGATTGGTATACCCCTGGTTGCCTTTTCTCTTTCATATTTTATGCACATTTTGACGAAAGATTTGTAAAACTGAATGTCGGAATTTATCCCCTCAGAAAACAGTTCTGAAACGGCAGCCTATGAGTTTTATCAACAGGCTGAAACGTTTTTTGTTCAAGGAAATATTGAAGCTGCAATTTCTCTTTATCAACGCTCTATCGAACTCAATCCTAATTTTTCTTGGTCTTATCATCAGTTAGGCGATGCTTTTTCTCAGCAAAAAAATTGGGAAGAAGCTATTTCTGCTTATCATCATGCAATTCAACTGAATCCTAATTTTTCTTGGTCTTACTATAACTTGGGTAATGCCCTCTCAGAACTCGGTCAATTTCAAGAGGCAATCTCTGCCTATAATCGGGCTATTGTTCTTGATGCAGACTTTGCTTGGTCTTATTATAAATTAGGACTAGCCCTCAGTCAAAACCAACGCTGGAATGAAGCCATTCTTGCCTATTTTAAAGCCATTAAAAAACAGATAAATTCACCCGAACTTTACACAAAACTACAAGAAGCCATTCAATTTGAATCTAATTTTCAGCCCGGGGATTTAAGTCTTGCACCTGAAGATGCTAAAGTTTGTATGGAAATCGCTCGGAATTTAGCCAAAAATAATGATTTGAAGTCAGCTAATGTTTTCTATAGCATGGCTTTAGATATTCAGCCAGAAAATCTAGAAATCAGAATTGAGTCCGAACAAATAAAGCAAACACAAACCCAATTAGAGGAAAAACTTAAATTTTGTTTGGAGGCTATCAAACTTCATCCTAATTCCTATCAGGCTTATTATCATTTAGGAGCAACTTTATCTCAACAGCAACGGTGGGATGAGGCAATTTTAACCTATTTAAAAGCGATTGAACTCAAGCCGGAAGTGCCAACTTGGGTCTATCAGGGATTGTGGGAAATTCTTTATAAACAAGGAAAATTAGAAGCGGCTGAATGTATATATCGACAAGCTGTTGAAAACAATCCCCATTCAATTTGGTGTTACGTCAATTTAGGAGAAATTCTAACCCAAAAAGGTGAACGAGATGAAGCATTGCTATGTTACCAAGCAGCTTGTTATCAAAAAATCCAACAATTTCATCCCGACTGGATGAAAAATCTTGAAAAACTAGAACCAGTAAGCCAGCCTAATTTTATCATTATTGGAACTCAAAAAGGAGGGACCACATCTTTATACTACTATTTGGCTAAACATCCTCAGATTATGCCGTCTTTAATCAAAGAAATTGATTTTTGGTCAACGAAATATAGCCGGGGGATAGATTGGTATTTGGCTCATTTTCCTCCGATTTTAGCCAATCAAAACATATTAACAGGAGAAGCAACACCCAGTTATCTAGATCATCGGGAAACTGCCGAACGTCTTTTTCAGGTTTTCCCTAACACTAAACTGATTGTTCTTTTAAGAAATCCAGTTGAACGGGCTATTTCTCACTATTATCAATGGGTAAGTATGAATTGGGAATTTCGGTCATTAGAAACAGCAATGATTTCTGAAATTGAACGGCTTAATGTTCCAAATTTTAGCTATTGGAATCAACCGAATAGTTATATTGCTAGAGGCGTTTATGTAGAATTTTTGAAAAAATGGTTAGATGTTTTTCCCCGAGAGCAAATTTTAATTATTTCCAGTGAAAGATTTTATTCAAATCCGGCTGTCACTTTAAAGCAAATCTTTGAGTTTTTAGGTTTGTCTGATTACCCTTTAACTGAATATAAAAAATACAACGCTCGTTCATATCCGGATTTAGATCAATCAATGGAAAATCTATTGGGAAATTATTTCCAAGCTTACAACCAAGAATTAGAATATTTATTGGGGATGAAATTCCACTGGAATATTTGATTTAAAACTAAGATTAAATCAAAAGTTAATGAGGGAACCTATTATGAGTTTAGAAGCTGTCGTTCAACAACTGCATCAACAAGCGGAATATTACTTAACTGAAAACCAATACCAAGAAGCGATCGCCGTTTGTCAAGAAGCTTTGAAAATCAAACCAAACTTTAATATATATAAAACTTTAGGGATGGCTTTTCAGATGCAAGGTCAACTAGAAGCGGCATTACAATCTTATCTAAAAGCATTAGAAATTAAGCCAGATGATGCAGAAGTTTATAGCAATATAGCGAGTGTATATGCTCAACAACAACAATGGCAAGATGCGGCGATCAGTTATGAAGTTGCATCACGTCTCGATCCCAAATCGGAAAAAACTTACTTAGAGTTAGGAAATGTACTTATAAAGTTGAGTCGGTTAGATGAAGCGATCGCTTGTTACCGGAAACTGATTAATCTCAATCCTAATTTGGCATTAGCTTATCAAAAATTAGGAGATGTTTTCTTTAAACTTCAACAATGGGATGATGCAATTTTAGCTTTTCGCCTGGTGCTTGAACTCCACCCAAATGCCTTATGGTCTTACCAACATTTAGGAAAAATCTATATTTACACAGGCCAGTTTGAACAGGCAATAACAGCTTGTCATCAGGCGATAAAAATCAATCCGAAAGCACCTTGGTCTTATAATAACTTAGGAGATGCTTTTTCTCAAAAACAAGAATGGAATGACGCTGTTATTGCTTATCTTTATGCAATTAAAGTTCGAGAAAATTCATTTGATCCAAGTTTTCTCAATACTATTTATGAACGATTAGGATATGCTATTTGTCAGCAAGTTAAACAGTCAGCTCTTGAGAGTGTGATGGATTGGTATTACCAAGTTTTTCAGATTGATTCTGAAAAGCTTGCCATTAATTATCCTCTCAAGATCGCCGAACTTGGTTTTACCTCTAATACGGCTGAACCTTATTTACAGTTGGGAGAAGCGTTCGTTAAATGTCAACAGTTTGAAGCGGCGATCATTTTTCATAAACTTGCTTTAAGAATTCAACCTAATCATCCAGAAATTCTCACCAAAATTGAACAAATTTTTGAACAACAACATCAATTTCAGCAAGTTATAGCTGAATGCTACAGAACTATTAAACAAAATCCTACTTCGACTGATGCTTACACAAAACTGGGTAACATTTTAACTCAACAAGGTCAAACGAAAGCAGCTATTCACTATCATCAAAAAGCTCTTACTTTAAAAGGATGGCATCTCTGTCAACAGAGAAATTATCAATTTACTCAAGACTGGTTTAGTAATAATATTCTCATCTGGCAAAAACATCTAAAATTTTTCAGCAACACTCCCGAATTAAGGGTTTTAGAAATTGGAAGTTATCAAGGAATGTCTACTTGCTGGCTTCTCGATCATATTTTAACTCATCCCACCGCCCAAATTACTTGTATTGATCCGTATTTTAAACCCGAATTTTACCTGAATATTTCTCAAACGAATGCCACTCAAAAAGTTATAAAAATGATCGGCTACTCTCAAGATATTTTGGGTTCACTTCCGGCAAATTTATATGATATTGTTTATATTGATGGATGTCATCTGGCTAGGGCTGCATTACAGGATGCTTTGCAATCTTGGCGTTTAACTAAAGTTGGAGGCATTATTATTTTTGATGATTATGAAGTGAACGAACCCAATAATCCCGAACAACAGGCTAAAGTAGGTATTGATTATTTTATGAACTGGGTATCGGATGCAATTGAAGTGATTGAGCAAGGCTACCAACTGATGATTAGAAAAAAAGCTACTGGATTAAATGATGAAGAAATTGACAACTATATAAGCATGATTTCAATCCCGGAGTCGGCGTAAAAGGAAGAATCCCAACAAATCAGATACAAGAATCGAGTATAATTATCCAGTCTTTATCCTGACCTTTTAAAGCAATATTTGTTATGAATGACTCTGAGCAATCGATTACCACTGCCATCAACTTGTATCAACAGGCAATTGTTTATTTGCGTCAGCAGCAATTTCAGCAGGCGATTGTTTCTTGTCAGCAAGCTTTAAAACATCAACCTCACTTTGCCCTGGCTTATGAAACTTTAGGAATGGCTTTACAGATTCAAGGTCAGAACGAAGAAGCAAAACAATGTTATCTCAAAGCGGTTGAACTTCAGCCCGATTTGGCGGAATCTTATGAAAAATTAGGAGGGATTTACAGCCAAGAACAACAGTGGGAAAAAGCCATTGATAGCTACAAAAAGCTGATTGAACTTCAACCCAAATTAGCAGTAGCTTATCGAAATATAGCTCAAATCTTGACTCGGCTTAACCGACAAAAAGAAGCGGCACAATACTGGTATGAAGCACTACAATTAGATCCCGATTGGGCAACCGCCGAGGAATATTTAACCTTGGGAAATATGCTACTCAAAGATGAAAAACCTTTGCCCGCAATTTTTTGTTATCAAAGAACGATTAAACTCAAACCGGATTCTTTTGAAGCCGCTCACAATTTGGGTGAAGCATTCAGTCAATTAGAACGCTGGCTAGAAGCAATTGACACTTATCAAAAAGCATTAGAATTCAACCCCAATTCAGCAATTACCTATCAAAGATTAGCTGATGCTTTTGTTAAACTAAAATCTAGGGATGCGGCTATTAGCAACTATAAAAAATCTTTAGAAATTGATCCTAACTCTTTTCAAGTCCATCAAAAACTAGGTCAACTTCTTTTTCAAAACCAAGAATATGAACCCGCCCTGAAAGCTTATCTGCGAGCTATAGAAATTCAACCTTTTTATCAATGGTCTTATTGGAATCTCTGGAATATTTTAGCACAACACAATAAACTGAATGATGCATTAACGATCTACCAAGATGCAGTTGAACGCTATCCCAATGCTCCTTTAGTTGAATTAAATTTAGGTGAAGTTTTAACTCGTTTAGGTAGAATAAAACCTGCAATTGCCGCTTATCAAAGAGCAATTTATAAAAAAATTCAACGTTCTCATCCTGAAGTTGCGGAAACCGAGTGGGATAGTAGCAAACCTCTTAATCCGGGTTTTATTATTATCGGCACTCAGAAAGGCGGAACGACTTCCCTGTACCGTTATTTGGAAAGTCATCCTCAAATTTTACCTGCAATTAAGAAGGAAATTTATTTCTGGAATCATCATTATAAACGGGGATTAGATTGGTATTTATCTCATTTTCCGAGTTTAAAAGAATCGACTCACTTTTTAACCGGAGAAGCAACACCTAGCTATCTGGAAGATGAACAAGTTGCCAGCCGTATTGCTGAAGCTTTCCCTCAGATGAAGTTGATTGTTTTGTTAAGAAACCCCATAGAGAGAACCGTTTCTCAATACTATCACTGGGTACGACTTGGATTAGAAGCTCTCCCACTTTCCGAAGCGATTTCCGTCGAATTAGAACTTTTAGGAAATTACCCAGAAACTTCTATTCATCCCAACTATTGGCAACAAACCCATAAATATATCTGGCGAGGAATTTATCTAGAATTTCTCCGCAAATGGATGAGGTATTTCCCGCCGGAAAACTTCTTAATTTTGAAAAGTGAAGATTTTTATGAACAACCCCAAGTGATTTTAAAAAAGGTATTTGAATTTTTGAATTTACCGGATTTTTCCTTAACGGAATTCAAAGCTTATAACCAAGGTTACTATCAGCCTGTATCCCCAGAAGTGCATACACAACTACAGGGTTTCTTTCAGTCTCAAAATGAAAAATTGGAGGAATTTTTAGGGATAAAATTTAACTGGAATTAACAGAGGATTGACATTTCCGTTCATTTTGAGTAAAATTAAACTACATTGCTATTATGGGCTTACTGTGCTTACTTGAATTTTCTCAGCCCACTCTAGCCACAGCAGGGCCGTTTGATTCTCAGTTAAAAATTGCCGGGGGTTCGGGGGGTGATGGGGGGATGGGGAGGTGGGGAGAGGACTTTTTTCTAATTAAAAATACCTTTTTGTTAATAAAAATCCTCTCTATCTCCCCACCTCCCTACCTCCGGTCCTCCCCACCAATCAAGTTTTAGGGTTAGAACGCGCACGGCCCTGCTCTAGCCACAGGGGAGTTAAGAGTCCCTGTTAGCAAAGCTTCCAACTCTCCCTAGTAGCTTTTTTTAAACCGCCTGAGCAACGAGCAACGGAGATTGAGCGTTAGCTGCATCCGACATGGGAATCCGGCTGAAATTCCTTAACTTTTCTATCCTTTTGTGATCCCGAATCTGGGGAAGTCAGACTGTATAAATGCTCAATTAGGAAAAATTCCTGAACTTATCCCTATCGACAATCTTGTTCAGAATGAAGATCCTCGTAAGAAGGTCTAATTCCATTTACATCTTGCACCCGGACTCAACCCGACCTGAGAAACTGGGTTTCTCCAGGAGAAATACAGGCTATAAGCTAAAAGCAGTAGCAACAAACCGGGTTTCTAACATTGATGCAAGATCTCAGATTCAACCTACTAGAGTTCAAGTCGGGAAGCAAAACCCATGACAACAAGAATTAACCCGGAAGGGGAACGGATGAAGGCCGATCGGCACAACTCAAATTCCCTTTTAAATAGTCGCTTAAAAGCGGCTAAACTCTTTCATAATGCGATTTTAACAAAAAGGATTAAGGAAAGTCAACTCGGAATTGAAGATCTATTTCTAGCCGATCTTTATCGACGGGCTGGAGATTTTCAATCCGCCAGTCAAGTGATTGAAAACGCTGAAAATAAACCGATAGAAACCAGTATTTTGAGATTAATTGAATATGAAAAGCGTCTAATACACGCTAAAGATACAGCTTACTATCAGATCGATCAAGCCTTGCTAGAAAATTAGGAGAAAAATAGATTTCAGCAAAAGTTACAATTAATGATATAAAGAAAAGAGTACCTGTTTATGAAGTCGTAAAATATGAATCAAACAGTGAACTCAGAAACAGCAGCCAGTCAGCTTTGTCAACAAGCCAACTTGTATGTTGCTCAACAAAAATTAGAACGGGCTGTTGCTTTGTGTCATCAAGCCTTAAAAGTTCAGCCCAATTTTGCTCCTGCTTATAAAATTATCGGGGTGATTCTGCAACTACAAGGTCAACTGGAAGAAGCTAAAGACTCCTATCATCAAGCCTTAGAAATTCAACCGAACTTTGCTGAAGTTCATGCCAATTTAGGGAGTTTGTACGCGAGTCAACAACAGTGGGAACTGGCGATCAAATCTTATGAAACCGCTCTTGAGTTCCAACCCAATTTAGCCGGAGTTTACCGGAACTTAGCCCGAATTTGGCAAAAAAACAATCAACCGGAAAACGCAGCAAACTGTCAGTATCAAGCTTTTTTGTTAGAACCGGAGAAACTCCAACTTGAAGATTATTTCAGCCTGGGTGAAAGCTTGGCGAAGCAGAATCAATTGGAAAAAGTCATTAATTTATATTCTCGGGCTTTAAATTTATATCCAAAAGAATCTAAAATTTATTATCTATTGGGCAAAGCCTTAAGTCAACAAGAACAATGGCAAGCCGCCATTTTAAATTACAAAAAAGCCATTCAACTCAATCAAACTGCCAGTCATTATTATAATAGTTTGGGAGATGCCTTAACTCAATTACAACAGTGGGATGATGCCATTAACTCTTATTTACAGAGTATCCAAATTAATCCCGATTTCTGTTGGTCTTATTTCAAATTAGCAGATGCTTATATAGAATGCCAACAATGGGAAAAGGCGATCGCCACTTCCCATCAAGGACTGAAACTGAATCCCGAAAATTACTGGCCTTATATTAAAATCGGCGATGCTTTAATTGAACAAAATAAAATAGAAGAAGCGATCGCTATCTATCGCCAAGCCCAAACAATTAATCCAAATCTGTCAACCTCTTACTATAAATTAGCGGATTTGTTGCAACAACTCTATCAAGAAGATGAAGCGATTGCCCACTATCAAAAAGCTTTAGAAATTGAGCCAAAATTATCTTTTGTATATTCCGAAAAATTGGGGGATTTACTCCATAAAAAACAGCAATGGGAAGCCGTCATAGCTTTGTACAAAAAAGCCGTTAAAGTCAATCCAAATGTCTACAGACTTTATCTAAAACTTGGCCGTGCATTACAACAGCAAAAAAATTGGGATGCGGCAATTGATGCTTTAATCAAAGCAATTGAATTAAAAACCGATTGCTTTGAAGCCTATGACGAACTTGCGGATATATTTGAACATCAAGGCTATCCCGAAACTGCGGTTTTTTGTCGCCATTATAAACTATTACCGCCGATTGTTATTGAAACCTTTTGTCAGTATCCTAAAGAGCAAATTGTTAGCTTAGACTCCGCCTCCGATGTTACCACAATTAAGTTCTATCCAGAAAGTCAAATTCAATGTTCACCTCCAATTACATTAGATGATCGTCTCAATGAAGACTTTAAGCATGATTATTTTCGATCTTCTGCTGGTTTTGTCAGTATCCTTCCTGAAGGACAGGCGTTAGCCGATCCCATTTTAACCAGTGCGGTTTTAAACTCAAAAGATCAGTTAATTCCAGAACTTTCTACCGGACATCCTGAATTTTTAATCTCAAATAATCATCATGCTCCCGTTCACGAACTCGATGAAACTATCGCTTTTTTATCTGTTCGTTGGGGAAATGGTGGATACTTTCATTGGATGTTTGATGTTGTAGGTCGTTTAGATATGGTGCATAAATACTCCGCTATTCATAACCAAAAAATCGATAAATTTGTTTTTACTCATTGTCCGAATAAATATCAGATAGACTGTTTAGCAGCCTTGGGAATTTCCGCCGATAAAATCCTTGAAAGTTATCATTATCCCCATCTAAAAGCCAAACAAGTGATCGTTCCCAACATTACCCCCGAATTTGGGATTTCCCAATGGAAATGTGACTATCTCAAAACCAGCTTACTTAACTCCAAACTTCGCCCGGAAATTCCGGGTTACAAACGAATTTATATTGATAGAAATCAAGCCGGATATCGAAAAACCATCAATAATCAAGCCGTTGTTCAACTTTTAGAAAAATATGGCTTTCAACGAATTTACTTAGAAACCTTATCCGTTGTCGAACAAGCCCATTATCTCAACGCCGCTGAAGTTGTGGTTGCCCCTCATGGCGCAGGATTAACAAACCTCACTTTTTGCAAGCCCGGAACAAAAGTAATTGAGATTTTTTCACCGGGATATATAACCTCACTCTATTGGTTTCTCAGCAATATTTGTCGCTTAGAACATTACTACTTATTAGGGGAAAGATTACCCGACGATGATAACCCCAAAGTTAGCCCGATAACTCGTAATATTTGCGTTAACTTGCGTCAACTTGAACAACTTCTAAAAAAAGCTGGACTCTAACTCTTTGATTTTTACTCAATTTGCAAAGATAGGCAACAGGCAATCTTGCTACAGGTGAAGCAGTGCGGTCTTGGTGGTTTCCATCAAGGAGCGCAAACTTGCGGCCCGGCGGTTTCCGTCGAGAGCAAAGTTTGCAAGAGAGCAACTGCTGAACCCGAAGGGCAATCTTGCTACAGGCAAAAGGCAATCTTGCTACAGGCAAATTATGTCACCGGTGAGTGCAACGTAGGCGAAGCCAGACGACGAAGGAGTCTTAGGGTCTTTTCCCCAACTCCTGACTCCTGACTCGGTGACTCCTGACTCCTGTCTCGGTGTCTCGGTGTCTCCTGACTCCTGACTCGGTGTCTCCTGACTCCTGACATCACCCTACTCGGAAATTTGATTAACAACCCATTTGAGTAATAATTGCCATTCCGGAAGTTTACGCAATTCATCTGCGTAGAATTCATCCCCTAAATTCAGCGAATATTGGGTAAAACTTTCTATCCAATTGATCACCGTTTCTATCCCAAAAAACGGCGTAAAAGACCAAGATTTTTGCAAATACTCTACCATTTCTTTCGGAAAACCTGTATAATATAAATACCACGAACTCCAAACCAACGTACTGTAACGCACCCAATTTTCAATTAAGCGAATATCGACAGGAATATCCGCTTGGCTAAAAAATCGATCCAGCACCCAATTAATTGATTTGGCTTGAGAAATTCCATCTCGCATGGTATTGCGGTCATGTTGTCGATAACAAACCGTTGATTGACGTAACCACTCCGCCTCACAGCCTTTTAACGCCAACCGTAATATTAAGTCAACATCCTCCGCATGAGTTAACCCCGGTTCAAACCCCCCAACTTGTTCCAACCCGTTTCGGCGAAACATTAAAGTTCCCATCGTCCCCAAGGGCTTCCACCGCAACCAAGTCTCCAAGTTCAACTCCGGAACCGTCTCCCAAGGCCGAACATCCATCAACGTTTCGCCCTCTTTGTTAATGCGTCGCCAGCCACTATGAACAATTCCCAGGTTGGGGTTGGCTTCAAACACCGCCAACTGGGACGCCAGTGTATCCCGGAGAAACACATCATCCGCATCGAGAAACGCCACAAACTCCCCTCGGGCGAGATGAATCCCATGATTTCGCGCCACAGACACCCCTTGATTTTTTTGATAAACATAGCGAATTTTTGGGGCGTAAGGCTGTAGAACTTCATAAGTATGGTCTTGAGAACCATCATCAATCACAATAATTTCATAGGAAGAATAAGTTTGATTAAGAATACTCTCCACAGCTTGTCCAACATAGCGATCGCAGTTGTAAGCTGGAATAATAACACTGATTCGGGGTGATTTAGAAGTCGTTGACATCGTTAAATTCTGGTGAGAATCTATCAAAATGTTGATGGAGAGTCAGCCGAGTTCCGCTAAAGTAGCCCTAGAAATTTTCAATTTTTCCTTGAGACTCATCTATGCCCAGCTCAAAATCCATATTCCGCAAGAAACAGAAAAAAGTTCCTTGGTTTGAACAATTGATGGCACTGCTAGCCCTGATCAATTTTATTTTAGTCTTGTTTAATCTGACTTATATCCCCCTACGTGATTTTTATTTTCGCTACACCCCTAAAATTATACAAATATACGATCCCGTCAAAGGAATTGAACCCAACCGCGAAACCCAAAGATATATAAACACCGTTCAACAGCTACAACAACAAGCCTTAGAACTGGGTTTAAATTCACCGGAAGCGAACCAAACCCTCGAAGACTTGCGAACTCAAAGTATTAACCTGATTAATGAAGATCCCTTCGCCATTGCCAATAAAAGCGGTGTCTTAGAAAAAATCAAAAACCAAATGCGAGAGGAAGTTCCCGGTTCCCAAGAATCCGCCAAAGAAGCCTTTCGGATTTTTTGGAGTCCCACCTATTTAATTGAACAAAACTTTCAAGAAGAATTAGAATGGTTTGATGACGAAATTATTCCCCTGATGGAACTAAACTATTATCGTCGGATTGGTGAAAATGGGCAATTTATTGATGATTTTTGGCTGATCGATTTACCCTTTATCATTATTTTTATCGTCGAATTTATCCTGCGAACTTATCTGATTGATCGCCGTTTTGTTAGTTTTACTTGGTTCGATGCCATCCTGTGGCGTTGGTATGATGTCTTTCTATTTATTCCCATCTGGCGGTGGCTGCGAATTATTCCCGTAACCATTCGTTTAGAACAGGTGGGATGGATTGATATCGAACGAGTTCGAGCGCAAGCCATTCGCGGAGTTCTGACCAGTTTTGCTCAAGAATTGACGGAAATTGTGATTATTCAAGCGATTAACCAATTGCAAAATGATATCGAAAGTGGCGATTTTTTTCAACAGTTTTTTGAATCTCAAAAACGGCGCTATATCGACCTCAATAATATTAATGAAATCGAAGTTCTCGCCACTCGATTAGTTCAAATTACCGTTTACAAAGCCATTCCCCAAGTGCAACCGGAAATCGAAGCCGTTCTCCGTCATAGTATTCAAAGTGCCGTTCAACAGTCTCCTATTTCCCAACGATTTAAGCAAATTCCCGGCTTACAAGATCTTCCCCAACAAATCACCGAACGCCTGATTAATGAGTTATCTAAATTGGCGGTAGAAGGACCACAAACCACCTATGAAACGGTGAAAACTGCAATGGAAGATCCCGTAGGAACTCGCTTATCCAATGAACTGGTGCGTCATTTTGGGACGGCACTCGGTCAAGAAATTCAAAAAGAACAAAGCCTCAATGAAATTGAATCTCTACTGGTGGCTTTCCTGGAAGAATTTAAAATAAATTACGTTCAACGAGTCGATGAAGAAAACTTTGAACAAGTGATCGCCGAAGCCCGACAACTGCGCCAACTCACCAAAGGAAAGAAGTTCTAAATACTTCCCACCTGACAAAAGGGGCGGATTTAAGCTAAACTTGAGGTTAGAGATAAATTCAAAAACGGGATTTGTCTGTCTGACTTCTTGTGGAAGACACTGTGAAGTGGGTGACGCCCACTTTTTTTAGTGGCAGGGTTCAGTTCAACCTGTAAGCTTGTAAGAGGTGCTACAAGCGTCAGTTCCCACTCCTGCGGTATCCAGTTTCCGTCCTTAGGGGTCAGTTTGAAGTCTTAAGTCTAATTTTCTGCAATCTCAAGTATGGCTCACCCCCTTGTCCCAAAAATCATCGATCTAGCCACCCCTGTTGCTGAAGCACTGGGATTAGAAGTGGTGGGAGCAGTATTTTATACCAACCAAACCCCCCCCGTTTTGCGCGTCGATATCCGCAACCCCAACCAAGATACGGGTTTAGACGACTGCGAACAAATGAGTCGAGCGTTGGAAGAACAATTAGATACCGTTGATTTGATTCCCGATGCTTACGTGTTAGAGATTTCTAGCCCCGGAATATCTCAAACACTGACCAGCGATCGCGATTTTATCTCCTTCAAAGGATTTCCGGTACTCATCAGAACTTCAGAACCCTATAAAGGGTATAAAGAGTGGAGCGGAAAGTTAGTTCGTCGCGATGAAACCGCCGTTTATCTCAATCAAAAAGGACGACAAATGGCAATTCCTCGCCCAGTCATCGCCGAAGTTCTGCTGCAAGAAGGAGAGTGAAATCAGCAAATTTTTACCCTCAAGATTCCCGGGTTGGGGTGGGCATCTACATCGAAAGCAAAGAGATGCGCGATCGCGCATCCAGGGAAGAAGCTTAAACATGGAGAATTCTTCACCGACTGAATTGGCGAGTTGTGGCTAATTTTTTCTCGGCTTGATTTCTTATTATTCAATTTTTATTTACACAGGAGAAGCAGCCTATGTCAATGGTCAGTTTGCCAGGACTCAAAGACATGATCCAAGGTATATCTCAAGAACGGAACTTACCGAAGCAAGCCGTTGAGGAAGCCTTACGGGAAGCTTTGTTAAAAGGATATGAACGTTACCGTCGCACCATTGAGATCAATACTCAATTTAGCGAAGACTATTTCGACAATTTTGACGTCGAACTCGATGTTGAAGAAGAAGGATTTCGCGTCCTCGCGAAAAATTTAACCATTGTTGAAGAAGTTACCAACCAAGACCATCAGATTTCCCTGCAAGATGTGCGCGAAGTCGCACCCGAAGCCCAGCTAGGCGACACCGTGACCCTCGATGTTACCCCCGAACAAAGCGATTTTGGTCGGATGGCCGCCATTCAAACCAAACAAGTCCTGGCTCAAAAGCTGCGAGACAAGCAGCGAAAAATGATTCAAGATGAGTTCAAAGACTTGGAAGGAACCGTTTTGCAAGCTCGGGTGTTGCGCTTTGAACGACAATCGGTAATTATGTCCGTCACCAGTGGCTTCGGTCATCAAGAAGTCGAGGCGGAATTACCCAAACGGGAGCAACTTCCCAACGACAACTACAGAGCCAATGCCACCTTTAGAGTCTATCTCAAGCGGGTCTCTCAGGGATCGCAACGAGGGCCACAACTCCTCGTCTCTCGGGCTGATGCGGGTTTGGTGGTGTACCTGTTTGCCAACGAAGTCCCCGAAATTGAAGATGAAGTCGTTCGCATTGTCGCCGTCGCCCGGGAGGCCAATCCGCCCTCCTCTCATGTAGGCCCGCGAACCAAAATTGCCGTTGATACCCTCGATCGCGATGTCGATCCGGTAGGCGCTTGTATCGGTGCGAGGGGATCGCGCATTCAAGTGGTGGTCAACGAGTTGCGCGGGGAAAAAATCGACGTAATTCGCTGGTCTCCCGACCCGGCGACCTATATTGCCAATGCCTTGAGTCCGGCGCGAGTCGATCAAGTGCGGCTCGTCAATCCCGAAGAACGTCGCGCTCACATTTTAGTCCCCGAGGATCAACTGAGTTTGGCGATCGGTAAAGAAGGTCAAAATGTGCGTTTAGCCGCTCGCCTGACCGGATGGAAAATTGATATCAAAGATACTGCAAAATATGATGCGGTCGCAGAAGATCAAAAAATAGCAGAACAGTTGCATCATCAGCAGGCTTTTGAGGAAGAAGAAGATTGGGACGAAGAAGACTTAGAAGCTGAAGAATTGGCGTAAAACCCCAGTCCGAGTTGGACAGCCAGCTAGAGTTGATGGGGAATTCGCAGAACTTCGGTGTTCCGAACCGACCGATCAGGCGATCGTCAATAGATAGATCCTCAAACAGTCTATAGAATAAATAAAGGGAGAAGGCTGTGAAGTTTCGTCTTTTGGGGTTCACACCCGAAAACCCGAATTCACAACCCTTCACTCTCCTGAAAGCGATTAGTTTCTCTATATTGGCTCTGTCAAATGCAGCCCAATTATCGTCGCTGTGTTGCCTGTCGCCAAGTCGCTCCCAAACAGAGCTTTTGGCGAGTGGTTCGAGTCTACTCGTCCCATCAGGTACAATTAGATCGAGGCATGGGTCGTTCCGCCTATCTCTGTCGGAATGCCGAATGTCTCAAAGCCGCTCAAAAGAAGAATCGTCTGGGGCGATCGCTCAAAGCCGCTGTCCCCGAAGAAATTTATCAAATTCTCCAGCAGCGTCTTCCGTCAGAGTAGAAACATCCTTTGAGTCAAGGCTTTTTTCGCGAGTCTAGCTACTGTTGTCACCCCGATAACAGGTTAGAATTGTTAATTGGGGAAGAAAAATGTCAAGATAAACTAAGTCAATCACGGGTTGGTACGAAGAGGGCAAAGTGGATGAACAACGTCAAAGTCAGAATTTACGAATTGTCAAAAGAACTTAATTTGGACAACAAAGATATCTTAGCCGTATGCGAACGGCTCAACATTGCAGTCAAAAGCCATAGTAGTACAATTACAGAATCAGATGCTCAACGGATTGAGAAATATGTGGCAACTCACCCGGTCACGAATCATCAGGATTCCAAGTCGGAGCGAGGAAGCCACCCCTCGAAATTTTCCGATTCTCAAGCCGATCACAAGAAAAAACAACAAATCCTAGAAGTTCGTAAACCCAAACTTCAAGTCAACTCAAACTCGAACCGATTTTCCACTCAAGAGAACAATTCAGCATCCGTGCCAACAGCCACTCAACCCCAACCCTCTGTTCCATCCCCATCTTCTGAGAAACCAACACTACTAGAACGGCCTGTGCTATCGAAGCCCAATTCTGCCCCTCAATCTCCATCAAAACCCGCAAGCGAACCGCAAGCTGAAGCCTCCGAGGACAATAATATTGCAGTCCAACCCCAAGAGACCTCGGCTAACGAGTCCGATCAGCCCGACGATGTTTCCCAGCCCTCCCCACCCGCGAAGGCTCCTCAACTGGTCTCACCCCCCGTGCGGCCAGCCGCACCGTCCCAGCCTGCCGCCGCCAAAAACAAGCCCATTTTAAAATCCAATAAGCCCACGCCCAAGACAGGCGAGGCTCAACCGGCGGCTGCCCAAACGACGGAAAAATCCACACCCAAGCCGACGAAGACTCAGCGCCCCGGCAGTTCGGAGTCCAAATCTTCAGACTCCAAAGAACCCAAAGAAAAAGAAGTCAGAAAAGCTCCTCGCAAAGAAATTACTGCCCTCAAACCTAAACCCCCGGTTCCGGAACTTCAGCCGCCCCCGGCTCGCAAAGGCAGTGAACCCGAGCCGGATGTCAACGAGAATGAAGAAGCAGAAGAGGAATTGATCGCCCCGACAGACGAGCTCGATCTGGAGATTAAGCGACCCAAGAAATCTCTGACCGTACCCAAGAAGCAGTCAACCCGCCCCGGCGGTAAGCGTACCGGGTGGGAGGAAGAAGAAGAAGACACCAGCAAAGCGGCTAAAGCCAGCAAAGCCAAGCGTCCTCGGGTTAAACCTCTGCTCGATGATGAAGAGGATGAAGATTTTGAGGATACACTCAACAGCTTGTCTGACTCCAACCCAACCCTAACCCTGTCACTGGCTCGTCCCCCCAAACCCAAAGGCGCGTCTTCCTCCAAACCCGTTGCCAGTGCGGGTCCGTCGAGAGCCAAAAAACCAACCCCCAATCGCGGCGGTGCATCGGCAGAGGACAGTTCGAGCAACGCTCGTCGCCAAGGGGAACAGCCCAAACCGACTCGTCCGGACAAACTGGTGATCGCTGGCTCCATCACCGTTCAAGAACTCGCCAACGCTCTGGCCGTTCCGGAAACGGAGATTATTAAACGTCTGTTTGCCAAAGGAATCGCGGTCAACATCACCGAAACCCTTGACTTCAATATCATTGAAATGGTCTGTCAAGAGTTGGATGTTGTCCTGGAAACCGAACAGCAAAAATCGGGGGCGGAAAAACCCGACAATCTCTTCAACGAAGAAGATTTGGAACACCTGCAACGGCGTCCTCCCGTGGTCACCATTATGGGTCACGTTGATCACGGTAAAACCACCCTGCTGGACTCCATTCGGGAAACCAAAGTGGCTCAGGGCGAAGCCGGAGGCATTACCCAGCATATCGGCGCCTATCATGTCGATGTCGAACATGAAGGCAAAATGCAACAAGTCGTCTTCCTCGACACTCCCGGTCACGAAGCCTTTACCGCCATGCGAGCGCGAGGCACAAGGGTCACGGATATCGCCATCCTGGTGGTGGCCGCCGATGATGGGGTTCAACCTCAAACCATTGAAGCGATCAGCCACGCCCGGGCCGCCGGAGTCCCGATTATCGTCGCCATTAACAAAATCGACAAAGAAGCGGCGCAACCCGATCGCGTCAAGCAGGAATTGATGGAACACAATCTCGTTCCCGAAGAATGGGGCGGTGATACGATTATGGTTCCGGTCAGCGCCATCAATAAACAAAACCTTGACCTGCTGCTAGAGATGGTTCTCCTGGTTTCAGAAGTCGAAGACCTAGAAGCCAATCCCGACCGAGCCGCCCGGGGAACCGTGATTGAAGCTCACCTCGACAAAGCTCGCGGCCCAGTGGCGACGCTGTTAGTTCAAAATGGGACTTTGCGCGTCGGTGATCTCGTGGTAGCCGGATCGGCTTTGGGTAAGGTTAGAGCCATGATCGATGACCGAGGAGAACGGGTAGAAGCCGCTAGCCCCTCCTTTGCCGTCGAAATCCTCGGACTGCGAGAAGTTCCCGCCGCCGGAGATGAATTTGAGGTCTTCGAGAACGAAAAAGAAGCCGCCGCCCTCGCCGACCAACGCGCCCAGGCTCAACGTCAGTCCCGTCTCCTGCAAGGACGCATCAGCCTCAGCACCCTGTCGGCTCGCGCCCAAGAAGGCGAACTCAAAGAACTCAACATCATCCTCAAAGGAGATGTTCAAGGCTCGGTCGAAGCTATTGTTAACGCCCTCAAGAAGCTTCCTCAAAAAGAAGTACAATTGCGTTTACTCTTGGCCGCACCCGGAGAAGTCACCGAAACCGACATCGATCTCGCCGCCGCTAGCGATGCCGTGTTAATTGGCTTTAACACCACCTTGGCCAATGGTGCCAGACAAGCAGCCGACCAACTCGGCGTTGACATTCGCGAGTACAACATTATTTACAATCTCCTCGATGATGTACAAGCGGCGATGGAAGGTATGCTAGAACCCGAATTGGTCGAAGAAGCTCTCGGTCAAGCCGAAGTCCGGGCCGTCTTCCCCGTCGGTCGCAGCAAAGTCGCCGGATGTTATATCCAGTCTGGAAAAGTGGTTCGCAACTGCAAGGTGCGAGTACACCGCAAGGGTAATCAGATCCATGAAGGGATACTCGACTCCCTCAAACGGATGCGCGAAGATGCTAAAGAGGTCAATGCTGGCTATGAATGTGGCATCGGTCTCGATAGCTTCAATGACTGGGAAGAAGGAGACATCATTGAAGCCTATCGCATGGCAACTAAGCGACGCACTCTGTCGGTGTAAAACAATCAATAATAGAGGAGGAAAGAATATCTTTCTCTTTCCTCCCCACAATTGCCTGCGATCGCCTTAATTTTAACTCCAGGGCGATCGCTAACTTTTTTTGGGATAGTTTCCCTAAAGCCTGATGTTCGACCCCGACCAATTCGTAGTATGATCAACACACGCGCCCCGACCGCCCAAAATTCATCATCATGTCGAATTTTCGATTAGATCCCTATCTCTGGATTCATCTTTCTGGTTTAGCTGTACTTCCCCTGTGGCTCGCCCTTTGCCTGTTCGGATTGGCCATCGGTTATCCCATCTGGCCCGTTGGAGTAGAAATCGCCATCGTCGCCCTGATTGGCATCCTACCGATTTTGGCGATGCAATGGTTTAAGCCCTTTTATATTTTTAGCGTCTTGATCGTTGCCATCAAACCCGAACAACTCACCCCCCGGCAACGCCAGATTCTCACCCGGTTTAAAACTTCACTCAATCAAAGATTAGCTTTAATTGCACCACTGCTTTTAATCCCCATCCTTTGGCAACTTTATCGTCTCGCCCCCCTAGCCGCTGAGGTCGTCTCTTTACCCCAGCAAGGACGTTTACTCGGATTATCAATTGCCAGTATCGCCTTTTTAGGCTGTAACTTATTTGTCCAAGTTCCCATCAGTGCGATCGGGGTTTTACTCACCCGAAACACACAATGGGCCGCCACAGAACCTTTAACCCCCGACACAATTCGTCAAGGTTTCACCCGCATCGGACTCCGCGTTAACCGCATCTTACCTGTATCCCTTCTACCGGAAACAACAGAGAATTCTCCGCCCTCCCTGGACTCCAAAGAACCTTCAGAAACTTAACCCCTCCTGGTTATCTGACCCGCAGATGGTGTTTACAGCTACAGGCATTTGCAGTCAAAATTTGTAACAATAGAGTTAAGTCAGAAAAATTATTTCAACCTTATTGTTTATTTGGTGAGCAATTATGGCGAACTCCAGTTCTATCCTCCCGGAAAATGAATCTGTAGCGGCAATGGGTTTATTAGAAGAAGATTCTCAAATTTGGCACAGTCTCAAACAAGCCATTGCTTCAAGCTCGGGATTTCAAAATTGGCAACTTGAACAGCAAGACTCCCAAGAAAAACCCCAGATGAACCTCGATCGCCAAGTTCGCACCTATTTGCGAGAAACTTTAGAAACCTTAGCTTATTAAAGCCTAAAAAAGACGATTTACAACTTTTGCAGGGGTTGTTGACCCAATTGACTTCCAAAACGATAACAAAAACCGAGCAGAAATAGGGATATGTCTACTCACAACATTATGGAAATCAAAGTCGATCATCAACCGAGTCCAGAACATCTCAACCAGTTAGGAGTCTCCAACTGGCCGATTTGGACAAAAGAAGTCTCCGAATTTCCCTGGACTTACGATCAAAGCGAAACTTGTTATCTTTTAGCAGGTGATGTGATTGTGACTCCCGATGGCGGCGAACCCGTACCCATCCGCAAAGGAGACTTAGTGACCTTCCCCGCTGGAATGTCTTGTACTTGGAAGATTTTAGCCGACGTCAGAAAACATTATTACTTTGGCTCCCTCTGAACACAAGGAACAGACCCGTCAAAAAAAAGCTACAATTGACGATTAATCCCTGTAGAATCTAGAGCTTGCGATCTCGAAATCGGCAGGCTCTTGTACAGGGGTAATTTTCAGCTCATCCCGGTCCGATCCCGATCTCGCCTGTTCCCTCTCAACCCGATCAACCCGTCTGTGATGCTGACAAAAACTCAGATCCAAGAAATTTGGGTAATTGCACGATTAAGATTAGTTACAATTTATGATTAAATCTTTTATAGAATCTCGAAATTTTAGTAAAGGAGACCGGATCTCTGAGCGACTCTCTGGCGGGTAACTTAACTTCAACCTCAGCGACCGTATGGCGTCCACAGCTATCGATTTGTCTATTTCTGCCCTCGGCATCGATAGCTGAGTCTGTCATGTCTAGTTTGCAGAGCGATCGCTATGCTGTGATTCAGGTTCATTCCCTTGAGGAGTTACTGCAATACGTGAGTCAAGAAAGAGAGCAACTCGATTGTTTAATTGTACAAGAGGATATGGACCTGACGCTCTTAGTCGAGCAACTCCAACAGCAAAACATCTCTTTACCCGTTGTTATTCTTGACTCACAAACACAGTCCTCTCAGCAGCCGTCTCAGAAGACGAGTGAGACTCCTCAATCAACTCCACCCCTCTCAGCCACCCTCAACTACGTTTATCACAGCAGTGAAGTTCATATCGGAGTCAACCAACTCAATCAGATTAGCGGTTATGTAGACAAGGCGATCAGTCAATTTATTACCCAAGCCGTTACGACTCGTCTGACCGATGAGTCCCTCGATGTCGATGAACCCACAGAGTTGACGAACTTTATCATGCGTCAACAAAAAAGACTCGCCGAAAAACTGCACGAACGATTAGGATACTTAGGCGTTTACTACAAGAGAAATCCTCAAAATTTTATGCGGAATTTGCCTCCAGCCGAACGACAAGAACTGCTGGATCAACTAAAATTAAAATATCGGCAGATTGTTTTAAGTTATTTTTCCGCAGATAAAACCCTCAATAATAAAATCGATGAATATGTTAATATTGCATTCTTTGCAGATGTTCCCGTGACTCGAATTGTGGAAATACACATGGAGTTAATGGATAACTTTTCTAAGCAATTGAAGTTAGAAGGACGCAGCGAAGATGTTTTGTTGGATTACCGTCTAACCTTAATCGATATGATTGCTCATTTGTGTGAAATGTATCGACGCTCAATTCCGAGAGAGTCCTAGTTCTTCTTGGACCGAAAGCGAGAACCATACATCCGATCTCCAGAGAAGACGATCGCCAAGGTTAAGAAATTCAACTTTTAGTAAATACCAATTGAAAGTTTGCAATAACTGTTGATAATCGGCAGATCAATCAACACAGGAAAGCCATTCACGATAAAATCTATCTGTCAAGTTATCGATGAAAATCTATGACTCCTTTAAAGAAAACCTATGTTCTCAAACTCTACGTTGCAGGAAATACCCCGAACTCTGTGCGAGCGTTGAAAACTCTCAAAGAAATCTTAGAACAAGAGTTTCAGGGGGTTTACGCACTCAAAGTCATTGACGTTCTGAAAAATCCTCAACTCGCCGAGGAAGACAAAATTCTCGCCACACCCACCCTTTCCAAGATTCTCCCTCCACCCGTTCGCAAAATCATTGGAGACCTCTCCGATCGCGAAAAAGTATTGATCGGACTCGACTTACTCTATGAAGAGTTAGGTGACGATGGACTAAACCTCTAACGTGAATCCATGTGCAAGAATAATAGTCGGGCCTATTTCTGACAAGACCCTCTGACCTGTGACATCTCAGCTAACAATCTGCACAGTCCATCCATGTTTTGTGGTAAATGTAGCAATAGGCAATTTGTATTCTAGCATTCGAGGTGGATTTTTAAAACCTAAAGATTATGAATGAAAGCAGTCAAGAAGCGAAGACAAATGGACGTAAACTGATTGGCGTTCAGAAAATCCGAACGATGATCGAAGGATTTGATGATATTAGTCATGGGGGAATGCCTTTAGGAAGAACAACTTTAGTTAGCGGGACATCCGGCACAGGTAAAACCCTGTTTGCGGTTCAGTTTCTCTATAACGGAATTATCTATTTTGATGAACCCGGTATTTTTGTTACCTTTGAAGAATCTCCGAATGATATTATTAAAAATGCCTCTAGTTTTGGTTGGGATTTACAAGAATTAGTCGAACAAGGAAAACTGTTTATTTTGGATGCTTCTCCCGATCCTGAAGGGCAAGATATTGTCGGAAACTTTGATTTATCTGCCTTAATTGAACGCATTCAATATGCCATTCGTAAATACAAAGCCAAACGAGTTTCTATTGATTCTGTGACTGCGGTTTTCCAACAATACGAAGCCGCAGGGGTCGTTAGACGCGAAATTTTTCGTCTCGTGGCGCGTTTAAAACAAGTGGGCGCAACCACCGTAATGACCACCGAACGGGAGGAAGAATACGGCCCCGTCGCTCGCTTTGGCGTGGAAGAATTTGTCTCCGATAATGTGATGATTGTTCGCAATGCTTTAGAAGGAGAACGTCGCCGTCGGACGATTGAAATCCTCAAACTGCGAGGAACCACCCACATGAAAGGAGAATATCCTTTTACGATTACCAATAACGGCATTAGTATCTTCCCCTTAGGCGCCATGCGACTGACTCAACGGTCTTCAAATGCAAGAGTTTCTTCTGGAAATGAAACCCTCGATCAAATGTGTGGCGGCGGATTTTTTAAAGATTCTATTATTTTGGCAACCGGTGCAACCGGAACCGGAAAAACCCTATTAGTCAGCGTTTTCCTCGATAACGCTTGCAAAAACGGCGAACGGGCGATGTTATTTGCCTATGAAGAATCTCGCGCTCAATTGTTGAGAAATGCCAACTCTTGGGGGATTGATTTTGAAGGGATGGAACGCAAAGGATTACTGCGAATTTTGTGTAGTTATCCCGAATCTGCCGGATTAGAAGATCATCTCCAAATTATCAAATCGGAAATCACCGAATTTAAACCTTCTCGGATTGCTATTGACTCTTTATCCGCCCTGGCGCGAGGGGTTAGTAATAATGCTTTTCGTCAGTTTGTGATTGGCGTAACCGGATATGCCAAACAAGAAGAAATCACCGGATTTTTCACCAATACAACCGATCAATTTATGGGTTCTCATTCAATTACCGATTCCCATATTTCGACGATTACTGATACTATTTTGATGTTGCAATATGTGGAAATTCGAGGGGAAATGTCTCGCGCTCTTAACGTGTTTAAAATGAGGGGTTCATGGCACGATAAAGGCATTCGAGAATATACCATCACCGAAAGAGGCCCCCATATTACCGATTCTTTCCGCGACTATGAACGGATTATTAGCGGTTCTCCCACACGCATTAGTATCAATGAAAAGAGCGAACTTTCTCGAATTATTGAAGGCGTACAGGGAAAAACTGGGGACGTTGACGAGTAGAAGAACTCCGTTAATTTGAATGGGTTTTCTCTGGAGAGGAAAAACTGAACAATCTCAAATCAGGTGCAAACAAACAATCCCTCAGTTTCTCTGACATGAGACTTGCCGTTGCTAAAGGAGAATGTCAGACTGTTACTAGGTGATACACCATCGGGATTGTTCACCGCCAATCGTTCAAATCTTTAGTGTAAAAAGCTCGTGGAACCATCAACTGTAGTCACAACAACAGATATTAATGTATTTGAGGCAATCATTTTGGGGTTGGTGCAAGGACTAACAGAGTTTCTGCCCATCAGTAGTACCGCTCACTTAAAGGTTGTCCCCGTAGCATTAGGCTGGGGAGATCCCGGCGTTGCGTTTACAGCAGTGATTCAACTTGGAAGTATTGCCGCAGTGTTGTGGTATTTTTGGAAAGACTTGACACAAGTTACAGTTGGTGCATTTAAAGCAATTACCCATTCCGATTATGAATCTTCCGAGTTTCGCCTCGCTTTAGGAATTGTTTTGGGAACAATACCTATCGTTTTTTTTGGCTTGTTAATTAAAGTGTTTATTCCCGATTTTGATAACTCACCCATCCGAAATACCCTTTCCATTGCAATTGCTTCAATTGTGATGGCATTACTGTTAGGATTAGCCGAAAAAATCGGGACTCGCAAGCGAAATTATGAACAGCTAGATGTGCGAGACGGTGTATTAATGGGATTGGCGCAAGCTTTAGCTTTAATTCCCGGTGTCTCCCGCTCGGGTTCTACCATTACCGCAGGTTTATTTATGGGGCTTGAACGCGCCACTGCGGCTCGATTTTCCTTTCTTTTGGGAATTCCCGCGATTACCTTGGCGGGTTTGGTAGAATTAAAAGGGTTATTAGAGGATGGATTGGGTAATATTGGCGGTGTTTCTCTTGTCGCTGGTGTCATTTCATCCGGTCTATTTTCCTACTTGGCGATCGCCTGGTTAATTCGGTATTTACAAACTCAAAATACCTGGATTTTTGTTTGGTATCGATTGGCTTTTGGAGTCGCCATTATTGCGGCGGTTGCTGGAGGCGCTATCGAAAATAGTTAAAACGTTTAAACAGTAAACAGTAAACCGTGAACAGTAACCAGTGAACCGTGAACAGGCAACAGTGATAACTAATAACTAATAACTGATAACTGATCACTGAAAAAACTGGTCACTGATAACTGAGAACTGTTCACTGATTACGGTTCCCTCTGTTAGCAATCAACTTCTCATTCTACCAGATTTGATATGAGTACCCGTTCAATTCGTCCCGCTAAAATTACTAAAGTTCTTCCTGATTCTATTGCGGCTGAAATTGGTTTTGAACCCGGAGATGCGATTATTTCCATTAACGAACAGCATCCCCGTGATTTAATCGACTATCAATTTTTATGTGCCGATGAAATTTTAGAACTCGAAGTCCTCGATAGTCGGGGAAAAGTTCATCAAATCGAAATAGAAAAAGACTATGATGAGGATTTGGGATTAGAATTTGAAACGGCATTATTTGATGGTTTAATTCAGTGTAATAATCGCTGTCCGTTTTGTTTTATCGATCAGCAACCTCCGGGAAAACGAGAAACCCTTTATCTCAAAGATGATGATTATCGGCTGAGTTTCTTGTATGGTTCTTATCTGACTTTAACCAATTTAACGCAACGAGAATGGGAACGAATCGCCCAAATGCGACTTTCACCCCTTTATATTTCCGTTCATGCGACTGAACCCGATGTGCGAATTCGTTTGTTAAAAAATCCTCGGGCGGGTGAAATTTTAAACCAAATAAAATGGTTTCAAGAAAATCGCCTGCAAATTCACGCTCAAGTTGTGGTTTGTCCGGGAATTAATGATGGTCAACATCTCGACAGAACATTGCAAGATTTAGCGAAGTTTCATGTTGGAGAAATTCCGACTGTTGCTTCGGTTGCGGTGGTTCCAGTCGGGTTAACTCGGTTTCGTCCTCCCGAAGATGAATTAATACCCGTTTCTCCAGAAAAAGCTACAGAAGTTATTGCTCAAGTGCAAACAGTACAACAAAAACTTCAGCAAAAATTTGGCAATTGTGTGTGGTTGGCGGATGAATGGTTTTTAATTGCCAGACAAGAATTACCCCCAACTTCTCATTATGAAGATTATCCTCAAATTGGTAATGGAGTGGGTTCAATTCGGAAATTTCTGCAAGAATTTGAAAGGGCTATTGTTAAATTTCCCCATCACAGACAAACCCCTCGAAAATTCACTTGGGTTGTGGGAAATGCCGTCGAAGTTGCGTTTGCACCCATCGTTGAACGGTTGAATCAAATTTCCGGATTAACAGTTGACATGATTGCCCTCAGCAGTCAATACTGGGGACAAACGATCACGGTAACAGGCTTACTGACGGGTGAAGATTTACTTCAGGGTCTACAAGGAAAAGATTTGGGCGATGGAATCTTACTTCCGTCGGTGATGCTCAAACACGAAGATACGCTATTTCTCGATGATATGAGTGTAGCCGAACTGTCTCAACAACTAAATACCCGGATTTGGCCTGTAACAGACGTAGAAGCATTGATCTCAACCGCTTTAAACGATTAATGGTTTAAGCTTGATGAGGAAACTGGATGATTGTAGTTTTTTCAGACTGCAACTCTTTATTATGTCCAGCTTCCCAACTTAATTCTGTGTAGCAGCATACCCTGATTGCACTAAAATTGTTTCTGGACTTGCAGACGCAGTAAAAAATTATGCCTGTTTTTCAAAATTTATTGGCTGTGGGAGTGAGCGGCGCGATTACATTCATAGGTTTAGGACAGGGGATAGCAGTCCCGACTTCGGTTGAATCTCAAGAGAAGATATCGAGTCAAAACTCGATTTCCCAGACGAGTTTTAAGCAAAATGAAGTCTTCCCTCAATCAGCAGAATCTACCGCCGATGCAGCCTCAACCCCAAATCAATCCTCAGAAGCTTCCCACCAACCCTCACAGTCGGATTCGGTTTCCGATACTGTAGAAGCTTCTATCAAACAAAATCCCAGTAAACCCACTGGGGAGACACCTGTTTCTCAACGAAGGATTATTACCAATTTCACGACTTCAACAACACAGGAGAAGCCAACAGTCAATTCAGCCTCATCGGAGGTTTCAGGCATCCTCAAACAAAATCCCAGCAAACCGACTCCGGAGACACCCCCTTCTCAACGAAGGATTATTAGCAATTTCACGACTTCAACAACACAGGAGAAGCCAACCGTTAATCCAACCTCATCGGAGGTTTCAGGCGCCCTCAAACAAAATCCCAGTAAACCCACTGCGGAGACACCTGTTTCTCAACCCAGGATTATTAGCAATTTCACGACTTCAACAACACAGGAGAAGCCAACCGTTAATTCAGCCTCATCGGACGTTTCACGCGCCCTCAAACAAAATCCCAGCAAACCCACTGGGGAGACACCTGCTTCTCAACCCAGGATTATTACCAATTTCACTTGGGCACCAACCCCAGAGGAGAAGCCAACCGTTAATTCAGCTTCATCGGACGTTTCAGGCGCCGTCAAACAAAATCCCAGCAAACCCACTGGGGAGACACCTGCTTCTCAACCCAGGATTATTACCAATTTCACGACTTCAACCCCAGAGGAGAACCCCAAACTTAATCCCCCACTCAATAAAGCGGAATCTTCCCTCTCTCATGGGTTAAAGCAAAATCCAACTAAACCTGCGATCGCCGCCGGTTCAACCCTACAACGAATTCTCGATAAATTTATTTCTTCGACTCCAGACAACCCAACGCCTGAAGATTCTCAGTCAACGGTTGAAACCGCATTCAAGGAAAATCCCGTTAAACCGAGTTCAACAGGTTCAACCCTACAACGGATACTCGATAAGTTCATCCCTCGCCGTCAAGACAATCCCACGCTTGACAATTCTCAGTCAACGGTTGAAACTGCATTCAAGGAAAATCCGGTTAAACCCACTCAGACAACTTCCACTTCCCAAAGGGCGATTGTTAATAACTTTAGGACTCCAAGTTCAGACAACCCCACGCTTGACAATTCTCAGTCTGGGGTGGAAACTGCATTCAAGGAAAATCCGGTTAAACCCACTCAAGCCAGTTCTACTTCACAAGGAGCGATTGTTAATCATTTCGCTTCTGGGAGTTCAGACAAGTCTACATCTGAACCGATGAAGTTTTTAGTTGAAACCGCATTGAATCAAAATGCGACTCAACCCTCGACTCCCAGCAACAACAGCATCCCCGCCTCATTAAGTCCGACGAGTCCAACAACATCTCGCAGACTTTCACTCGGAGTACCGTCTGTCCCTGTTAATCCCGTCGAAGTTTCACAAGACAATCAACAGAGACCTACAAACGAGACTCCCAACTTGTTTGAACTGTCTCGACTGCTTCCGGAAAGCATTTCGGGGAAACCTCCCCAAATTGCTCAAGCCAACGGTTCCCCAACCTTAGAAGTTCCGGATCTCAATCCCCCCGAGGGACCCTATCCGCTCCCGACTCCCAGCGGCACCTTACGAACCAATCCGCCCCCGATTACTTTACCGAGTTCCAATCTGTTGTATACTCCCAATCAACCTCGGGAAGTGGAAATTCAGGAAACGGTACCGATTACGTTACCGCAAGCGGTGGACTTGGCTCGACGCAGCAACGAAGAAATTCGGGTGTTTGAACTGCAAGTCGAACAAAACTTAGCCGCTCTCAGACAAGCGCAAGCGGATCTTTATCCGACTCTAAGCTGGATTTCAACGATTACTCGTTCCTTTAGTGCGGGTGAAGATATTGGCAACTCAGCAAGAAACCGTGAGGTGAGAGCGAGAGCGACTCCACAACAAGCCATTAGTTTTTCCCGTACTTTTGGTTCGACGACGTTTCAGAATACCTTACAACTCCAGTATGATTTTGACTTGAGCGGGGCGCGTGGGGCGCGAATTAAAGCAGCAGAAGAACAGTTGCGTTTGGCTCGGTTGGAGTTTGAACGCAGTGTCGAACAGTTGCGTCTGGATGTCACGGAAGCCTACTATAATTTGCAAGAAGCTGATGCAGAAGTTGAGATTCAACGGGCTGCGGTTCGTAACGCTCAAAAGAGTTTGGAAGATGCCGAAGCGTTGGAACGAGCGGGGGTCGGAACTCGGTTTGAAGTGTTGCAGGCGCGAGTTACGTTATCACGGGTACAGCAGGATTTAACCAATGCCATTAGTAACCAAAGAACCAGACGGCGTGAGTTGGCGAATATTTTGAATGTTAGTCAAAATGTTAATTTAATTGCCGCTGACTCGATCGCGCTAGCCGGGGCTTGGGATTTAACTTTGGATGAAAGTATTGTCTTAGCTTACAATAACCGAGCCGAGTTAGAACAGCAATTGGTGAACCGCAACCTCGCCGAACAAAGACGAATTGCCGCCCGTGCCACTCAACGACCGAATTTAACGACCGTCGCGAATTATAATGTTTTGGGACGGCTTGATGATAACAGCGATCCCTTTGCGAACCAAGGTTGGGCGGATGGTTATGATGTTCAGTTACAATTGCGCTGGAATTTCTTTGATGGCGGGTTAGCAAAGGCGAATGCTCGTCAGCAGGAGATTAATATTGCGATCGCCGAAGAGCGCTATTCTGAACTGCGGAATGATATCCGTTTAGAGGTGGAAAGTGCCTTTTATGATTTACAGGCGACGTTTGAAAATATTGGGGTCGCCAACTTGGGGGTCGAAGAAGCGACAGAAGCGTTGCGTTTGGCTCGGTTACGGTTTCAGGCGGGTGTGGGAACTCAGCTTGATGTGATTAACCAAGAAACCGATTTAACTCGCGCTCAAAACCAGTTGCTACAAGCGATTATCGGTTATAACCGTTCTTTGTCTCGTTTGCAACGGGCGGTGAGCAATCTTCCCGATAACAACCTACAAGCCGTACCTTAATAGAGGTCGTCCTATTTGAATTGGAAATCGGGGTGTTGTCTACTGTTGGTATGTTTACCACAGAATCACGAAGGTTCCTCATTTTGTTAACATTTTTTTATAACTTTAAAGAAATTGAATTCAGGAATCTCGAATGGCTAACATTAAATTTGTCAACGAAAATCAGGAAATAATTGCAGCAGACGGAGCAAACTTAAGGATTAAAGCCCTAGAAAAGCAAATAGACCTCTATACCTTGATGGGAAAAATGATGAACTGTGGGGGTTATGGTCAATGTGGGACTTGTATTGTCGAAGTTGTTGATGGAATGGAAAATCTCTCACCCCGTACCGACGCCGAAAAGCGCATTCTCAAGAAAAAACCCGATAGTTATCGCCTCGCCTGTCAAACAATGGTGAACGGCCCAGTTTCGATTAATACAAAGCCCAAACGTTAATTTTTCTCCTGCCTGGGGTGATGGGGTGATGGGGGGATGGGAGGATGGGGGGATGGGGGGATGGGGAAAGGGTTTTTTTGTGATGAAAAATAGCTTTTTATCAATAGAAATTCTCCCCACCACCCCACCACCCTACCACCCTACCACCCTACCACCCTACCTCCCTATCTCCCCACCTCCCCACCTCCGGTCCTCCCCACCTCTGAGGTTAGGACTCAGCCGGAACAAAGTCCAGGGCGGCGGAGTTCATGCAGTAGCGTTGACCGGTGGGAGCGGGACCATCATTGAACACGTGACCCAAATGAGCATCGCAAGCCGCACATAAGACTTCCGTGCGTTTCATAAACAGGCTATTGTCTTCTTTGTAAGCAATATTTTCTTCGCTTGCAGGTTTCCAAAAACTCGGCCAACCTGTCCCCGAATCATATTTAGCATCTGAGGTGAATAACTCCGTTCCACAACAGACACATTTGTAAATTCCGGGTTTTTTGTTGTCGTGGTATTTACCTGTAAAGGCTCGTTCTGTTCCGTGTTTGCGGGTGACTTTGAACTGTTCGGGAGTGAGTTGTTCTTTCCACTCCTGTTCCGATTTTTGAACTTTCTCAACCATAGTTTCAGACTGGGTAATTCATAACTCTATTTATGCTTCTATTATAATATTTTTCACAAAAATTAACAATTACCCGAGCTCAAAAAAAAGGAGAAGACTCTCCAATTTTAAATCATCTAAATTTAGTCTGAAAATTCTCTTTATGCCTTCTTTAATTGCGATTTAACCACTTTTGAGCATTCAAACGCTGAACCACACCAAATACGAGCAACCCCAGGTTTATCCGGCGTTCATCTCCCAAAAAGGATTCAATCGTACTCGGTTGAGAACCATTCGTACAGGTAAAGAGTTTTTGAGCTTTAATATCTTCATTGGGAAAGTAAACATTAAAGCGTTTACCCCCTTTCCATTGACCAATAACTTGCCAACAACTTTCAGAAGTTCCTAAACTGGCGGGAAGCTTTTCTTTGGCAAATTTCAACTCTAAGCCTTCAAGACCTTCGTTGGTTAAAGCTTCTCGCAAAGCGGGGATATAATCCTGTTCGATAAACTCGGGAAACGGCTTATCTTCGACGGCGGGCGGCTTTTCTTTTTTCGCTGCGGCTGGCTGTTTAGATTCAGTTTCTTCTGACATTGATATTTCCTTGCTCAAATCTCAGCAACAACTCACGGAAATCAGCAATCAGAATCGCGGTTTTTTCTCCAAATCACAGAAAACTGAACTTAGAAATTATCCGTTCACTGACTGCTACGAACTTCGGAGCAATGCCCATCATATTATACCGTTCTCTGAGCAGAAGTCTAGTGCGATCGCCAAAAAAAGAGAGTTATATCAAATTCAAATAGCCAGATCATTGATTATTGATCCGCAGATCGTTTATAATTTAGCTATAGACCTTTAAAACTATTACTATAGCTTTCTAGTTCAATGATAGTCGGTACTACAGAAGCTGCCCGTATTTTAAAAATCTCCACCGCTCGACTGCGAGTTCTCCTAATCGCCGGCCGAGTCCAAGGTGCCTATAAGACCGGGAAAATGTGGCTCATTCCCCTCGTTAAGGGCGAACCCATAATTGAGCGAGGTACAAGAGGGCCGGCTCCCCGTTGGTGCAATCTCAAAAAGCCTGCAAAAAAGATTGTTCACGTTAATTCTCACAGAATTCGGCAAAATCAAAAACACCAGGAACAACTTCCCGTGATTACGGTCAAAACGCGCAACACCAATACTTACGGGCATATTGTCGAAATACCGGGAGGATGTCGTGTTGTCTATCGTCCCGATAAACCTCTCCCTTGTGGTGCGAGGGTTTGGATTGAAACCTTTTATGATGTTAATGTCGTCGGTTAGTCAAAATCTCTTGATCTCTCCACACTTTTATAATCGGTATTCAACCGGACTTGATATCATTACAGCTTCGCCTAAAACCCTCCGCGTCGGTTATCAACCCGGTTTGTTGGTGTTGTCGGGCGGTTTAATTGGCTGAAGCCTCCACTTGAATCATTTCTACGTCCTCAATCGGTTGACCTTGATGGACTAAATCTTTATGATCGTTGGTACTTAAATTAACGCGCAGTTGATTTTGTCCGGGTGAGAGAGTGCTGAGATAATACCAATTTCCATAAATTCGGGTAATTTTTTCCCCGTTAACGTACAAGTGAGCGTGTCCTTCTCCGGGGCGGGCATCGCCGCTGGCGTGTTCCGGCGCAAAGCGGAAATTAGAGACTTTCACCTCCAGATTCCATCCTCTCATTGCATCAGGATGAACCACTAAATCAACCGTTGGAATGGGTTGACCCTCGGGTATTTCCATCGGTTCGTGATGGTGATTCATCCCCTCTCCGTGACTCTGATCTCCGTGAGATTCGTGAGCCAGTTCAACGGCCCAAACCGTTTTCAACTCGGCTATCCCGCCACGATTTCCCAACAAGATTACAGCGACAACTGTAGCCCAGATTAGAAAAAATTTCGCGCTCATTTGACAATACAACTCCTGACTATAAAACTTGGATCAAAAAATCAGTAGTTGGATTGTAATTCAGAGGTTAGAGCGCGTCAAACGACAGGCCGTCAAACTTGGATTTTAACGGTTAAATTTCCGCATAAGCCCGTTCAACCAAACGGCGGGTTAAGGTTTGTACACCGGTGTGGGTGTAATAATTGGTGGTCATATCCAAAAATGCGGCGACATAATCGAGTTTATCATCGCTAATATCCACAAAATTTTGCAGATTATTCACCACTTTTTCCGGGGTTAAATCCCGTTGGGCGACAAAATTACCCATCCAACCCGTAACCGAATGAACACTTTCCTGAATAAAGTTTAATTTGCCTTCGGAACTTTCTCCCGGAATGAGGGGATTAATCCGTTTAAAACCTTCATTTCCTTCTAACTCTTTCGGCGTGAGACTTTCAATTTTTGTTAACACAGCCTGAATAAAATTCGGCCCCAAAGGAATCAAACCATCCAAACAAACCAACGCCGCCATCCGCATCAACGCTTCACCGCCATAATCCGATAAAGCCCCAACAAAATCGCCAATACTATCACCGGGAATGCCATTAATTTGACAAAACGCGACTAATTCAACCACAACTTTTAAAGATAAATCAATCGCCTGTGCTTTATCCGCCTTGGGGGTTAACTTATTTAAAATCCCCAAAAAACTCACCTGTTCCCCAATTTTATTGGCTAAAGCTGCCGTTCCCAAAGCCGTTCCAGCGCTATCAATTGTTTCATATAACCACAGAGCCCGTTGATATCCTTCAGACTTATCATTATATAACCATAAAGCCCGTTCACTAATTTGTTGAACTAAAGCCGGATCGGTTTCTCCGGTGTATTTTTCAACGGTATTGGCAAAACCAACCACATTTTCCCACTCGCCAGGAACCGCAAAATCTAAACCTCTCAACACCATAACAGTCATGCCGCCAGTGGGGAGATCATCGACTAACTCAATAATTGATTTGCTCACAATAATTCTCCTCGTTATTTGGGGTAGTTTTCTCAATTAAAGCTCAACACAAACCTCGATCAATTCAATCATTTATTCGGCTAATTCAGAGATTATTTGACTCGGGCTAAACCCGTTAAATTAAACTTAGTTAACCATTGTTCGCGATCGCTTTCGGTGAAAGTATTTGACTGAGAAGTAACTTTCACCTGATAGCGATCGGCCACTAAAATAGCGGTTGTATTGTTACCTTGAGTCACCGCCGGATATCCGGCAATGGTTTTATTAGTGTTTTGAAATTTAGAAGCCGCAGTGGGATTATTAGCGGTATCATTAATAGAAAGTAAGGCTAAATCAGTACCGGCTTGAGAGAGTTTAGCCTGAGCAAACCCGGATTTTTCTTGACGAAAATTAAGTTTATAGTCTCCCCCAGTGGTTGGGAAGAACTTGTTAAACTGGCCACCAGAAACCGGTTCGGCGGCAATGGTTTGGCCCCCCCCGGAAGTGGGTTGACCAACGGTTGGGGGAGTCGAAGTCGTAGTTGGACCACAACCGGAAACAAACAGCGACAACGCCAATATACAGGCGATAAGAATATTGGGTAAACGTCTTAAGCTCATATGACTCTGGGTAAAACAGGGTAGAGGAACGAAAAAAATTTCCCCTCCATTTTATGACTCTATCGAACAGTTTATATCTTCTTAAGGAAGGATTTATACAGTGAACAGTGAACAGTGACCAGTTTTTACAGTTGTCAGTTTTCAGTTTGGGGTCAGGAGTCGAGAGTCGGTGTAGGGATGGGTTCCGCAATTGGTGTCTGTCACGGACAAACAACCTTTCTATAAACTCGCCCCTAACAGTTAACAGCGATCATCTAACCCAACGAGACCTAACACCTGCTCACTGTAACCTGAAAACTGCTCACTGTTCACTGGTTACTGTCAAACTGTTCACTGGTCACTGGTCACTGTTCACTGGTCACTGTTTGAAGTTGTTCGTTGAGAAATGTTGCCCATTTAGCAGCCAGAGGAACCTCAGTAAACGGAACCCTCACCGGAGTTGCTTCTTGTTTCAACTGAAATTCTAACTCTACGCTTTTACCCTTTTCAGGCGGAGAATCCAAATCAACCGCATGATTATCAACCACGAGCCAAATTGATTGTACATCTTCCAACGACAGGGTTTCTAAATTAATCGGCCCGGTGCGGGTAGGTTTTCCCCAGGTGAGTTCAGTCCCCTTTAAACCCAATACCGCATAGATATCATATTTAGCCCTCTCGAACCCTTTCGCCCACTCCCGATAAGCCTCAACCTTTTGGTATTCATTCCAACCAGACCACGCCAACCAAAAGAAAACAATTAATAGCGGAAGCCAAAATAAACCTCGTTCCATAACTGACCCTGACGTAAATTGGCACTCAATCCGTGATTCGTTACTAATTCTGGTAGATACAATGGGATAACGACGTTATTTGTCTGGGACTCCTTCGACGAATAACCCATAACGCACCGACGAATGATGATGAAAAGATTTTTTCTGCTGTGCTTATTCCTAATTGGGCTAGGCTGGGCCGTCTCGAACTTCTCCGGTCTGGCTACCCAAGGCACATACGATTCGATTGTACTCGACTTTCGCGAAGAGATCGGGCAAGCTGATATTGGCAATCAAATTCAGGCGATCGCCCAAAAATAT
This sequence comes from Lyngbya sp., assembly GCA_035285085.1. GTDB lineage: Bacteria > Cyanobacteriota > Cyanobacteriia > Cyanobacteriales > Microcoleaceae > Capilliphycus. Next base: position 76,690 of record JAYKHV010000107.1, on the reverse strand, counting down.
CAAGTAATTCCCTCTCTTAACAGCGAATTCTCCCCCGCAGACAATATTTACATTGTTCGCGGAGACAAACAGTTGCTCAAATCCTTGAGAAAATCTCTAGGTAAAAGCACAGAATACATCGAACCCAACTATATCTACTCCGCTAACTATAGCGCCAAGTTTGACAGTGGTGTTCTGTATGATGCGGTTCCTCTTTATGGTACTGTTCCCAACGATCCGTTTTACGGTCAACAGTGGAACCTCCGCAGCATCAACATCGAAACCGCTTGGAATGAAACGCATGGTGAAGGCGTAACCGTTGCGGTGATTGATACCGGAGTCAGTCCAGTTCCCGATCTCAAAGATACCGAATTTGTCCGGGGCTACGATTTTGTTAACGATCGCGTTGATGCGTCCGATGATAACGGTCACGGCACCCATGTCGCGGGAACGGTTGCCCAATCCACCAATAACGGTTATGGTGTGGCGGGAGTCGCCTACAAAGCCAAAATCATGCCGTTAAAGGTCCTCAGTGCCAGCGGTGGCGGCACTATTGCCGATATTGCCGAAGCGATTAAATTTGCCGCCGACAACGGTGCCGATGTGATTAACATGAGTCTGGGCGGTGGCGGTGAAAGCCATTTGATGCAGGAGGCGATCAATTATGCTTATAACAAAGGCGTTGTGATTGTCGCGGCGGCTGGTAACTCCGGACAAAATGCCGCAGGATATCCGGCCCGTTATCCGAAAGTAATTGGCGTTTCGGCTTTAGACTCGACCGGCAACAAAACGCCCTATTCTAACTTTGGTGCAGGGGTTGATATTGCTGCCCCGGGTGGTTTAACTCAAGGTGAAAATACAGCAGGGGGTATTCTCCAAGAAACCATCGATCTGACCACGGGCGGATCGACGTTTGCCGCATTTCAAGGAACGAGTATGGCATCGCCTCACGTTGCTGGAATTGCCGCATTAATTAAAGCATCGGGTATTACTGAACCCGAAGAAATTACCCGTATTCTCAAAGAATCCGCCCGCAAAGTGGCTGAAGACCCCCTTAACCATTTTGGGGCAGGTCATGTTGATGCGGGAAGTGCGGTACAACTGGCGCTGAAAGGACAAATTACCTTCCGCGACTTCTTCCGGTGGTTGCGGGATAGCGGTTATCTCAATCCTCGTTTTTGGGTCGATGGCGGCGCTGTGGCGTTGTTACCCAAAATTGCGATGGTGTTGGGTTCTTATTTGTTGGCTTGGTTCCTGCGAAATTATTTCCCCTTCCAATGGAGTTTTTCCATGATGAGTGGGTTGGTTGCCGGGTCTAGCGGTTTATTTTTCCTGCGAGGTTTCTATATCTTTGATCTTCCTCAATGGCCGATGCGAATGATGGGAAGTTCGGTTCCGGAACTTGGAAATGCGATCGCTGGAAATAGTCTGTTAAATCCGATTTTTGCCAGTGTATTAATTCCGGCTATTCTTGTCGTTTTGTTCCTCGGACATCCGACTTGGAAATGGATCGCCATTGGTACCACCATTGGGGTAGCCAGTTGTTTGGGTGTTTCGGCGTTTATTTCTCCTGTGGTTTGGGGATTGGGTTCGGGAATTGTCGCCCAAGCTTTTCTCGCCGTTAACGCCTTGCTGTGTTTAGGGTTGGCAACTCTCGCCCTGAAAGCTGAAACAAGGACGGTATAAACTATGAAAGTTCAAGGCAAAATTGAACACAAAGCGTTCGGAACTGGCGCCTGGGCGTTGGTGACGGATGACAAAACCTACGAACTCAAAGATGCACCCTCTGACCTCAAAAAAGATGGGTTAAAGGTTGAGGTGGAAGGTGAAGTTCGTGAGGATGTTTTTACGACTGCTATGATTGGCCCGGTGTTAGAAGTTCAATCTTTTGAAGTGAAGGATTAATTTCCGGGTTGGCAGTTTTTCAAGGGGTTGTAGTTGTATTTCGGTGCGGCTACAGCCCCATTTGAACAAGATTGAAGAAGGAGTCACCGAGTCACCGAGTCACCGAGTCAGGAGGAATCGGGAATTTAGAGAAGGTAGGAGTAAGAATTGTTCCTCAATTTTTCTGTCTTTGTCTCCCCAAAATACTAAATTTTTGAACCCTACTGACCTAAAAGAAGGTTTTGAGACAGATTTAACTGTAATAAACTGTTGTAAAGGAGAATAATTTTCGGTGAAAGATGTCATTGCCCGAACTTTTATGAAGCCATCAACAGCGGGATTTTAAATCGGAGGATGAACTCCCGTCAGCACAGCAACCCGGACAAGAACTAAGCTTGCAATACCCGTTCAACAGTTAACGCCAATTCGGGAAATATCTGAGAAACAATTCTATCATTTCCTCTGTATTCTACCTGTTCATACAATCCCTCTACTAAATTTAATATTACTATTTTTTGTTCGGTCGGGTCAACGATCCAATATTCGGGAATTCCTACCACGCTATATTCAGAACGTTTATAGCGATCATCTCGGGTTCGGGATTCGGGGCTGACAATTTCTACCGCTATTATTGCCGATTCCATAACAGCAGATACATCCAAATCCGAGATTTCTTCTCGGTCGATCACACAAAGATCTGGAATTCGAGAACGATTTACAGATGTTCTTACCCCTGTTCCTGACAAAGTAATCCAAGGTTGACCAAGCCGATTAATTTGTTCTTCAAAGCAATTGGTCAAAAAGCGAACGATCAGCGCATGACGAAATGTTGCTGGATTTACGATGATCAATTCTCCGTCTTCCAATTCATAACGGTTGTCAGTACCATCGTCGTAGTTCAGATACTCCTCAAAGGTAAGTTTCTGTTTGGCGGTTGTCTTCATGGTTTTAACTTTTATTGGGTTGGCGGTTTAATAACTCTATCCTGGTGGCGAGCGCCCGAAAACGTTGACGAACGCTTGCGTTTATCAAGTTTATTTTAACGCCGATCCGGTGCGATATTCGGCCATTCTCTTCGCCCCTTCTACCGTCAAGAACCATCCCAATTAACAATTAAATAATTGGTTTTTGATTTTCAACCAAATGTTGATCGATACCTGCAAAAACAGCCCCAAACGTTTCAGCTAATATACTCACAACTCGATAACAAGCAATAGCGCTGAGTAAAACTCCGGGTGAAAAATGGGATTCTAAAAGAGCCAGAGTTGTGGCTTCAAACACACCCAAACCTCCGGGCGCACCCGGAATAATTAAACCCAGTAACCAACCCAAACTATAAGCACTAACTAATAATGGAATTTGCTGAGGAGTAAAGGGCATTAACGCCAAAGCCGTAAGTAAAAATCCAATTCCTCGGAGTACAACAAATCCCATTTCTCCTAAGAACGGTCTCAAAGGGTAATGTTCTAACTGATAGCAGAACATAGAAGGACTTTCAGAAGAAGTCATTTTCCACTTGATTTTTCTCAAGTGATTAACAACAGGATTTAAAATCCGAGGATGAACGCCCGTCAGCACAACAACTAAGCAAAGAATTTGTAAACCCCAATATTTTTGTTGTGCGGTAATCAACGCGATCGCCAACGCCGCAGAAGCCATTAAAAGCGGTTCTAGTAAAACGCTGAGTGTAGCAGGCCCCAGAGAAACACCTGCTTTATTCACCGCCATGATGCGACCATAAAAATGCCAAATATTTCCAGGTAAATACTTAGCAATATTCGTTTTTAGATAAATTTGTAATCCACAGCGTTGTTTGATAGATTGATTAAACTCTCGTAAAATCAATAACCACACCCATCCCGACCAAAAATGAGCCGTTGTCGTGATACTAAACGCCAATGCCAGACAGAACCATCCTGTACTGCTAATCTGAATTTCAGCAATTTCTTGCCAATTGTTTTTAAACGTATGAATCAGAAAGAATGCTGTTAATCCCAGAATTAACCAGCGGAGATAAGGTTTGAGGATAGACAAAATTTTTTTCATGTGGTTTTTGCCAAAATCAACAGTCGGGCAAGTCTTCTCGGTTTTTTCAAATCGGCGAAATTACATCAAAATTCTGACAGTAAATCTAAACAGCTTAGACAATGGGAGTATAAATAACAGTTGTGGTGCAACCCTCAAAGTCAAACTTTTCCGAAGAAATTTCCTCGTTTTAATCTGGCGATGAAAAGCTTGGTAAAGCCATAGACGGATAACTGTTAACGACCCTGCCTGCACCCCGTAGCTGCTGATAGTATGCTTGACTAACGATATCCCCCTGATCTGATATAACGTCCATTCCAATGCCATTTCGACCTTTTTCTGGGCCTGAACTGTGAATATAACACCCTTCTCCCAAATATAATCCGACGTGCGTCGCTTTATTCGGGGTTCCAAAAAAGATCAGATCTCCAACTTCTAAACAAGATAGCATGAGTTGATTTTTGTCAAGGGGAATAGTTTGGGTGAAAGCCTCCTGCTGATAAGCATCACGAGGCAACCAAATTCCTTGGGAAGCAAAAGCCGCTTGCATTAATCCTGAACAATCATAATTTGGCCCAACCGTCCCGCCCCATAAGTAAGAGTTGGGTGTGTTCATCGCTTCATAGGTAAACGCAATCACAGCCGACAACCTCTGTTTGATTTCCGCCTCACCCACAGGTTGAGATTGATAGGGAGTTGAGGCGATTTGAATGCGATCTAAATCGGCTAAGGCCAACCAACCCGGATAATCATCCTCACACAGTTGAACCTGAATGGCTTTGCGGTTGAGTGAGTTTTCCCACTCTCGGCGATGCACCCGCAACTGTCGTCCTGTCGCCGCTTGGGTTGCCAACGCTTGGCAGTCTGCCGAATCATACAAATTCAGATTGGCTTGGCAGCGATACTCTACAATGTCTGATAATGGGTCATTAGTCATGGGTTGGTCGTGATCCGTTTGATGTCGGGACAGCCTCAGTTTATACAATCGCCAGTCAGAGGTTGGAAAAACTGACATCTATAGGTAAAAAAATATAACAGACTTTACTCACTACCCAAGTTTTAATTCCGATTCCCCATTTTTTATCCTCTGCTATGACATTTTTTCATCTCGACGAACAACTCGAAAATCTAGGCAAAAGCATTATAGAGGCAACTTGCGCTACATTTCCAGCATTAGCTGCCGATCAAATTGCCATGACATGGGTTGTTTACGATCCACCTATTCCCGTCAATACGGGAGGGGCGTTAACTCCGGCGGAATTTTGGAAATATCCGGTCAGAGGGTTCGCTTATCGGGGGATTGAACGCATTTATCCGGCGAGTGTGGTTAAGTTGTTTTATTTGGTGGCATTGTACGAATGGATGGAAAAAGGGATGATCGCCACTTCTGCCGAGTTAGAACGGGCTACACGAGATATGATAGTGGATTCGAGTAACGATGCCACCAGCCTGGTGGTAGATGTGTTAACCGGCACAACCAGTGGTCCTGAGTTAGCGCCGGGACCGTTTGAGACTTGGAAAGCCCAACGAAATCTCATCAACCGTTACTTTCAATCTCTCAATTGGCCGGAACTTCAATCGATTAATGTCAATCAAAAGACATGGTGTGATGGCGCCTACGGTCGTGAACGAGAATTTTTGGGAGAATTGTTGGAAAATCGCAATATGTTAACAACCAATGCAACGGCCCGATTATTGCATAGTATTGTTGGCGGAATTGCGGCTTCTCCCCAAGCTTCTCAGGCGATGATGAAGTTGATGAAACGCGGTTTTGATCCGGCAGAATTGGCAGAAGATCCGGAAAATCAAGTCAGTGAATTTTTAGGCTGTGGTTTACCAATAAATGCTAAATTGTGGTCAAAAGCGGGTTTTACCAGTCAAGTTCGTCACGATGCGGCTTATATCGAAATTCCCGGTTTATTTCCTTATTTACTTGTAGTTTTTACGGAAGGGAAAGCCCAAAGCCGTAATACTGAACTCTTACCTTTTGTTTCTCAACAAGTAGTAGAAGCCATGAAAACGGTTTGTCTAACCCAGGAGTAAACCACTCCACGAAGGTTGTTAAATTATTCATAATCCCTGATTCAATCCTCATCGATAAAACAACACAATGAAAATGTTCTAATTGATTTCACTTTAGTATTTATAATCTCAATTGTTTAGTCCCTCTTTTGAGTGACAAAGTTTGAGTAAAAACTCATCAAATCTTAATTTATTCTTAAGTTTTGAATGTTAAACCTTTCTCTGCAACTAACTTGTGATTGTGAGTGTAACGAAGAATCTATTAAAACCCGAAATTTTACCCTTTTAACTGGTCATTGTGAGTGTAACGAAGAATCTTTAAGGACTCTTCACTGCGTTCAGGGTGACAAATTAATCCCAATTCAGAGTAACAGTTTAATGCAATATTTAAAACGTTCTTTATTCAGTCTAATTTCCAGTATAATTACTGTCAGTGCGATCGCCACAACCGCCAGCACTACACCGCCTCCAACATCCGATCAAGAAGTGTCTTGTGACCTGTTAGTTATTGGCGGAGGTTTAGCCGGTTCAGCCACCGCTTACGAAGCGTTACTCGCCGGAAGAACGGTCTGTATGACCGAAATTACGGACTGGGTTGGCGGTCAAATTTCTTCTCAAGGAACCTCCGCCCTCGATGAACGGGCGACACAGCGATCGCTGCTTTATTTCCCTCGGGGTTATCTAGAATTAAGAAAGCGAATTGAGGAAAAATACGGTCGTTTAAATCCTGGTGCTTGTTGGGTGAGTCAATCCTGTTTTATGCCCTATGACGGTCATCAAATCCTATTTGATATGTTACAAGATGCCGCCAAAAAAGGCAAGGGTAATTTGAAATGGTTTCCGTCTACGGTTGTTAAAGATATCGAAATTTCAGATAATTTAATTACCAGCGTTACCGCCATTCAACACGAACCCGCACCAAGAACACCGCCTTTGAATACAGAACCTTTATCCCAAATTATAGAAGATGCTTACAATTACGAAGATTCTCCCCGTTTAAATAAAACAATTATTCGTTTTAATCCCCCGAGTAATTCATCAGAAAATGGGGGGGCTAAATGGTATGTAATTGAAGCAACAGAAACGGGAGAAATATTAGGTTTAACAGACGTTCCCTATCGGTTGGGCGTTGATGAAAGAACCCCCTTTGAACCCACATCCTCAAGCGTATCCGGGGCGCCCTATTGTACTCAGGGATTTACCTATACTTTTGCAATGGAAGCCACCGCAGAACCCCAAACCCACGAACTCCCCCCATTCTATCAACAATATGCACCCTATTACAGTTACGAATTAGAACGGTTGGCGAATTTTAATCTGGTTTATACTTATCGCCGCATTCACAGCATGAACCCCGACGAACAACTTCCGGGAAACGTGCGAGAATGGCCGATTTATCCCGGTGATATCTCCATGCAAAACTGGACCTGGGGAAACGATTATCGCCCCGGAAATCCCGAAGATAATTTTATTTTTACCCGCAACCAACTGCAAGCAATGGGTCAGTTAGAACCGGGAGAATGGATGGGAGGATTGAGAACAGAAACCCTAGAAAGGGGCGAAGAAAATGCCATCGGTTATTTTTATTGGTTGGTTGTAGGAACTACAGATTCTCAACTGGGAGAAGGCGTTAAAAAACCCAATCCTAACCACCGTTTTGTTACCGGGTTAGACTCGCCGATGGGAACGGTTCACGGCTTGTCAAAATATCCCTATATTCGCGAAGGTAGACGGGTGATAGGGCGTCCGAGTTGGGGTTTTCCAGAGGGGTTTGAAATCACCGAAATCGATATTTCTCGCAATGATTTCCGCAAGGAATTTTATAAAGATAATTTATCCTCACAAGACTATCGGGCGCTGTGGGCGGGGTTGGCGGGTTTGGAACTTCCGGCGTTATTAAGTGGAATGCAAACAGTTGAAGAAACAAATCCAAAATCACGGGCGACAATTTATCCCGATACTGTTGGAATTGGTCACTATGCAATTGATTTTCATCCCTGCATGACTAAAAGCCCTCCGGAGGCGCCGGGAAACACAGAAAGAGAGGGCGAAAGACTCGGACAAGGGGCGGCTTATCCCTTTCAAATTCCGTTGCGGGCAATGATTCCTCAAGAAATTGATAATTTATTAGTTGTTGGGAAAAGTATCGCCACCAGTCACGTTGCAGCAGCAGCTTATCGGGTTCATTCGTTTGAGTGGTCTTCGGGCGTTGCGGCTGGAATTACCGCAGATTTTGGGTTAGAAACGGGGATTAAACCTTATGAGTTGGTGGATGATTTACCCTTGCAAGAACCCCAGTTAGAAGTGTTGAAAGACCGCATTCAAAAAACGGGTAATCCGATTTATTTCCCTGAAACTTCTATTTTTAACAATTCTTGGGAAGATTGGAAATAAAGATTGTTTTAGTCCGACTCCTCTAGTCCTAACAAGGGCATTAATAACTTGCGTTCCTCAATTGGAAGTCTGAGTAAAACTCGCCGATCTCCTTTGGTTTGTCGATAGCGAACAGCAGCTTCAAGCAGGCGTAAAGGAATTTGAAAGTCAATGCGATCGCCTACTATTTCTTTCCAGAGTTCTAGCCAAGCTTGTGCTGCTTTTTCGCTAACCGTTTCTGATATTGATTCAATACTTAATACAATCTCTTGTCCTAAAATTTGGGAAGCTTTATGCTTCTCATAGATATCTGTTAACGTTTGAATGCGTGTTCTCCAGATAGTTAAATCATTTGTGCTTTGAAATAGGTTCTTAACTATTATTCCTGTGGCAATATTTTCAGGTTCACTCAAATCCTCTAAAGTGTTAAGTGCCAAATCTAGAATTTCAAAGCCTTCAGTCCAACGATTCATAATCACTAACAACTCAGCTTTTTTGAATAAAGCATCTGAGTCTTCACTATTCAGTTCTATTACTCTATCCAAACATTGTAGTGCTTCTTCATAACGTTTTAACTTATACAAAATTAAACCTTGAATTTTCCAGGAAAAAAGATTTTCAGGATCAAGTTTAATAATGTTTTCAAAAGAGACTAACATTTCTTCATAGTCTCCTAGTCTATACAAAACAAGACCTCGACTTCCCCATAACTCGATATCTTCAAAATCTAGATTAATTGCTTGTTCAAAGGAGACTAATGCTTCTTCATATTGTTTAAGTTCATATAGCACTTGACCTCGAATTTCCCATAATGAGACATCTTGATCATCAAGCTCAATTGCTTTATTGAAGGAGACTAATGCTTCTTCATATCGTTCAAGTTTATACAGCACTTGACCTCTAATTTCCCATGATGAAATATCTTGATCATCAAGCTCAATTGATTTGTTTAAAGAGGCTAACGCTTCTTCATTCCGTTTTAGTTTTTTAAGTGCTAATCCTCTATATTGCCAAGCTTTTGAATTTTCATAATCAAGCTTAATTGCTCGATTAAAACATACAAGTGCATCTTGAAAATTGCCAGCTTCAGTTAATGCTAAACCTCTAGAATACCAAGCTGTAAAATTATTTTTATTAATTTTTATTACCCAATCAAATGAGCTAATAGAATCTTCGTAACGGTTAAAATAATTTAGTAATAGCAACCCCTTTATTAACAAAATAATTTCATTGTGTTTTTCAATTTCAACTGCTTTATTAATAGATTGTAAAGCTTTATCTTTATATCCAAGCCTCAAAAAACACCAACTCTGTACAACCCAATATTCTGCATAATCTCTAATTTTTATCAGTTTTTCTACTAAATTTAAAGCACTTTCAAAATTATTATATTCCAAATATTGCTTTAAATCTTGATCATACTTTTCGGCTAGTAATTGCTGTGTCTCATCTTCTATTTTACTGAGTGCAGATTTAAGATAATCTCGCTCAGTTTTTGCATCAATCGGAAGAAGTTCTAATCGCTGTTGTAATTCTTGTTGAGTGAACCAAATCCTTAAAAAGTCTACAAATAACTTAATCGGTTCGCCTTGCTGTTTCTTAGCTTCTAAGCAAAAACGCATCATTGTCTCTTTAACTTCATAGTAGGATTCACGTCCAGACATTTCTGAACGAACATAACCCATTTCTGAAAGTTTTTTAAGCTGACTTGATGCAGTTTGATGACTCATAAAGCAGCGTTGAGCAATTTCTTTAACGGGAACAGCAGTGCGAGTCTTACACAAAAACTCAATAATTTTTCGTTGTTGAGGTGAAATAGATCTCATTCTATCTTGATAATAAGGCGTGAGATCATCTAAAGTTCGCATAAAAGCTTCAACCAACTGGTCGAGAGAATTTCGATGAGTTAAAAATTCTGAAAAAATAACATACAGGCGATGATTTCCACCAGCCAGATGATAAACAGCTTTAATACGATTAAATCCAGTTGGCGTTTTAATAAAATCCTCTAATTCTTTATTTCCCTTAAGCTTGGCAATGTTGGCGAGTAAGTCTCTCGCATCTTCCAACTTTAATTCTTCTAACTCTTTGTGGTTAAAAAACTGATAAAATGTTGAACTCTTGCGTTTAACCGCATTGGGTAAACTTGATGCTGTGGCTAACATCACACAAGAATTTTCTTCAATAAAGCCACGCAGTTGTTTTTGTCCCTCACTGTCCAACCCGTTTAACACTTCATCCAAGTTTTCTACTATTAATAGTAAAGTGCGCTCGCTAATAAATTCTTTGAGAATAACTGAAGCTTCTTTCTCCATCGCATCGACAGACATTTCATAAAGTGACTCTATCGACGGGGGACAAGGTTGATCTGTTTTGGTGGACTCAACTTGCAAGGTATTAAAGATACAGATCAAAAAGTCCAGAAAAGAAGTAATACTCCATTCTTCCTCACTCAACCATGCAATAAATAGTTGTTTCTGAAGTTCCTCTCTCTCTCGAATACGGTGATAAATGAGCGAGACGAGATGAGTTTTCCCGATACCACGCGAACCCGTCAACAAAATGTGCTGTTTTTCACGACTGACAACGCTGCTGCGGATGCTTTCTATCAGTTCCTCGACTTGCGAGTGACGCTGCACAAAAATCTCCTCTAACACGTTGGGTTCCATCAGTCTAGGGGTATACCGCGAGAGTAAAGGTGCGTTCATGTCAGTGATTGAGTGTATATACACCAATATTATCGTATATTTTTAAAAGTACGTTGTTTTTGGTTGACATTGCTAAAATTCTGCTCTATCCTTACCATAGAAGCAATTGAACCTCCCTAGCTGGAACTAGAGAGGCTCTCAATCGCTTTAAATTTTAAACGAGTTACTGGTTGCCGCCAGTTGACTCATTCATTTAGTGGTCTGTACAGACCAAGGGAGTTTGTTGTGCATAAAGATCATAACACCAATCAGCTAATTTTGTTCAATCAACCTGTAGAAGTGTTAGTGGAAGCTGATTGTAGTGTTAAACGTGCAGCCGAGTTAGTCGAATGTTCGGAAACGACTATCTACCAGAAAATACGCCAAAATCAATCTTATCAGCGTAAAGTTCCAACCGGGACATGGCGTGTCTACCAACCCGAGAAAAAAGATGGTTTGATTTTGGTTAATGTTGGGTTTGTTTATTCTCCGTTAGAGAAACATTGGCGACTAGCTGGACTCAGCTAGTTTTTATTTTTCCGGTTGAATTGTTGGTGGTGCGTTATGTTCGGTTAACGCCCACTTTGCTATAATGCGTGAAGATTTTTTAAATTAACAAATAATGAAAGTTCGTGAGGTGATTAAACTCATAGAAGAAGATGGTTGGTATCTTGCTAGAACTAAAGGAAGTCACCGTCAGTACAAGCATCCAACTAAATCGGGTCTAGTAACAGTTCCGGGTAAATTTTCTGATGATTTGGCTCCCGGCACGTTAAACAGCATTCTTAAACAGGCTAAACTTATAATGTAAGATAAAAAAAGGATACCAAAATGCGCTATGCAATTGTGATTGAAAAAGCGAAGGATAATTATTCGGCTTATGTTCCCGATATACCCGGATGTGTGGCTACCGGAAAAACGATTTCCGAAACAAAACAGCAAATTGAAGAAGCGATTGAGTTTCATTTAGAAGGATTAAAAATCGAAGGTTTACCCATCCCCGAACCCACAACGGTTTGTGATTATGTTGAATGTTTTTAGAGAAATTGAGTACAACATTTTCAGAACAGTTGTACTCAAATAGAGAAACTTTAGTATTGAGTTTAAAGGGCTAAATCTTCTTCTCCTTGGGTGACGGCTACGGTTGACTTTTGATAAAATAGTGCAATCCCAAAAGATAACGGCCCTACTCTACCAATGTACATTAAAATAATCACAGCGATTTTTCCCCATGCGGTTAAATCTGCACTAATTCCTCGGGATAAACCTACTGTTCCTAAAGCGGATGCGGCTTCAAAGATAACGTCTTCAAAGGCTTGATTTTGAAAGATTAACAACAAGCTTGACCCGCACAAAAAGGCAATAATATAAAAGACCCAGGCGGAAAAGGCGGTAAATAATCTTTCTTGGGGAATTTGTCTACCAAAAACACTAATAGAATTGTGACCCCGCAATGAACTCCACATCACCGCTAAAGCTGCAAATACTGATGTTGATTTTAAACCGCCTCCGGTTCCCGAAGGGGACGCTCCTACAATCATTAAAATTAGGGTTAAGAAAACTCCAATTGCAGTCAGGGTACCTATGGGATGAGTATTGAATCCTACGGTTGTTAAAGAAGTCATGGCTTGAAACCAAGCGGCGAGTAAATGTTCTCCTAAGGGTAAAGTTTGCAGGGATTCATCAAAGAAAAAAAGCAGTATAAAACCCGTTCCCAAAAACCAGGCGGTAACGGATAAAATAATCCGAGTTGTTAGGGTTGTGCGGCGATTTCGTTTTGTTAAAGCTTGCCAAATATCCGAGGCGACTAAGAAACCAATCGCCCCAAAAATACTGAGAATGCTAATCACTAAATTGATGCCTAAGTTATCGCGAAAGTCTTCTAAGCTATTGGGAAAAATACTAAATCCTGCGGTACAAAAAGCTGAGATTGAGTGAAACGTTGCCGCCCAGAATGAATTATCGACATTGGCTAATTTAAAGAAAATATAGAGGGAAATAATTCCGGCAATTTCTACTAATACAGTAAAGATGACGGTATGCTGAATAAATTCTTTGAGGTGAAATCCTTGGGGTAATGAAAAAACGGTATTTCCAACTCGCTGACGCAGATAGGATAACGAGTTTTTACTGGCAATTAATACAAACGAACCCAACGTCATGTAACCCAACCCACCCACCTGAAAGGCTAACATAATTACCAACTCCCCAAAAAAGCTATAAGCTTCGGGAGTGTTAACAGTAACTAACCCAGTTGTACTAACGGCTGAGGTGGCGATAAATAAATTATCAAGGGGAGAAATGGCTTCGGCTTCCCAACTAATTGGCAAACAAAGAAGTAGCCATGCAATCAAGATATACAATCCATAGCCAAACAAAAGTAATCGAACAGGGTTATAATGACCAAATCTATTCAGTAAATTTTGAAGAGAGGATGGTTTCATAAAAAATATAATCTGGGTGAGTTAATTGATCTAGGTTTACAGCTTTTAATTCTCTAAAGACATCTGTCTGAAGGTAGACTTCAGATGAAAAGGTTAAACCCGTTTTTGTTCGGTATCCACAGGGAGATCTTCAATGCTTTTTTATCCCATCTTTTTCACAAAAAACAACAGTAAAAGTTGATGGGTTGATCGGTTTTGGAATTAATCATAAATAATCGCGAGATTTTCGGCAATTGATGGTGTAAAATAGACGAAGTTTGTCAAAGTTGAACGCTACCGTGTTAGACTCCTCCTCTTTTCCATCTGCATCTTCATCGAAGTTACCCAACCAACGATGGCACCTTTTCCCACCCCAACCCGAAAAAGCCCAACAATTAGCCGCTGCGACGGAACTTTCTCCGTTGTTAGCACAAGTTTTGATTAATCGAGGGTTTGATAGCGTTGAAGTTGCGGCTATTTTTTTAGATCCTGAGTCTGAAGCTTTACCCGCACCCATTAACGAACTTCCCGACTTGGAAAAGAGTGTAGAATTTTTACACGATGCGATTATTCAACACCAAAAAATCGCCATTTGTGGGGATTATGACGCCGATGGAATGACGAGTACCGCTTTATTAATGCGGGCGCTTTCTGCGTTGGGTGGGGATGTGACTTATGCAATTCCTAGCCGGATGAAAGAAGGTTATGGAATTAATAATCGGATTATTGAAGAATTTCATCAAGAAGGAATTGGCTTGGTTTTAACGGTAGATAATGGTATTTCCGCTTACGAACCGATTGCCAAAGCCCGAGAATTGGGCTTAACTGTGATTATTACCGATCATCACGATCTCCCCCCCAAACTTCCTCCCGCCCACGCGATTTTAAACCCGAAACTGATTAAAGAAACCTCTCCCTATCGGGGTTTAGCGGGTGTGGGCGTGGCTTATGTGTTGGCGATTTCCCTCGCTCAAAAAATGGGAAAAGTTCAAGGTTTGGTTAATCCGTTGTTGGAACTGTTTACCTTGGGAACGATAGCCGATTTAGCCGCTTTAACGGGTGTGAATCGTCGGTGGGTGAAACGGGGATTAAAACGGTTACTCTACTCGGAAATTAAGGGCGTTCAGGCGTTAATTGAAGTGGCAGGATTGAGCGGTTCTAGTCGAGTTTTAATGGAAAATACCGATAATTTACAGTACAATAATAATACCACAAAAAAAGAGATAAAACCCGAAGATATTGGCTTTCGGTTGGGGCCGAGAATTAACGCCGTTGGACGGATTTCCGACCCGCAAATTGTGATCGAATTACTGACAACCGAAAATATGGGAATTGCCCTAGAAAGGGCGATGCAATGCGAACAAATTAATCAACAGCGTCAACAACTTTGTGAGGAAATTGAACAGGAAGCGATCGCCTGGTGCGAAAATAGTAATATTGACCTCAAAAAAGAGCGAGTTTTAGTCATTGTACAACCGGGATGGCATCACGGCGTCATTGGAATTGTTGCGTCTCGGTTGGTTGATCGCTATGGGGTGCCGGTGTTTATTGGTAGCTATGAAACGGAAACCGAAGGCGAAGAAAATTTAGAAGAAAATTCATCAGAAAAACCCGCTCAAACAATTCGGGGATCGGCCCGAGGAATTCCCGAATTTCATGTGTTTGACGCCTTACAATTTTGTGCAGATTTACTCGGTAAATTTGGCGGACATAAAGCCGCAGGTGGGTTTTCTTTTGCCGCAGAAAACTTAGATAAATTTCGTCAGCGTTTGAGTGAGTTTGCCCATCAATGTTTGGAAATCGAACATTTAAAACCGCTCGTTAAAGTTGACGTACAAGCGAATCTCAAGCAAATTAATTTTGATTTATACCATCAAATTGATCGGCTTCATCCCTGCGGAATTGAAAACGATCCCCCGATTTTTTGGACGCCTAACGTGAGAATTGTCAAACAAAAAACAGTGGGAAATGGTCATATTAAATTAACCCTTTCTCAAGATAATCTATCAGAACAGAGAATTACCGCTTTGCCAAATATAGATGCAATTGCATGGCGTTGGGGAGATTATTTTCCCCTACCGAGTCAATTAGATATCGCCTATCAACTGAGAACCAATGATTGGCAAGGTCAAACCTCTCTCGAATTAGAAATTGTCGGGGTACGACTTCCGAAGATTTCTCCAGTTTTTACTTCCAAAACCAAGAATTTAGCGGAGTTTTATTACAAAGATCGCAAATATATTTGTACCCTTTGCGATCGCGGTTCGCTGACAGAATTGAGAATCCGCAATAGCGAAGGAAAAGTTCTCGCGATCGAGGAAGGACAGCAAACGGGTTTACTGGGGAAAAATCGACAGGAAGCTAAAATTGTCGATATTTCTCAACCCTTCTATCATCACTTAATTCGAGCGGCTTGTCATGCTTTAGGAATGGAAGATAAATAAGGACCGGGAAGTGAGGAAGTCGAGTCAAATTCCTGATAAAATTAAGGATATCGGACAAAAAAGCTTTGGGATTAATATTCAGCTTTCTTGTTCTTCATCAAGCCTATAACTTCCATCTTTATCTATAGTTTCTTCGTAAATTTCTGGATTGAAATCCGGGTTTTCGGCTTCCCTTCTCAGATGTTCCTCTCGACTAATTTCTTCATTGACCTCCCTTCGTTCTGCTTGAATTTCTGCTTGATTTTCCTCGGAAATCTGGGGTTCTGAAGTTAAATTCTCATTGGGGTTTAACACCTCTTGATCTGCCGAAACTTCAGCCGATTCTATTTGTTCATTCATCAGATCGATATATTCAGTTTCCGATTCGGGTTCTAACTGATGAATTTGAATTTGCTCAATGCGCGGACCTTCTGCTGAAATGACGGTAAATTCCAGATTTTGATAACGCAAAGTTTCGCCCACCGTTGGAATTTTTTGCAGTTGATAAATCAGAAAACCAGCCAAAGTTTGATATTCTTCAGTAATGGGAAGATCCAAGTCAACCCGTTCGTTAACTTCCTCAATATCGAGTTGAGCTTGAACTAAAAAGGTTTGATCATCAATATATTGTAGGGTAATTTCTTCGGTTTCTGTCGGTTCTGAACTATCTCCAATAATTTCAGCAATCAAATCATTAATGGTTACTAATCCAGCCGTTCCGCCAAATTCATCAACGATAATTACCATTTCTAAATGCGATCGCTGCATTAAGGGTAATAATTCACTCAGCAGCATTTGTTCTGAGACAAATCGAGCCGGACGAATCCAAGTTTCTAGAGAAGTTTCTGGTGAAAGCCGTCCTTCAGCCAGGGGTTTGGCTAAATCTCTAAAGTCAATAATTCCCAAAATATCATCTAAAGATTCTCGCATTATCGGATAACGAGAATGACCCGAAATCGTCATTTCATTCAGTAAGTCTTGAAAAGTAGCCGTGCTAGAAATCGCCACAATATTTGTGCGGGGAATCATTACTTCTTCGGCTAAAAAATCCCCAAATTCAAATACATTATTGAGGAGTTCTCGTTCTTCGGCTTCCAACCCCATAGACTCGCTAGAGGTGGTAATAATCAGTTGTAATTCTTCCGGGGTGACTCGGGTGTAAGGTTGTCCTGTATATTCAATTCCGCCGAGTTTTAACAGCCATCGGGTTGATTGATTTAACCCCCAAACAAACGGATTAAAAAAACGAGCGATCGCCAAACTGGGAGGCGCTAATAAACGGGAAAGTTGCTCGGGATACAGCAAAGCTAAAGACTTCGGACATAGCTCACCCAAGACGATTTGTAGATAGGCGATTAACATAAAAGTCAAAATTGGAATCGCCAAGGAATGAGCAATAAAATCTTGAAAAACTGAAGGAATGGGAAGGGATTGGATTAAGGCTCGAATGGCTACGGCTAAAGTTCCCTCTCCAATCCAACCCAAGGCTAAACTGGATAGAGTAATCCCAAACTGAGTGGTCGAAAGCAACAGATCAATGCGTCGCTGAAGCCGTTGCACCGACCGAGCCGGGCCATCTCCTTCATCAACAAGCTGACTAATTCGCGATCGTCGGACGGAAACCATTGAGAACTCAGCAGTGACAAAAAAAGCGTTGATTGCAATCAGTAAAAGCAACGACAACAATCGCACGAGCAAATCCTGCGTAGTCAGTGTCATTGTAGAAAAGTCACCCACATGAGTTCTACCAAAATAAGTCGAAAAAACATTAAAACTGATTTATCTAACAATGGGAATTCCAGACATTTGGAGCTTTAGTTTTTGATCCGGATAATCGGTTAAACTAATCGCTAATTCATTGGCATTATCTAACAATGCCGTCGGAATGCTCACCGTTCCCAGATAGGTTTGGCTATCGGGAGGTAATTGTCCGGGTAACTCATCAACACTCGCACTTAAAGCACGACCTTTATCATCGGTGACATTCAAGAAACTATAGAGAAATCTAATCGAAGTATCGCTTTCATTTTTAAGCTGAACTTTCAACAGCAGCGAACTTCCGGTTTGACTGGCTGAAGTCACTTCTAAAGTTACTCCCCCATCCCGACTCACAATCGGAAAAGTTGATGTAGCCGCTTGCTGTTGGGGTTTTTCTTCCGGTTTTTGTTCGGCTTTTTGTTCGGGTTTTTGTTCGGGTTTTTGTTCGGCTTTTTGTTCACCTTGAGGAGTTGCTGGAGCAGAAGCGGTGGTCTCCTCATCTTTCCCTTCCATCCGCTTCTTCACGTTGGCGAGAATATCACCTTCTTTGAGCATTTTCACGCCATCAGTTTTGGGTTCGGAGTCTTCGGTTTTACCCGTGAGGTTGCTCGGACGCACATCAGGTTGAGTAATCTCTTTTAAAGCTTCCCGACCCAGTTTATACCCCCAAGCGGAACTGAAAAACCCGGCTCCGAACATAAGCACGAGTAAAACAACGGTCATTACTACGGTTGAGTTCAATCCCATCTCCTGTTAATGTCAGCGTGAGTGATCGTGATTGATGATCTTCAATCTTCATATAGTAGCAGTCTACTACCTATTCGTCAGTCAGAAGTCGATTTGGTCAGTCGTCACCGAGTCACCAAGTCAGAAGCCAACAGGCAATCTTGCTACAGGTGAAGCAGTGCGGTCTTGGTGGTTTCCATCAAGGAGCGCTTTCCTTGCGGCGAGCGCGGTTTCCGTCGAGAGCAAAGTTTGCGATCGTAGCAACTGCTGAACCCGAAGGGCAATCTTGCTATAGGCAATCTTGCTATAGGCAGTTTACAGTTTACAGTTACCAGTTATCAGTTATCACTAGCATGGTACTGATAACTTATAACTGATAACTTATAACTGCACGGTACTTGTTCACTGGTCACTGTTCACTGACTCGGTGACTCGGTGACTCGGTGACTCCCCACCTCTATGAAATTCTTAAATATTTAAAAATGTACGCTCAACATGACATCCCGAACAAAATCTAATTTTGTTCGGAATGAACTTGAAATTTTGACTGAATTTTGCTGTAATAAAAACAGCGCTGATTCCCCCAATCAAAAATTTTTACGATTGCCGTTTTTAAATCTCTAAAAAGTCTTAAGAGTCGGATTTCCCTACAAGGCTATAGTCTTGAACTTCCGATTTTTAAGGGATTGTCGAATCTCTTCTAGAAGTGAAGCTGATTTGACCTCTATTTGTCTGGGTCAGTGCGGTTCACCGGACAATGGCTGATTAACTCTTGAGAATTATAATCTTCTGGGATCTGGGGTTGAATTCCCCCAATCAAGTGTTGAAAACTCTCTTGAAAAAGACTGTAATATTTGCTGTAAAATTATAAAGTATATCGATATCCTTGTACAAGTATCTGAAATTGTTCGGGCCTGATGGAGAAAAGTTGCAATTCTCCGAAGTTGCAATGCCGTGAAGTGAACGGACTCATAATCTCATTTGGCTAATTCTGTAATCACAGATGATCCAGAAGTCCATAAAATTTCAGATAAGATCTAGAGCGAAGCGAACCAGGAGAACAATGCCACACCTGAATCTAGTTGATACCCAGATTAACAGAAAAGCCACATCTTCACTTCCCTCGACGGCGAACGGAGAAGGAATTGCCCTCTCACCCACCCCAAATATTAACCTTGATACCGTCAACCAACAACTGGGGGAAGCAGAGGCCAATCAAATCGTACAGTGGGGGGCGGATACCTTCGGAGACGGTTTGGTAATGAGTACCAGTTTTGGAATTCAGTCCGCCGTGATGCTGCACCTGGTGACTCAGATTGTACCGGATATTCCGGTTATTTGGATCGATACGGGCTATTTACCTGCGGAGACTTATATTTTTGCCGAAGAGTTAACCCAACGCTTAAATCTTAATCTGCAAGTTTATCAGTCTGCCATCACTCCGGCGAGAATGGAGGCTTTGTACGGTCGCCTTTGGGAAAAAGAAGACATCGAAGCCTTCAACCGTTACGATTATATCCGCAAAGTTGAACCCATGCAACGGGCTTTGCAAGAACTTAATGCAACCGCTTGGTTAGCGGGACTGCGATCCAACCAAACCGAACACCGCAAAACTCTACGTCGAGTTGAAATGCAGTCTAATCGCTACAAGATTTACCCCATTTTATCTTGGAGTTCTAAGGATGTCTACAAATATCTTGAAGCCCATGATTTACCCTATCATCCTTACTTTGATCTCGGTTATGCTACCGTTGGAGACTGGCATTCTAGCCGTCCTATAACCGCAAGCGATACGAACGAACGCGATACCCGTTTCCGAGGTTTAAAACAAGAATGCGGCTTGCATTTGCCCAAAACTGAGGATGAAGCCAAGAGTTTGGATTCCAGTTCATTGTAGTCGAAAATAGCACAACACTAAATTATGAATTATGAATTATGAATTCCAAATTATAATTCATAATTTAGTTAAATTTGACTGGAAGTTTTCTCTAAATATTTCAACTTTTTTTGATAAGATTACCCTCCCTAATTAACAGATTATATAAAAATATTAGTCAAAATAGCAAGCACCAATTAACTTGCTTGTTAACCTCTAATTATGCTACATTAATTTCAGAGCTTCACAACAACCCAAAAAACGCTTGATTTGGAGTTACTTTTCTGCAACTCCTAAGCGTCTCTATGGATAAATTTAGTTGTGAGAAAAAATCGTGGCAAATATTATCGAAGAAAATCAAAATCAACTGTCTCCGCTTGACTATGAAAGCATCTTAAAAAACATTCTGAAGCAATTACAAACAAATAATCCGTTTCAATTCTCACAAACAGGCGATCGCTTGCGAATTGATCTCGATCAAATTGCTTACGAAGTGGCTACCTCTAAAAAGCTTTCAAGTCCACTAACATCAACTTCGGGAGTGCGAGCCGCCAGTATTAATTTTAACTCAACCGAGCAATTTGCACAACAAATTCGTCAGATCGCCGAACGTTTGGAAGAATGGTTAAAAATTGCTGTCGGAGAACATCAAACCGTAGAAGCAGCAATTACCAAATTAATCCGCAATTTATCCACATTTAAACAAAGAGAAACAGTCGGTTTTACCTATCCTTTTACTTCCCGTGACGGTTTACAAAAAGAACGATTAAGTTTGCAACGTCATCGCAATGGTAGCGATTCTTTGCTGAAATGTCATAAATTAACCCTCACAGTTCAAGAGATTGAAAAATTTTCACCTCAATTACAAAAAAGTCTAGAAAACCATATTAATTCTCAATTTTCAGACGCGGATGAAGATGATTTAGAGGAGTTGAACGAAATTCTAGAAGATCAGATAAAAGACCAAAAATCCGACTTTCATAACCTCAGACAAGTGATGGATACAGAAGCAGTCGGGAAACTGAAGCGAGAAGCAAAAATAAAATATCTAGAGTTTATTCGCAGCCATCTAAACCCGAATCAAAATAACTCGGTTTACTTACTCGATGATTTAATTCGACGGTTACGCTTGATGGAAGATTTTCTGAATGATCCAGAAAAAGATTATGGGTATTATCAAGTTAACTATCAAGGTATAGCGGTAAATTATCAAGATTTATTTGCACGAGCGGAAGCTTTAGATATTTTACCGATAATTCCGATAATAGAAGGGAACTTGGGAGAAACCACCGATCTTAACAGTGGAGAACGTCAATTTATTTGGGGTTTAAAGTTAAAATTTGGGGGAACAGTTCAAGCTTACGGAGAACAAAAACTTCCGGTTTTAGACTATTATCTGAACTTGCTCGATCCCGATAGCGAGGAACATAAACAAGGAATAGCCGATCCGTTGCGGGGGAATTATTTTAAAGAAAAAGTTTTAAAAATTGCCTTTCTTTATTGTTTTATGTTTGCGTCTAAACCAGAAGAAAATGGCAAGAATTCTAATCCATATACTGAATTAGAATACAATCCTATCTCACTGTTTGAAACCTATTTTATGCCGATTTTTCAAGGGTCTGATTCCCTGAAAAAAAAGCAAACGCTGAAATCAATCAAAACCAAACTAGAATCTTTGAAAGTCGAGAATAAAGTTGAACGGTTAAAACTACTCCTGCAAAACTTTTTAAAACAAAAAAAGATTTTAAACAAACAAGACTATCAACTGCAAATCGGAGTAAAAAGGGGTTTGCTGGCGTTAGATAGTGAAACAATTTTCAAAAATCACAGCTTTTTTGACTCAGTTTTTAGCGATAGGGGAAGAAAAGCGTTAAAATACATTACCATTCAAGAACCCCATGTTGATAGTAACTATCTCTGTACTTTACCTGTAAAAATATCCTTTGAAGATATTCGCTATTATCCCACTGAAGAGCGTCAATCTTTTAGCATGGAGTATGACATTTCCAACCTCAAAACTTTACCCATTGTTATCGCTTCGTTAAATAATGATAACGCCAAAAAGACTTATGAGGAGTTTATCAAGAAACGAAACATAATTTTCCTGACGTACAATCACGAAAACCTCCAAAATAATATTTTCAAAAATCCCGATTCTCCCGAAGCTTTTTTCTATCGAGTTGCATTTTCTTTACTCACCTATATCGCTCTGAAAACGATACTCAAAGCAACTTCAGAACGCCTGTTTCTTCCGATTTTGCGACTTCACCTAAAAAATTACTCTAATTCTTGTCTTGACGAAGAATTTTTGAGATCTTTATCCAAAGTTATCGCTCATTTACTCAGTGAGAATCATCTCTCAAACTCCCAGGGAATTAAAATCACCAATCTCACATCTGAAAGTTATAGAGTTAAGAATGCTTTGAGTTCTCTCTATTCAGTGATTCCAAAAAATTTTCAGTTTGAGACGGGGAACACTGCGTTAAAAACACCGAGTATTTATGCAATTGATAAACTCGCAATTATCATTGTTTCGAGTCGGGAAAGCGACGCCAGTTTTCGCAGCGATCAAAAAATCTCTAATTTACTCGGTGAAGTGATTACCGTTCAACGTCTAGAAAATGGTAAAGTTCACTTAGAAACTCACAACACATTTTCGGGAAACTACGAACATCAACAGATGTTTCAATCCCCCCAAGTTGTTATCGATCAAGTCAGCAAACTGTATATTGAGGGATATCGACACTTTATGTATATTGCGAAAACTCCCTACACCAGTACCTTAAACCTAACTCAAAGTTTAGAAAATGACTCCCTATTTTTCATGTCGAGTAACGTGATCAAATCCTTGAAAGGAAATAAAACAGATTTGAAAATTTACCCAATATTTTTTGACAAGTATTATGTGGTGAACTTGCAAGGAAAAGAAACTTCACTGTATATCCAAGATACGACAGAACTCACCAAGTTAGTTGAAGATCCGAGCAAAAAAACGGTGGTTTTCTTCAATCTGTTTAACGGTAAAAAAGTCGGTAAAGATGAACGGTTTTATAATGGTGTGATTTCTTATTCTACCTTGCTCAATATTTACAATGAGGGAATTCTAGACGATCAAGATATTCGTCTCGGTTTGATTTACGATGAAACCTCCGATCAAAATAATAATCCGCTCAAAAATGAGATTTTGCAGTTTTTAACCCTGCTTCATTTTTCCCGTTATGAACAAAGCACAAAGAACATCAGTTTGAAGCTTGATCCCTATGAAAATATTATTGGTGATGATTCCGTTGGTGCTTTATCAATTTTTACCCAGACCAGCAAAAAAACACGGTTCAATTTGTTAGCATTTCTCACGGAAGTTAGACGCGCATTAAACGTATAAACAGGAGGTTATCAACCATGATTGCAGAAGATTTAGGCTATTTATTTGAGATGGGTTTTAATATCGGAATTTTAGCCTATATTCAACAACATAATATCGCTCATAACTTTGGGGATTTGTATCAAAGTGATCTTCAGTCTTTGCGTTTTCCTAAACTTTGCAAAGCCATTGAAACCAAAGCGAATATTATCAATTCCCAAGATACGGAAATTATCGCCAAATGGACAGCATTTTTTATACAAAAAGGCTTTTTTTCGGGGTTTAACTTTTTTCGGGAATATCTGGAGTCAACGGAATGGAAGCTGTCTAAAGTGGAAATTCTTTACTATCAGTGTAATTTTTCCGATAACAACAGCTTGGGTACCAATCCCAAAGGAGAACAAAAAACATATCTTGAGCTTTTATCTCAATTTAATCATCAAAATCCCAATCAAAAACTGAATTTCAGTCGTTATCAGGAACGGGGAGAATTTTTAAGAGCGGATACTTTGATGCTGTTGAAGTATCGCAAGCGTTACCGTATCCTCTGCGTTGATCTTTCTGTTTTTTCGGTTCGGTCTGCTGAAGATATTAAAAATTTAGATTTAATTGAAGTTCAGACAAGTTTGTTAAAGAGTGAAATTGCTTATTTGCGTTCCAAAAGTGTCTTTTCGGGACTCAGTATTGATACGGGAGATAATTGTGAGGAACTGGGGGTTAAATTTTCTCCTCAACTCAAGGACTATTTTACCGCTTTCAAGCGAAACGATAAAGAAAGTTCTAAACTTATTCAAGCTGCGAGTTACGCATACAGTTTCTCTGAATTTTTAAAAGAAAATCAGCTATTAAATGAGTCCTATTCTCTGATGTTTAACGTGTTTGGTTATACGGATCGGGGAGTCAGTGCGATGTCTGTTCAACCCGATAACTTGGGTTTTCTAAAAACTTGTGCTGAGATTTATCAAGAACACTCTAGCGATCTCGAAATTACCGAAGCTCGTCGTAAAGTTCTGGACGTGATTCAACGCAAAACAGCGAGCAGTTTTGTTAACGGTAAAAAGTTTATTAAATCTTTATTAAAGGTTGTTCCCGATGAAAGTAACTGGGTAACTCACCATGAAAAAATTGATGACTTTTTTAATATCATTGCGGAGGTTCCTCCCGAACTAATGAACTCGTTAGGATTAACGGGAATAATGAACCTTCGTCAAGCTCATTCTCGCTTAATTCAACAAGCTTTAACGGGTTCGGGAACTTATCTATTTTTAACCGGAAATCCCGGAATTGGAAAAACAACCGCTCTGGTAGACTTTCTCAAACAGCATCTAGAAGAAGGCTTTTTATTTTTCTATATTAGTCCCCGAAAACAGGTGAATATTGATATTATTGAAAAGTTTAAAAATGATAAATTGTTATGTGATGATCGCTTACTTTGCATTAATACCAATTCTAACTTAATTGAAGAAAATGGGGGTCGATGTACGGTTCAATATTGTTCTAATCATTATCAAGGAAATTTTCAAGAAAATGCGGTTCAGTTTGTTGACGCTCAAAACACCGAACCCCCACAGTCTCAACATTCTTCTCGGCGTTTACAACGAATTACCGAAGATGTAATTCAAGATGTCGGTCAAAAAAGTCGGGGTGTTTTATATAGTCTTTGCGAAGGTTTATATACGATTATTAATTATAACTTATCCAACGCCATTGTCGCAACGGTTTCGATTCAATCTTTAAAGAAAACAGACAACAATACAGATACTTTACGTCATTTTGCCAATATTTTTAAAGGTGTCTACAATCTTAGAGAAAGACAAGTTATCCCCTCGAAGATGCGAGAACTTTCCCGTCGGATTAAACACTTATTTATAATGATTGATGAAATTACCGGCGATGATAGCGGCGCAGAATTTCTCAGTCGAATTAGTAGCTTAGTGAATGAGTATCAGCTAACCGAACCCCAACACGGTTTCAATACTAAAATTATTGTTGCTGACGCTTCTATTGTTGACAAAGATGTAATTAATCAACATCTTTCAAATTCCAAGGTTCAACCGGATAAAATATTTTTTAGACGTTCAACCACTTCCGCAACTCCTTTATCAAAACAAGATTTTATTTTTAATAATAAATCTGCAATTCTAATTAATGCCAATTCTTATCCCGCAAGCTGTTTAAATATTACCTACAAACTGTTAATTCACTCGACCCAGTTTAACCCTAACCTTTTGCGAGAAAACCAACACCAGTTGTTAAATCCCGTTCAAAATCAAATCGGTCTTGATATTTTAGAGTTATTATCACAAGCAAAGACAACACAAATTATTGTTTATATTCAAGACAAACAACGGTTAAAACTGCTGATTGAGTTTTTAGAACACCATTTAGAACGGTTTGAAGCGTTTACAGATTATATCGAAATTCACGCCAATATTTCCGAATCCGAAAAACCACAAATACAACAGTCAAAAGAGCGGGTCAAAGTTATTTTTATGACCGCTTCCGCGAGTCGGGGTTTATCTTTTCCCAAAACCCAACATATTTTAATAGATATCCCCCGCTTTGAAATCGAACAAAACCTCATGGAAATTATTCAAGTCATCTATCGAGGTCGAGGATATTATGTTGAAAATGGTACAACTCAGACTTTCGATAACGCCGAGAAAAATTTAATTTTTTATGGTTTTGAACAAGCCATTTACTACGGCGATATCCCGGACAAAAATAACCGGGAATTGAGTTTAAAAGAAAGTGTTTTAAATTTGGTAAATCTCTTGATGATTTTAAAAACTGCTATAATGACTCGAATTAAAGGAGCGGGTAAAATTGGTCAAGATGATTTTATGATGATTCCTATTGGGGGAAAATCCGTGTATGCTGCGGGTGACACTTTCTCGGGTCGAATGGCTTCTTTTATTCGAGAACTTCGCAAAGAACATCACCGACGCCGCAGCGATAAGTTATTACTGGAGGTGTCTACAACTCTGGAAAATTTATTAGGTAATGTCAGAATTGTTCTCAACGATTTCTCTCCCTCAAAACCCCAGGAAACTGATTCTTATTTGGCGATTCGTGAATGTTTTCCCGATGACTTTATTCGCTTAATGAGTCGGGGATTACATGAATTATTAACTTGGCGTTTCTTGGAACCCGGACAGATTAGCGGGAGTTTATTAGTTGTACCTTTGGCTTCAAAACAAGTACAAGAAAACTATGAGTTTGATTTAGAAAATTTACTCAAATCTCAAGCGATGACCGATTTGTTAAAGAAGCTGTATACTATTTTATATAACCGCGAAATTTATCCCGAAAGTCTATCTTCAGCTACAAAATCAGCCATTGAGTTGATTCGTCAGCTTAAAGATCAATCCCAACAAACTCAATGGTTTGAACAAAATAGTCAACGTTGCGATCAATATTATGCGGTTCCTTTGTTTATTTTTGTCTGTAAAGAAGCCTTGAAAAACTATTTTGAAAAAACTCCCGAAGACACCGACGAGGATACTTTTCGAGACTTACTCGCTGTCTATATTCGCTTACTTTATCCCGCAGATAATATTTTACCCATTGGTAATCAGTATGGAGAATTTCCTTTTGTGGTGTTCAGAAGTTACAGTTTGAGAGAAATTCGCAATAAGATTTTCTCAGATCATCAACTTCTCACTTCCAACGAGTTAAACGCGATCAATTTGATCGAATCTGAAAACGAGTAAAAGCTATAAACCGCTTTGGGAACGGAGAGGGAGGGATTCGAACCCTCGGATAGGCCTTACGAACCTATCAACAGATTAGCAATCTGCCGCTTTCGACCACTCAGCCACCTCTCCAGGTGTGACATCTTCGTATCATAGCAAATAATTTTGAGCGTGTCTAGATCTCAGACAAAAATTTTTAGGCGACTCCCAAAAGCAGTCAGAGTCGAAGGTTGAGCCATTCAACTGTACAACTGGCCTTCTAATTGCTCCAGGGTCCGCTGGCGATCGCCATTTCCGCGCAACAACTTCCAAACATTTAATTTAGGATTAAAAGATTGCCGATCGCTGTCTTCACTTAAATCCATTACCCCCTCTATTTCCATCAATATCGCTCGATAAGCATCCAAACCCGACAACTGACTCAGGCTTTGTTCTTGTCTTCCTAATTGGCTTACCGCTTGCCAATTTCCGCCGGCTGTCGTGTTAGTTGTTCCTTTTTCTGCAACTGCGGAAATACCGAGTTTAATTTTTTCTGAACTGGTCATTTCACTCGCACAAGCGATCGCAATTCTAGCCACTGTTTCGATAAAAGTTTTTGAGTTCTTAATCATCGGCATTCCGCTTAACAATCCCAAACCGCCTCTAGACACCGAATTATAAGCCGTTTCTATCAACATTCCCGGCTTAATCTCCATCACATTGACCGTATAATTATCGTTAGAACTCCGATAATGTTCAGAAGCTTTTATCCCTTGGCTCACCCGCTCTATTGCCTGAAACGATTCGCTAAAATCATCCAACTCAAACTCATCATTCAGTTCAAATTCTCGCTGACGTACCAATTTATAAGTTAAGGAGCAAATCAGAGGTAAATTCGCTTTTTCGACCCAAGCATCAAACGCCTCTAACGTTCTCAAATCCACAATTTCTTGACCTTCTCTCAATTGCAGATAAACCGCTAAAAATCGAGGTCGATCTGACTGAACAATCTGCTGATTGACATCAATTTCATTCACCATGATCCAGTCAATCGTCATCACTCGCGTTGCCGCACTTGCTCTTAAATAATACTTTTTTAATTCCGCTTTCAAATTAGAATACAAAATGATCGCATCCAGCCGATCCAAAACCTTTAAATCGGGAACCGCTTCACCATTTCTCAAATATTGATAAGCCGCACGAATTCCCTTTTGTTCTTCCGTCTCCAAGTGAGACGCATTTAAGCATTTTTGCAAACAATCTTCTAATCCCAATAGCCGAGAATTTTGACTTGCAATCGTATAACGCTGACCGATTTCTGAATAAATTTTTGATGAAAAAACCAAATAATCCAACAAATTCAACGCGGCAAAATCTTCAGTCGGTAAAGCACCATTCAAACGGTTATAAGCTTCTAAACACCTAACTTTTGTCCGGTCATAAACCGGAGCTTGAACAATTAAACTATTAATTTTCCGGTCAATATTAAAAAGCGGATTCAATAAAGTATGCAGCACCAAAAAAGCATCTTCACCCCCCAAACCGCAGCCTTTTAAACGCAAATTTGAACCCTCTGTTGGGTTGGGAGGAATTTTAACGCTGTAGCTTTTACCGGTTTTCAGCGTAACCGTTTGAGTGCCGCCATAACTTGCCGTTTGAGATCTAACAAAAACATGATAGAGTTCATCTAAACTCCAATCATGTAATTGTGTTACTTCCGGACTTTCTTCGGATTCAGAATAAATATTCTCGACCCAATTTTGAGTTTGTTTTTTCGCAGAGTCCACCGAATTGGTAGCCGTTTCCATCACCTTTTTTCCGGCTTCCGAGGCATTTTGACTAATCGCTTCGCCCATTTCTGTGGCTTTTTGTTTAGCGGCATCGGTGGCTTTTTTAGTCATATTTTGACTAACTTCCGAGGCTTTATGACCGATAGACTTCCCTAAACCTGATGCTTTTTTGCTCACCGAATTCCAGAAATATTTCTGTTGATCGCTCATATTTTACCTCCCGCAGTCACACAATAAATTGATTGATACTTTGACCTAAAACAGCAATCTCAACAGCAAAGGTGCCGCTTGTTGTAACGTTCCTAAAAATCCACCACTATTGTTAGGTTTCTCAGGATTTTGCTGATATTCTAAAATTTGAACAAGCTGAGTAGAAATTTGTTCTCCTTCTTCCGAACCCAAAGTTTCATACAATTGTTGAGCATAGCGAGCATCTTCAATTGCACCAGCTAAATCTCCCAAATCCGCCCTTGCCATACTTCGACCAAAATAAGCTGCGGCTAAATCCGGCTTTAAACGAATCGCTTGAGTATAAAAATCAATGGCATTTACATAATTTTTTTCTTTGGCTTCTTGCACTCCCCAATAATAATAATCTTCTGCATTTCCGCTATTGGTTGGCATACCAATAACACCCACCAATTGAGCATTTCTAATATTACTTTCGGTGAGAACTGCATTCATCAAATAAGCGCCCCGCAAATCGGTACCGTTGAGATTGGCACCGGCCAAATTCGCACCGGTTAAATTGGCACCATGTAAACTCGCTCCGCTCAAATTCGCCCCTTTGAGATTGGCGCCGGTTAAATTCGCACGACTGAGATTAGCCCCCGCGAGGTTCGCCCCTTGTAAATCCGCCCCGGCTAAATCGGCTAAAACCAAACCCGCACCGGCAAGATTACAGTTTGCACATTCTTTGCTCGACAAAAGCTGACGAATTGTTTCTAGGTTCTCCGCTTGGCTCGGTTGAACGAAAGTTACTGCACTCAAAACCACCACGGTAGCAAGAATTCTGAAGTTCATAGGACAGAAGAATTAAAAGCTACTGTCGTGATCTTAAATTATTGTGGAGAAAATTGGGCGAGTTTTTAGCTGTAATTCGGTTCACCCTCGATATTAATGGGTTCGAGATCAAAAACTTCTGCAAAAGCGATTTTTACCTGCGATCGCACCCCTTCTAGGTTAACAGTTGGCACAAATTCGATTAAACTCCCGACAGCGCGATCGCTGATTCCGCAAGGGACAATTTGTTGAAATCCCCGCAAGTCGGGACAGACATTAATTGCAAAACCGTGCATGGTGATCCACCGACTGACTTTAATCCCGATGGCGGCGACTTTTTTTTCGGCGACCCAAACACCCGTTAAGCCGGCAATGCGCGAGCCTTCAATCCCGTAAGCGGCTAAGACTCGAATAATCACTTCTTCGAGTTGTCGCAGATACCAGTGTAAATCTTGTTGATGGCGTCGCAAGTTGAGAATGGGGTAGCCGACCAATTGACCCGGACAGTGATAGGTGACTTCGCCCCCCCGTTCAACTCGGTGGACCGGGACATTGTAAGAATTTGGGTTAAATTTTATGAACTTGGGATCGGCTCCCTGACCCAGAGTGTAGACCGGGGGATGTTCCAATAGCAACAGGACATCATCGGACTCGGGGTGCTGTTGATGCTGTTTTACCAGCGATCGCTGCCACTCCCAGGCGACTGGATAAGGGACCCATCCTAAGTTATAAATTTTACACGGTCGGCGGCCAGAATCAGCGAAAACAGGCATTGATCGAGAATGGGTGTGTTAAAATTGTGAGTATAGATGCTCAATACATAGAGGATAAAAAAGTTGGGATGGTACTAGAAATCCCCAAAAAAATCAAGCTAAAGTTAACAGAACTTT
Organism: Lyngbya sp.; assembly: GCA_035285085.1. Classification (GTDB taxonomy): domain Bacteria; phylum Cyanobacteriota; class Cyanobacteriia; order Cyanobacteriales; family Microcoleaceae; genus Capilliphycus. The sequence goes on along the minus strand of JAYKHV010000107.1, from coordinate 45,797 downwards.
ACCCTAAAAATATCAAGAATTGTCAAGGGATGCAAAAGATTTTAAACGGGTAATCTATCCCCAATCCAAAGTGTTAAGGTGAGTTTATGCCCACATTATGAGCGGGAGGAAGCTTTATGAAGCTTGTGATCCAGGGTAAAAATCTTGAAATAACTGAAGCCATTCACGAATACGTGCATCAAAAAATTACCAAGGCGGTCAGCCACTATCAGCAACTTACGAATGAAGTGGATGTACACCTATCAGTTGCTCGTAACCCTCGGATAAATCCAAAGCAAACTGCCGAAGTCACAATTTACGCCAATGGAACTGTGATTCGCGCCCAAGAAAGTAGTGAGAATCTGTACGCGAGTGTCGATCTCGTGGCGGATAAGATTGCTCGCCAACTTCGCAAATTTAAAGAAAAACGCCAAGGGAAGCATCAGTATCCCCCAAAATTGGGAGAAGTGGTGGAACATCAACCCGTAGTCGAAGATCTGATTGGCGATCGCCAACCGGAACTTCCCGAGGAGGTAGTACGCACCAAATACTTTGCCATGCCGCCAATGAGCGTTCAAGAAGCCCTGGAACAATTGCAACTAATCGATCACGATTTTTATGTCTTTTGTAATGCCAACACCGGAGAACTGAACGTCATTTACAAACGTGTTCATCATGGAGGATACGGTTTAATCCAACCGCGCAATAATAACGGTCATACCAACGGAAAATCAACTCATAGCAGCCAGGTTCTTCCGCAGGAGTCCTCGGTATAGCTATTCAGTTGAAAGTAGGATGTATCAAACCGTCGATTTGGTGAGGATTCATTAAAAATCTCGGGAATTTGATGCAGCTTACATATTAAAGTAGGGTGCATCAAACCGTCAATTTGGTGAGGATTCATTAAAAATCTCGGGAATTTGAGGCATCCTACTTATTTGTGATAATTCATTAAAAATCTCGAATTTGATGCACCCGACCAAGGATTTCCCATCAAACAGTCAATGCCTGTCAATTATCCATCAACATCTCGAATTTGATGCACCCTACCAAGGATTTCCAATTAAGGTAAAGCCAGACCAATAGTAAGGATGAGACAATTCTTCCTCTGTATTAGAAGCTAAAGTCGGGGGTAAAGCAACCTCGCCCCGAGAGATCAAAAGTTCACCGGCAAGTAAGCGAACTTTGCCTTGAATCATCCCAATTTGAGCCTTTTGAAGCGCTTCTGCTTTCGTTTTTGCGACTTTTAACTGTTGATAAAATTCACTCATTAACGCTAAAGTTCCGCGATCGCTAACAAACCACAAACTCGCCAAAGCCGACTTCACCCCCGACTGAAGGGCTAACCCGGCAAACCCCAACTCTACATCGTGATTTCCCACCGCAGTTTGACAAGCGCTTAACACCAACAACTCCGCAGGCGGACTATTCCAGCGCATTTCTTTCATATCGCTTAAGCGCAGTTGAGTATCCCACAATTGAATATAAGAATTATCCGGCTTTCCCGCTTGAAACTCGGCGTGAGTCGCCAAATGAACAATCTCAAAGCGATTAAAAGCCAACTCCGTCTCTAAATTCTGCAAAGTAGAGACTTGGTTAAGAAAAGATTTTCCCGGCCATTGTCCCAACAAACTGGAAAAAGACGCTTCCTCCCCCGGTTGGGGCTTAACAATATTTGATAATTCTACAGGTACCGCAGGAAGGGGATTTTTTTCGGCAAATTCCGACACCCCCATTGCCAAAACCTTTCCCCGTTGGAGATTGTCGTAATTGGTATTAACCAACAAATTAAACGCGGGAATGCGGGTGGGGCTGTATTTTTCGACTAAAAACTGTTGTCCGTCATGCAAAACGCCAAGGGGTAAGGTTCGCAAACCCGGCCCCGTACAGAATAGCAGGGTATCAATGCCTTTTTCTTTTAGCGTCGCCTCAAACGGTTGAACGATCCATTGATATAATTGTTGAGCAGGTTGGAGATAGGATGTTGTTCCTACCCTTCTCGGGTTCGTAACTTCTAGATAAAGTCGGTGAACCTGTTTCATTAAAGTCTCTTGGTCTAGTTCGGGGATAATATTACCCGTCGGTTGATCGCCTGGAGTCAATAAAATTAATTTCAGATATTCCGGTTGAGGCGCCACCCACAACACCGCCGGTTTGGTTCCCGTTTGGTCGGCGATGCGAGACAGAATTTGAGCAATATCCTCTGCGGTTAGCCTCACTTCTGCCAAATCCCGGTTAAAATAATCTTCGTACTGTTTCTCCCAGTTGTTCTCAAGGAGAGTCACCTCATCGGACCAATTGAGATTTTCAGGAATGTCTTGAGAAACAGCCGGTTGAGAGGCAACGGTTAGCAACACACCGAAAAACATCAAACAGAAAACAAATAGCCGACTGGGGTACCGAAAGCGTTGGATACGAATTACGGCTAGAGTTGATGCGAGAAACACCCGTATCTGGTGTCTTATGAGTTTGATCATTGCACTGAGATGAGAACGGTTTGACTTGATAATAACGAATTCCTCTGCAACTCTCGCGGTCAGGTTTATCAAACCGTCGATATTGAATCACTCAGCAATGATGTCTAAGCCTTGATGCACCGCCAAAATTGGACAATTGATCCGCCCAACATCCCATCGAGTTTTTGCCCGAGAGACGATACAATAGTTAATAATCTGCGGAAATCTTGATTTCGCCATCTGTATTTGTAATTTTGAATCTCAAAACCAATCTTTATTGAATTTTAAATCTTAACTCGATATGGCACCTTTAGAAACTCCCGAATCCGGTTCAAATAACAACAACGGCATTACCATCGTCGAAGAAACTACCCCTTCCGAAGTCTCGATGAATCCCGAAGAACAGGAGATCAATTCGGGCGATGAATTTCCCGACGAGGTGGAAATGTCGTTATTCGACCATTTAGAAGAATTGCGACAGCGCATTTTCTACTCGTTAATTGCGGTGGTTATTGGTGCGGTGGGTTGCTTTGTTTTTGCTAATTCTATTGTAGAAGTTTTAGAAAAACCCGCCCAAGGGGTGAAGTTTTTACAACTGGCACCGGGAGAATATTTTTTCGTCTCCATTCAAGTGGCCGGTTACAGTGGGTTATTGTTGGCGAGTCCGTTTGTTCTCTATCAAATTGTCAAGTTTGTTTTGCCGGGAATTAGCGTTCAAGAACGTCGATTTTTGGGGCCGATATTCTTCGGTTCAACGATTCTGTTTGGGGTGGGTTTGGTGTTTGCTTATCTGGCAATTGTTCCGGCTGCCCTCAAGTTTTTTATCGGTTATGGCGGCGATGTTGTTGAGCAGTTGTGGTCGATTGAAAAGTATTTTTCCTTTGTGTTAAAATTGCTGTTTGTCACGGCGTTATCGTTCCAAGTTCCCGTGATTCAAATTTTGTTAGGATTGCTCGGAATTGTTTCTTCAGAAAAGATGTTTTCCGGTTGGAAATATGTGGTTTTGGGTGCTTTTGTTATCGGTGCCGTGTTAACCCCTTCGACCGATCCTTTAACCCAAAGTTTGTTGGGGGGTTCGGTTGTTCTATTGTATTTTGGCGGAATTGGAGTGGTGAAAGTGTTGGGGAAATAACAGTTTGAACTCAACTAATAAAAGTCTGATAATTTGTTAGACCGAGTAGGATTTTGCTGCAAGATTTATTGAACGAAAGAAAATCTTGAATCTTTAGCCTGTGTACTTATTTCTTGGACCTGTTAAACATAGTGGAGCATTGCAACACTGCCTTGTTTAGTCTCAGTAGCTAGCGTAGATCAGGGTAACTGAACTTCACAGTCAGTCAGCCCTTTACCATTCTTGACGAACTTACTGTCGAATGTGTAGAATGCAGAACAATTTTGACTTTGTGCTAAATGAAGTGCATCGGCAAAATCTAAACCCCTCTCATGCCATTGCAAAACTTGTGCCATCAGACTTCCATTCGTAATTTGAACATTAGGCAAACCAAAGAGATTTCTAAATGCTTGGCAAATCTCCTCTGGCTTAAAATTGTAGGCAAAGCGTAAAACCCATTCAGTTTCTAGAATTACTGTATCTGAAATAAATATGTCTTGCTCCTGAAACAGTTTTAGACTTTTGTTGTATTGCTGTTCATCATCTTGTGTCAGGAGACGTACAATAATGTTAGTATCAACTGCGATCTTGCCACTGCTCCATCACGCCTTGGCGAATTGCATCTTCTAGTTCATCTAGACTTTTTGGTTTTCCCTCAAATTTTAAGCATCCTGCGACTTGTGCTAATGTCGTCTCTGGAAAAGGCTTTTTGGGTTTTAGAAGAATACCATCACCCATATCAATCGCAATCAGTTCAAGACCTGCTTCCCAGTTGTGAGCAGAACGCAAGGCTTTTGGAATGAGAACTTGTCCTTCGCTCGACAAACGAGTTACTTCCATAAAATGTGATCACCAAACCCGTATAAATCTGTCAGAATTCTAGCATACCAAAAGGCAGCTATACCAAAGATTAATTAATGACCAACTATTTTTTAGCCCGTTTAATAAGTTGTGGTTTCTAACAAATAAAGACGTTCTCATCGAACGCCTTTAGAAGATTTGAAAGTAAATTTTCAGGGCTTATTTGGTGGTTTTCTTGCGAGAACTAGAACTTTTAGTCGTTCCGCTAGTCTTTTTAGTGGTTCCGCTAGTCTTTTTAGTGGTTCCGGTACTCTTGGTTGATTTTTTACGAGACTTAGAACCGGAACTCGCCTTCGCCGCCAACCATTCCAACGCCTTCTCTAACGTCACATCCTCAACCGTCACCTCTTTGGGAACAGACGCATTCGTTTTCCCATGTTTAACATAAGGACCGTAGGGGCCGTTATAAACGTTCACTGGTTCGCCATCTTCAGGGTGAGCGCCCAACTCCCGCAACGGAGTCGCCGATCGCCGACTTCCCCGAGTCGCTTTCGGTTGAGCCAACATTTCCAAAGCCCGATCCAAAGTAATCGTCAACACATCATCGGGCGCTTTAATCGAACGATAGTCTTTCCCCTCTTTCCCCTGATCGTGGACAACATAAGGGCCAAACCGACCGATCGCCGCTTTCACCTTCGCCCCGGTTTCGGGATGCAGCCCCAACAGTCGGGGAAGCGACAGCAAACCCACCGCCATATCGAGGGTAACGCTATCCTTTTCCACGCCTTTGGGTAAAGACACCCGCTTCGGTTTTTTATTCTCCTCGGACTCCTCGCCCAACTGGACATAGGGACCGTAGGGGCCGATCAACATAAAAATCGCTTCCCCCGTTTCGGGATGCAGCCCCAACTTTTCGGGACCTTCGGTTTTTTGCTGAAGCAGTTCTTGAACCAACTCGGGCGTCAGATCGGCGGGAGTCAAGTCTTGAGGAATAGAAGCCGTCACCGTTTCGCCGTCTTTTTCCGCCTCAATATACGGCCCGAACTTGCCGATACAAACCTTGTAGGTAATCCCGTCGGTTTCGCCCCCAAGTTTTTCCAGTTCAACAGTCCGGGCGACTTTGGCATCAATTTGACTTTCCTGTTCCCGAACTTGCGTCTCTAACCCCGCCTCTCCCGAGTAAAACTTCTGCAAATAGGGGAGCCAGTCCGCCTGTCCCTCCGCAATATCATCGAGGGTATTTTCCATCCTGGCGGTAAAGCCAATATCCACCAAGTCAGGAAAATGTTTTTCGAGTAAATTCGTAACCGCAAACGCTGTAAACGTCGGAGTCAGGGCGTTTCCTTTTAACTGAGCGTAGCCGCGATCAATAATAGTACCGATAACGCTGGCGTAGGTACTCGGCCGGCCAACCCCTTCGCTTTCGAGGGTTTTCACCAGAGAGGCTTCTGTAAACCGGGCCGGAGGTTGGGTTTCGTGGCTAACGGCGTCCAGTTGTTGACATTTGGGATGGTCGCCAACTTTCAACGCCGGAAGCAGCACTTCTTGGTCTTCCAACGCCGCATCGGGATCGTCAGAACCCTCGACGTAGGCCCGTAAAAAGCCGGGAAAGTCGATCCGTTTCCCAGAGGACCGAAAACCCGCATTTTCGACTTGCAACTCAACCGCAATATTGGTTTGGCGGGAGTCGGCCATCTGAGAGGCGACGGTTCGCTTCCAAATCAGATCGTAGAGTTTGAGGTCGTTGCCGCCGAGATCGGTTTGTTGGGGCGTGCGGAAACGGTTCCCCGCCGGACGGATGGCTTCGTGGGCTTCTTGAGCGCCCTTGCTTTTGGTCGTGTACTGGCGGGGTTTGGGGCTGAGGTAGTTTTTCCCATATTTCTCCTCAACGCAGGCCCGAGCCGCTTCTATCGCCTGTTCAGATAGGTGTACGGAGTCGGTTCGCATATAGGTGATAAAGCCCCGTTCGTACAGCCCTTGAGCAATTTGCATGGTTTGACGCGCACTCAGCCGCAGTTTGCGGTTGGCTTCCTGTTGCAGGGTGGACGTGGTAAAGGGCGGGGCGGGTTTGCGAGTAACGGGCCGTTCTTCGATGTTGCTGACGGTCCAGGGTTTACCGGTGATTCGCTCTTTGAGTGCCATTGCTTGGGCTTCGTCGAGGAGAACGACGTTGCGACCTTGGGCAATTTTACCGGTAGTTTCGTCGAAGTCGCTGCCGGTGGCAACTTTCACGCCGCCAAGGGTGGTGAGTTTGGTGTCAAAGGTGGTTTTGTCTTTTTCGAGGAGGGCTTTTAAGTCCCAATAGTCCCCCTGACGGAAGGCTCGACGTTCCCGTTCTCGGTTCACCAGCAGGCGGACGGCGACGGACTGAACTCGTCCGGCGGATAGGCCTCGGGCGATTTTTTTCCACAGTAGGGGCGACAGGGTGTAACCGTAGAGGCGATCGAGAATGCGTCGGGTTTCTTGGGCGTGTACCAGTTGTTCGTCGAGATCGCGGCAGTTATTTAGGGCGCTTTGAATGGCTTCTTGGGTGATTTCGTGGAAGACCATTCGTTTGGTTGGGATTTTGGGTTGGAGGAGTTGCAGCAAATGCCAACTGATACTTTCTCCTTCACGATCTTCGTCAGTCGCCAGAACCAGTTCATCGGCTGCTTTGAGCGCGTCTTTGAGTTCTTTGACTACTTTTTTCTTATCCTTCGGCACCACGTAAATTGGCTCGAAGTTGGCTTCGACATTCACACCAAGCTGCGCCCACTTCTGGGTCTTGTACTTTTCGGGAATTTCTTCGGCCGAGGACGGTAGGTCGCGCACATGACCCATCGACGCTTCCACGCGGTAGTCACGGGGAAGGAAGTTACTGATGGTGCGAGCTTTCGTTGGAGATTCGACGATCACTAGGGTTGACATGGCGTCTTTTCGGAGATAGCAGCAGCGAACTGGAATAGGTGATTAGAAGATGCAGAGCAGTTTGACCAGAAAGAACTGTCTTCTGCTCTTTTTGAGTAGGGCTTACTTTCAAAACTATCTTAATTTTGAGTTTATGCCAAAATTCATAGACGATCTCTTTAGGCCTACTGTTCTAGTTTGGCGTATCGAGGCGACACTTTGGCTATTGGTAGCACATTTTATTTTTTTTGTCAACCTTCCTCCGAACAATTTTTAGAATTTTATCGCCCATCACTTGACCTTTTTTTCGGGAAGCCGATTAGTTTCCGATCTTGTCTTGATCTTTAGATCTATCGTGTTTTCACTGACGTTTGTGTTATTCTAAAGATAGAGATTCTAAAAAAATAATTAAGAACTGTACGCCGATTTTTTGACTGGAGGTGAGGTAACAATGTTCTTGGACTTGCTGCGTGTTCTTCTTCCCGCAGGGATTTATCTTGCGAGTGTTTATTTATTGTTGATTTTGATTGAAAGATTTGCTCAAAAACCTGCCTAAAAATTTACTTTCAAGTGGCGTCGGTGGGGTTAATGACTCGACCGACTCAATCCTACTCCTATTAAAAATACCACAAGCTGAACTAAAACGATACTTGGCCCCGAGGGTAAATCCCAAATTCCAGAAATTACCATTCCGATAATACCACTGAGTCCCCCGATCGCAGCGGCTAGTCCTAAAAAGGGTACAAATTGATCGCATATTATTTTAGCCGTTGCAGCCGGAATGATTAAAAACGCATTCACTAATAAAATCCCCACCGCCCGAATTGATAGGGCTAAAGTTAGAGATAATAAGATTATAAAACTATAGCGATAAAACTGTACAGGAATGCCTTTGAGTTGAGCCATATCCGGGCTAAACGTTATGAGGATTTGTTGGGGGAGGGTAATGGCTAAACAGATAATTGTGACGATTAAAAGGAAGGCTAATAAAATAATATCCAGATTGCCAATTGCCAGAATATCTCCAAATAAAACCGAGGATAAATTGCCTCGATAACCTTCTAAAAACGAAAATCCAATCATTCCTAACGCGACAGAACCCGCCACAATAATTGCTAAAATTGTATCGCTACCTAGATTTGTTGTATCGATCAAATAAAGCACTCCCAAACCAAAAATAACCAAAAAGAGGGTTAGGGATAATGTGGAAGAAAGTTGTAAAAATGCACCAATTACCACAGCTAAAAATGCCGCATGACCCAAAGCATTTCCGTACATCGAAAGCTGTCTTAACACCACAAAACTTCCTAAAACTCCGCCCAAAGTTCCCAGTAAAACCCCGCCCAAAACCGCCCTTTGCATAAAGGGTAAGCTAAATAGTTCTATCCACTCTGAATTGATCATACTTGTTGGCTGGGTCAATTGTTTAATCTATTATATTTTAAAACTGAATTGATTATATTTGTAGGGTGGGTCAATTGTTTAATCTATCTGATGTGACAACAACCATCATTAATTTGACCCACCCTACTGAATTGATTATATTTGTAGGGTGGGTCAATTGTTTAATCTATCAGATGTGACAACAATCATCATTAATTTGACCCACCTTACCTTGAAAAATTGTTTAACCTATCAGATGTGACAACAATCATCATTAATTTGACCGACACTTGTAGGGTGGGTCAATTGTTTAATCTATTAGATTTGACAACAATCGTTATTAATTTGACCCACCCTACTATTAGATTTGACAACAACCCTCATTAATTTAACCCCCGCAACCCGTAACTTAATGAGAGTGAAAATAACGAATGAGAGTTGAACCATAAACCGCTTGTATATTTTCCATTGATAATGTTTCTCGCGGACTTCCTTGACAAAGAATTTGTCGGTTGAGACACAAAACGCGATCGCAATATCGACTCACTAAATCTAAATCGTGAGAAATTTGTAAGATAGCAAACCCCTGTTCTCTTTGGAGTTTATTGAGTAATTCTGCAAACTCAACTTCCCCTTTAGCATCGACTTCTGATAAAGCTTCATCTAAGATAATTAATTGACGAGGAACTGCTGCACAATAGGCCAATAAAACCCGTTTGAGTTCGCCTCCGCTTAGGGTTCCAATGCGTTGGTAAGATTGATTTTCAAGGTTAACTTTTACCAAGGCTTGTTGAACCAAAATTTTTCGTTCTCTGGATTTCCAAAAAGCAGATTTTGGCAACGCTAAAGCCACTAATTCTTCTACAGTTAACGGGAAATAGCGATCAAAAGAAAACTTTTGCGGAATATAACCTATTTTTTCCCAACGTTTCCCCAGTTTATTTAAAGATCGTCCTAAGATTTTTACCTGACCCGACTCGTAAGGAATTAATCCTAAAACTGCACGAATTAACGTACTTTTTCCCGCCCCATTTGGCCCGACAATTGCCGTATTTGTTCCCGAGAAAATTTCAAAAGAAACCTGTTCGACGGCTACATAGTTTCCCCGTCGAACGGTTAAATTTTCTATCTCTAAAACAGATGGGCTTCCCACTTTGCCATCAATCATTTACAAATATCCTCTAGGGTGTTTAAATTCTTCCGCATTGCGGTAAAATAATATTGAGGATCGGGCGAACCAGTTTCAATCGGATCTAAGGTTTTTACAGGCAAGCCAACATCATTAGAAATTTGTTGCAGTCGGCTGTCATTTGCTCCCGGTTCGCTCAATAATGCTTGTACATTGTATTCTTTAACCGCAGAAATTACACGCTGCATATCCCGAGGGGAAATACTATCATCGGGAAGTTCAACCACTGCCATTTGTTGGATGCCGTAGCGTCTGGCTAAGTAGGGATAAGCATTATGTAATGCAATAAATTTACAGTTTTGTACCGAACCCAAACGGCTTTTAAATTCTTGATCGAGTTGTTGTAATTGTTTAATATAAGCGTCAGCATTTGTTCGGTAGGTTTGGGCATTTGTGGGGTCGGCGGCGATTAAACCTTCGCGAATGTTTGCCACTTGTTTTTGTGCTAAAATCGGATCGAGCCAAACATGAGGATTTCCCACCGCGTGAGAATGACCGTGATCGTGATCTTCTTCTTCTTTTAACGGTTCAATGCCTTGACTCGCATCAATTTGTTTCAGTTGAGGGTTTCCCGCATTCGCCACCAACCCGCTGAGAAATGTTTCCATTCCCAAGCCATTTTTAACTAAAATTTGAGCTTGAGCCAGTTTACGCGCATCACTGGGGGAGGCTTGGTATTCGTGGGCGGTAACATTCGGAGGAACCAATATTTCTACTTCCCGACTCGAACCCGATACCGCTTTTGTAAACAGGTACATCGGTAAAAATGTGGCGACAACCTTTGTATAACGGGAGTTTTGGGCGACTGTGGTTAAACTTCCCACGGTTATGGCGATCGCAGAAATGGCCAAAATTGCCAACAGAGGGCGACGTTTCCAACCGCGAGGCTGACTCAACATCCGCAAAAATTCTGAAGGTGACATAGGGCGAGATACACCAAAATTGATGCTTGTAAGCTTCTCCATTGTATCAAAATGGAGATTTTTAGTAAAATGATAATCATTTTAGTTCATTTTGGCAATAGGGGTTTTACAGTCACCCTTCGGGAACGTCCGTCGCTCTATGCGCGAACTTCCCGCATAGAGCAAAGTTTGCGCATAGAGTTTTTTCAGTTTTCAGTTAACAGTTCTACCTCCCGACCTCCCGACCTCCCTACTGTTCCCTATGGAGAATTTAAAGCTTTCATTTGATTGTAAACTAAACGGGAAATAGTGGGAAAGATTTCCCAGTTGTCTCCATATTCTTTTCCGTCTCCAAATACAGTTAAAATATAAGCAAGTTCGCCGGATTTTGATTCAATAAATGCGACCTCAAAGCGGGTTTCGGAAGTCCAACCGACTTTAGAAAAAAAGCGAATATCTAATCCGGCTAAAGATTCTCCTAAAAAACCTTGAATGGGGTTGGAGACTTGTTGTTTCCAAACGTTGGGATCGAGATTGCGTTCGAGTAGGTTTAGCATCTGGGAACTGGCGGTTTGAGAAACGGCTTTTTGAGTGACAATTTCATACATTAATCTCCCGGTTTGTTCGGCGGTAATTTGATTTCTAATCGGTTGTTTGGGATTTCCTCGCATTTTCAGTTCCCAAGCTAGGGGTTCTTCCATTTTAAGTTCGGGAATGGGATAATTTTTTTGACTAATATCAATATCTTTGTAGCCGGCTTTTTGAAAGAACTGATTAATCGAATGACGTTTTTTCAGCCAGTTTTCATAAGTTTCTGTTGCGGGATTGCTTTGGGAGGAAGTTTGAGTGAGTTGGTCTAAAATATGACTGGCGGCTTCATTGTCTGAATTTTTCACCAATTTACAAATATCAGCTTCACATTCGGGCGTATAATTCGTCATTTCTGGAGAGAGAACTCCGGCTTCAACTTGAGCAAATAAAGCCACCATCCAAAATAATTTGGTAATACTGGCTGGAAATCTTGGGGTTTGGCTGCGGTATTCAGCAAAGGTTTTATTTTGAACATCAATTAAGTGAATCGAAAGGGAAGATGTGGATAATTTTTGTTGCTCAACTTGATTAATAACTCGATCAATAATCGCTTGAAGTGGTAAACTATAATTAAGGTTAGGTTGTTCTTTAACGTTATAAACCGGATCGGAAATTAAGGGTTTTTCGGGTTGGGGTTCGGGTGAAGAAACGGTCGGAGTTGGAGTGAGAGAAATTGAAGAGGAAGTCAGGGAAGAAGAACGTAAAGGCGTTAATTCTATCCATTCAGGAAAGAAAAACTTGGCGATCGCACCGAATCCTCCTAAAATGAGAGCAAGCAGAGAAATAGAACCCAACAGAGACACGGACGGTTGAGAACGAGTGCGAGAACGGCGTGGAGAGGAGGGTTTAGGTGTTTTTGAGGTGGGACGAACTGAAGATGGGGATTGGTGTTCACTCTCAAGTTTAGCAACTCGGGTTCGCAGCTTTTTAATGGTTTTGTAAGCTCGCTCTAACTTGGCTTCGAGTTCTACAATTTTTGGGTCAGACTCAGAAGATAACGGTTTTTTGGGACTCACGGGTTCGGTTGGTTTGTGCAACTTCGCTCAATATTCTAGTGTAGAAAAAATTATCTAAAGTTGCGTTCGTTGTACGGTTGTCTTACCCCAGCGTTTTTCTCAAATGCCATAAAAATTTCGGACAAGGAGTTGTTCAAAAACATCTCTGCTGGTACTTTTGGGCTGTTTTGGTAGACGCTTTAACGTCTCCATCCGTACCACAAAGTAAGGGAAACGACAAAAACCTTACAAACAGAAATACTCCTTGACCGATGTTGTGTTATATTAAGAGTTGGGCTGTTAGAGTTTTTTGACGACTTGCTCCCCTGACGTCGTTCTTCTTCGGGGGCAATTGACAAGTCAAACAGCAAAAGACTTGCTATCGTCGAGCCATCCCGAAGAGAAAAGAAAATCTCTTGGGGTGGCTTACTGTTTATTATGGCTTGAACGTTCAGAAAAAAGTATCTTTCTTTACAAAAATTAGATTTTGGTATCAATCGTATAAATTTGTCCCGACTCCATTTGACGTTTGAGGTGTTGTTCGCGGTTAAACGCTAACTGTTCAACGGTCAAGAAAGGGGATTCAATTGGTGGACGCATATCCCATTGAACCTCAGCAAAAAAGAGTAAGGTGCCGGCTAAGATAATTCCGGTTGCTAAGAATTGCCAACTCATCACATAAGATAATAATGGAATTGCTAAAAAATGCAACAATCCGGCGAGTGTAAATGAGCGTGATTGTAAAGCAATACCCGTCGCTAGATAACCCAAAGCACAGACCATTAACCACAGAGGACACAAATGGGCTAAAATCTGCGACCATCCCCAAAAAATACCTAAATTTGTGAGTGCAACACCGATAAACATCAGTAACGCCCAACAGTATACTAGCCACCTCACCTGTTCGATGCGAACCCAACAATAAGTTAACGCAATCATTCCAATTGTCGCCACAAGTGTGAGTCCTGACCAGTAATAAGCTTGATCGATCCAACTAATCGGAAAAAATTGAGCTGTAATGAAGATAATCAGCGAAATCCAGCCCCAGAGTAAAAAAACTTGATCGATCCGAGTATATAAGCCTGAAAACAGTGTATAGTTGCCAATTTTCCAATGAATTGTGAGTAAACCTTTGATATCTTGAACATCTAGATGCTGTTGTTTGACGCGAACAATCGGCTCTGTAGACTTGAAAATGGTCATGCTAGATGGCTAAAAAACTAAATCCTATTTACATATCTTAACAAACATAAAACCCTTTTGTAAAGTCAGAATCAAAAAAGGCAAATTAACCAGATTTTGCTTGTTTTAACAGATGTTCATAAAGCTTTTGAAGCCTAATTTTTACCTCTGGGGGTTCGGCGGTAAAGCGAATAGAGAAATTCCCCACATCGACGGATTCTTCTAAAACTTTGGCATAAATATCTTCACTCGCCAGAGTAGAATCTCCCCAAATTAGATTCAGCTTAATATTGGTTAGAGATAGAGGAACACAATCTTGTTCGCCTTGAACCGAAACAATTTTCGCGCCTTTTGCAGAGAGTTCAACAAGAAAACCTTGAAACACATTTTCACCGACGTGTTTTCCTTCAAGAATGGTATAGTTGAGCGAAATGGGTTGTAATAGGGGGAGAAAGACTTCTTCTTCCTGCTGTAAAAATAAATTATAATTTCCCCAAATTCCGCCAACTTGATAAATAGTAATCGGTTGTTTGACCCCTTTGGGTTGAACTTGGTTTTCTCCCCGGACGAAAACTATCGAACTCACCTGATTAAAAGTCGATTCTGAAATTAAAATTTGACCTCCGGTACTATAAGATTCAATCCGATAAGTAAGATTAACCTGATTTCCCACAACCCCATATTTGGTGCGTTTCTCCGAACCAATATTCCCGACAACCACTTCGCCCGTATTAATGCCAATTCCCATTTCTAAAGGCGGTAAACCCCATTGATTAAGTTGTTGATTAACCGACTCCATTTCTAATTGCATTGCCAGCCCACAAGCTACCGCCCTTTCGGGGTCATTTTCTCTGAGTTTCGGTGCGCCAAATAACACTAATATTCCATCTCCCATGAATTCATCAATTGTCCCCTGATAAGCGGTAATTACATCGGCCATTTTAGAGAGATAAAAATTGAGAACTTTCACCACTTCTTCCGGGTTTAACCGTTCAGAAATCGCCGTAAATCCTCGCACATCGGAAGTCAACATTGTAATTTTTCGTCGTTCTCCACCCAGTTTTAAACCTTCGGCACTTTCTAACAAATTGGTAACGACTTCATCGGTGACATACCGCCCAAAGGTTTTGCGAATATGGGCTTTTTCGGTTCGCAGTTGTTTGATGCGAATATGGGTTTTAATTCGGGCGAGAAGTTCGTCTTTATTTAAAGGTTTAGATAGATAATCATTCGCCCCGACTTCCAAGCCTGCAACTAAATCTGAGACTTGATTTTTAGCCGTTAACATCATAATCGGGAGTTTATGGGGCGGCCAAGTTTCTCGAATTCGACGTGTGACTTCATAACCCGTCATGCGAGGCATCATTACATCTAATAAAATTAAATCTGGGATATATCCAGCTTCTAAAATTTCAATGGCTTCTAAACCACTACTGGCTTGAGTAACGGCATAATTTTGTAAGGATAAATAGTTCACTAAAACTTGTAAATTAATGGGATCATCATCAACAATTAAGATTTTAAATTGATTCTGTTCGAGAGAGGATTTTGAGTTTTGAGTTGAATGAGTTAAACTCGGATAAGATTCTGCTAGATTTTGATCTTCAACGAAATCTTCTAAAGAAATCACCGCCGAACGATGAACTAAAACCGATGAATGATCCAGTTTTACAGCCTTTTCTTCTTCGGCAATGGGTAAGGTAAAGGTAAAATGCGACCCCACATTTACTATGGATTCTACCCAGATTTTACCGCCATGTAATTCGACCAATTGTTTAGTTACGGCGAGTCCTAAACCCGTACCGCCATATTCACGGGCTGTTGAACCATCTGCTTGTTCAAAGGATTCAAAAATTCGATCAATTTTATCTGCTGGTATGCCAATTCCGGTATCAGAAACGGTTACGGCGATTTGAGAATTTGCAGCTTTTTTCTCGACCGTTTTTTGAATTACATGACTATCTTTATGCCAATTAATAACTTGAGCGGAAACGGTGACAGAACCGCTGTCTGTAAACTTAATAGCATTTCCAACTAAATTATGAAAGATTTGTTGTAAGCGATTTTCGTCAGCATTGACCGGGGGTAATTCTGGGGAAATAGAATTAATTAAATGTAAATTTTTAGTCCGAATTAAAGCCTGATTAAGCGTTAAAACAATTTCGGTAATTTCTCTTAAACCCGTAGGTTTAACGTGAAGTTGAATCGTATTGTGTCGCAGTTTGGAAAAATCAATAATATCATTAATTAACGTAGAAAGTCGATGTCCACTCTGAGCAATCATCATTAGATTTTTGCGCTGTAATTCTGATAGCGTTCCTGTCGCCCCTTCTAACATTGACTCGGCAATTCCAATCATGCCATTTAAAGGAGTACGCAGTTCGTGAGAAGTATTGGCGAGGAATTCATCTTTGAGTTTATCTAAACGTTCGAGGGCTTCATTTTTGAGTTTTAATTCTGCGGTAAAGTTTTGGCGTTCGGCTTCGGCTTGTTTGCGTTCAGTAATATCTTCAAAAACAACAACAGCATAAATAATATTACCTCGATCATCATAAATCGGTTTGGCTAAAACTTCGCAGGGAATTACCCGTTCTCGATGACGAATTTCAAGATTTTCAGCTTTGAGAGTTTTTCCTTTTAAAGCCCGAATCAGGGGGAGTGCTTTGGCGGGATAAATTTTATCGGTTCCAGCCAAATAAAGTTGATAGGTTTCGGAAAAATTTTCTAAGGATGTATTGGGAATAATCCCTTTTTTAAATAAAGCTTGAGCGGTTTGATTCATAAAGGTTAGTTTATCTTGAACTCCATCATAAACCAAGACTCCAACAGGTAAACTTTCTAAGAATTGATAGAGGCGAGCTTCACTTTGAATCAATCGCTGATTTAACTGTTGCATGGCGGCATTTTTAGCTTCTAAACTCGTAAAAGATTCTTGAAGCTGTTCCGACATACAATGAAAAGATTCAGCCAATTCTCGCAGTTCATCACAGTGAGAATCATCAACTTGATAATTCCATTTTCCTTGACTAATTCTTTTCGCCGCTTTATTTAAGCCTAAAATGGGTTTTGTTACCCATTGAGCCGTTAAAATCCCGATGGCAATTGCGACGACAAAAGCAACAATACACAGTAAAATTGTCATGCGTGTATTCGCCTGAATTTGCCCCATAAAGTCCCCTTCCGGGACAACGACAACAATTAACCAATCTAATCCCAATTGATCTTGATAGGGAACCACTTGTACAAATTGCCGTTGGCCATTAAGCTGAAAATCAAGCTGTTGAGATTGTTTAATTTGACTCAAATGTTGGTAGCGTTTCAGCAAATAATTGGCGGTTGATGCGGTTAACTGATTTTGACTATTAATCGCCGCTATACGTTCAGCTTGATTGTCATTTTTATGCTGCGTAAACGGTTCTTCTCCGGTAGAACTGGCAACCAATAAACCCGAACGTTCGACAATAAAAACCTGACTGTTTTCACTAATTTTAAGATTTTTCAGATAATCACTCACCAAACTGAGAATAATATCAACCCCAATGACTCCGCGAAAATTGCCCTGACTATCATAAAATAAATTTGAAGCTGTGATTCCCAACTCCCCGCCCGTGAACGTGTAAATTTTGCTCCAATTAGGTTTTTCGGTTAGTAATGTGTTTAGATACCAAGGTCGAAGTCTGGGATCATATTCATCAACGCCTAAAAATTCATTGCGGTTTCCCTGTTCATCTAATCGATAGGAATAACGATTGGGTGAAAGTTCAACTTGCTTGGCGACAGAAGAACCGTCTGCTTCTCTTTTGACATAAACAAATTCGCCTTGCTCACTGCCAAAATAGATCGCATAAACCGAGTCAAAAAGCTGAATTTGTTCCCAAAGAAGATATTCAGAAAACTGTTTATCCTCCAACGAAAGAAGTCCTAATCTAGCCGAACGGTGATTAATTCGAGTAATCAGATAGGGTTTTTCTAAATAATCTTTGAGGCGGAGTTGAACCCTTGTCGTGACTTCATTGCGAAGTTGAGAGGCGACATCATTCACCGCTCGTTGTCCGTTTCGCCAAGACAGATAACCCGTTAATCCGACCGTCGCCAACAGTTGTATCATAAAAGGAACAATTAAAACTGTTCGCAACCGAACCCGACGACGACGACAACGAGTTAGAGGAGAAACTAGACGGTTAAAAGATTGTATCAGCATTAACAAAAATCCCCCGGTCTAGTATGGTGCGAGTCTTGAGGTTAGGAGTTCAGTCAAGTAGATCGAGTTTATCCTAAAAGACGGATAACCTTCAAAATAAGAATAGCTGAAAGTCTGCTAACCTTAAACCGCTCTGCATAAGAGTGGAAGTTGCGTTAAAATCCGACTGGACTAATTTTCAAATTCCGGGTCCCCAAGAGCCTGGTAAAAATTTCTATGCAATTTATCAGCGATCCTTCCATTACCAGTAAAATCCGTCAAATGAAACAACGGGTTCGTTGGCAAGACTCTTCTATTATGGGTCGTAACATCGATCAAACTCGTTTGGTTATAGACGATGAACAAATAGACAACCCTGAATTCTCTTTTTTAGTCATTGGAGATAGCGGTACCGGACGCCATCACAGACATAGCCCCCAGCGAGAGATTGCGAAATTATTACTCAAACAGAGCGATTATCACCCGCGCTTGATTCTCCATACAGGCGATGTGGTCTATCTTACGGGTTCTGCTGGCTATTACCCCCAGAATTTTATTAAACCTTATCGGGAGTTTATTGTTGGTGGCGACAATTACAAAAAAGTCGCCTATGACCAGATGGTGTTTAACTTGCCTTTTCTCCCGATACCCGGAAATCACGATTATTATAATTTACCGCTTTTCTATGGTGTGATGGCTCAACTGAGTTGGCCGGTTCGTCATCTGTTAAAATCAAGAATCGATTTTGATGTCAGTTGGCGAGGTTCAGAGACGGGAGAGGCTTATGCACGAGCCTTTTTAGATTATCTCCAGCAGTTCAATAATCCCCAAGATTTAGAACGTCATCTCGATCAATATTACACCGCCGAAACCTCAACGGGTCGCAGCTTACGCTATCAACCCAGCCAGTTTACCCGCTTACCCAACCGTTACTATACGTTTCGCTACGGCGGAATCGATTTTTTCGCCCTCGACTCCAACACGTTCAATGCTCCGATACCGCTTCTTGAAACTGAAGCAGGAGAAGAACAACGTCGTCAACTCCTGCAACGTCTACGCGCTCTCGAACAACAAAAACAACAATTGCTCACCGAATCGAGTAAACTTGATCCCGATAACCCCGAACAAGCCGAACAGCTTGATGATAACGAAGCAAAAATCCAGGAAATTGATGAAATGCAGTTTGATATCGAGAAAAGGTTGAAAGCCGGGTCTGATGGTGATGTTGATGTCGAACAATTGCGTTGGTTACAAGAGCGATTAATTGCCTCTTGGCAAACCTCAGAAGTTCGCGGACGGGTGTTATTTTTTCATCATCCTCCCTATGTTACCGAAGCGACAAAATGGGAGCAAGCGCAAACTTTAGCCATTCGTTATCATCTGCGTCAAGTTCTCAATGCCGTTGCTGAAGAAGTGGGTGAACGAGCCAAAAATCAGCCCATAGTTGATCTGGTTATTAATGGTCATGCTCACTGTTTAGAACATTTATATACCGGAGATACCGGATATGCAGATTCTTATATGAATTGGATTGTTTGTGGCGGAAGTGGATATAGTTTGCGTCGTCAAAAACCAGACGGGCCAGAACTTTATGAGGAAATTGAAAACGAACAAAATACCCGTTTAGTTGCCAAGTCCAAGTTATTTATTGGTCGTCATGGTCATGGAAAATATAAACGACGACCTTATTCGGCTTTAAGGATTGATGTTCGTTCCGGTCAACCGCCCCAGTTTTTTGTACAACCTTTAGTCGCCGAACGTTTTCACTCCCAATGGGACTATCCGAAAATCGAAGGATTTACCATCACTAGGGGAGAGCCGTCACGTTAATCATTCAGTAAGTTACACCTCCCCGAGCCATCGGAGAGATGCGTTAAAAAAAATGCTTATTTGAGGTCGCTCAGTTGAGCTGGAGATTTCCCGGACTTAGTAGCCGCCACCGCCACCGCCATAACGATTTCTGCGATCGCCACCGCGACCGCCCCCGCGACCGCCCCCGCCGCCCCGGTTTTCACGAGGCTTGGCTTTGTTCACTTTGAGATCGCGTCCCATCCATTCTGCTCCATCAAGGGCTTCAATGGCGGAATCTTCTTCAGAGTCGTTATCCATCTCTACAAATGCAAAACCCCTCGGACGACCGGTTTCCCGGTCTGTTGGGATTTGAACGCGGCGGACTGTACCGTATTCGGCAAAAACCGACTTTAGATCATCCTCCGTAACCTCGTAGGATAGATTTCCAATATAGACAGACATGAGTAACCTCCCAAATCAATTAGATGTGGAGAGAGATTTCGGAAGGCGAGCCATGTCTGATGAAACAGAACAAAGTAGCTCAACACTTGACGCAAAAACTGCAACCGAACCTATTCTCGCGTTTAATTGTATCACAGCTAGCGCAACTATCCAATCTCGGAGCGATTCCCTGGCACAGACGTTTGGCAAATGCAATGGCTCGAACAACTGGAAAGCGTAGTTTGCTGTTATTTGATATCATCTCATACTTCATTCAAAAAGTACAGTCTGGAGTTAAAAATTTAACTCGACCACTCACGGGGTAAGGTCTCCCACTGGTAAATGAGTTTGGGGTTCGACCGAATTGAACAGTTCACAATTGTCCTGGGGTTTGGAGATGTTGACTTGATTTTCCCCGTTTTCTTTAATCATACGGTTTCTGTGTCGGTTCGAGATTTTTTGTTCGGGGTCAATCCCATCAAAGGTGGGAGGTAGCCACACCCGAACCACCAGTAAAACAGCAAGTACCAATAAAAAAGCACAGGTGGCTAAGGTTTGAGTCCAAGGGGTTTCCAGTACACCCCGAACAATAATTTCTCGCAAAACCGACACAATGGAAACTTCTACAGCCACTCCAATTGAAACCCGATGTTCTTGCAGGTAAATAATCAGCAGGCGAAATAATTCCACAAGAATTAACAAAAATAAGATGTCAGAGGTGACTCGTTGAAAATCTAAGGGTGGCAACAATGAGAGTACCATTTCTCGCAGTTGCATCACCATAAAGCTAAATAAACCAATACATAACGAAATGATAATCAAATCTTGAACCGCTTCCAGAATCCGAACAATTCGACCGCTATTGAGCCAACTCGATCCATTTAGGCTGGAAGGTTTAAGAATGTTAGACATCTATTTTTACCCCTTTTCAATCAATTTCTAATGTTGTTCGTAATTTAACCTACTGAGAGATCCAAATGTATACAATTTTTTTGGGGGAACGATAGCAGGAACTTAACAGTCATCAACTCAATCTGCCGCTCTTGAACCTAAGAATTCTTCAACGCTGCGAGATCATCTCAGCGATCGCCGAGTTTTTTGAATGTATTATCCAGCTCATACAAGCCCTTAAAAAAAACGCCAAACTGCCAAGTTGAAATCAACTTATTTATTTTTTGAAATTCCAACTTCTGACTGCCCTGCAAAAATTTACTAAACTGTAACAAAAAAATGGAACTCGACCGGGTAAAATTAAAATACTGAGGTAGTCTAATCAGATTGACCGGGGTCTGTCCGGTGGACTTTTGATAGGCGCACCTCATAATTGTCGTGCTGTAAATTTTGGTTCGGTTTGAAAACATCATTTTTTCGTTCTCGGTTTTCAATCTTTTTAATAAAAGGAGTATTAGAAATGTCCATTCGCATCAAATTCTCAGACTATCAACGTTTGGCCCAAAACCAACCGACGGTTATTATTTACAATGACTTGGAAGGAATAGAACCCGGTCAAGAAGTCGATGTCAACTTCAGAGGTTCTATAATTGGGGTGAGAATTGTTGATTTGTGGAGACATCCTCAAATGTCAGAGTGGTGTTTAAAACTGATACCCACGTTTCCGTTTAATGCCAAATTATCAGACGGTTAATCAAATTTAAGCTATTCAAAATGGAGCCAATCCTGTCAACGTTGTCCGAACTCAAGGGAAAACGTTCAGAAACAGGCTCCTCATCCCCCAAGAAAACTCTGTTATCAAACTGAATTTTTTACAAATTTATTTTTCCCTAAATGATGGCAATTCTTGACATGATCAAACAAGATTATCAACGATTTCCCGAAGATCAAACTTACAGCCTGTACGCCCAAGACGTTTATTTTAAAGATCCCTTAAACCAATTTAACGGAGTCGAACGCTACAAACAAATGATCGGGTTTATCCGCAAGTGGTTTATGGAGGTTCAGCTAGACTTACACGACATCTCCCAAACAGACAATATCATCAAAACCCGTTGGACACTCAGTTGGACGACTCCCCTTCCCTGGAAACCCCGCATTTCTATCCCCGGTTGGAGTGAACTCAAACTCAACTCCGAAGGACTCATTTGCAGTCATATCGACTATTGGGACTGTTCTCGCTTAGAGGTTGTCAAGCAACTCTTACCCAAAACCCGCTAAATTAAAAGAATATGAACAATTTTTAAGCAGGACTTGACGAAATGCGTTTGATTTTAATGACGGGTAAAGGTGGCGTAGGGAAGACCTCAGTCGCCGCAGCAACAGGTTTAAGATGTGCAGAATTGGGTTATAAGACCCTGGTACTGAGTACAGACCCGGCCCATTCTCTGGCGGATAGCTTCGATATGGAACTGGGTCACGAACCTCGGAAAGTTCAACCGAACCTCTGGGGTGCCGAACTCGATGCGTTAATGGAACTCGAAGGGAACTGGGGCGCCGTTAAACGCTATATTACCCAAGTTCTGCAAGCGCGAGGCTTAGACGGTATTCAAGCCGAAGAATTAGCCATTTTACCGGGGATGGATGAAATTTTTGGCTTGGTACGGATGAAGCGTCATTACGACGAGGGCGAGTATGATGTGTTAATTATCGACTCCGCGCCGACGGGGACAGCGTTACGTTTGCTGAGTTTACCGGAAGTGGGCGGTTGGTATATGAGAAAATTTTACAAACCGTTTCAAGGAATGTCGGCGGCTTTGCGTCCCATTGTAGAACCGATTTTTCGACCCATTGCGGGATTTTCTTTACCCGACAAAGAAGTGATGGATGCGCCCTATGAGTTTTATGAACAAATAGAGGCGTTAGAAAAAGTATTAACCGATAATACACAAACGTCTGTGCGGTTAGTAACTAATCCCGAAAAAATGGTGATTAAAGAATCACTCCGCGCCCATGCTTATTTGAGTTTGTATAATGTGGCAACCGATTTAGTGATTGCCAATCGGATTATTCCCGCAGAAGTGACCGATCCGTTTTTCAAACGCTGGAAAGAAAATCAACAACAATATCGTCAAGAAATTCACGATAACTTTAAGCCTTTACCCGTAAAAGAAGTCCCGCTCTATACCGAAGAAATGTGTGGATTGGAGGCATTACATCGACTCAAAGAGACTCTGTACCAAGACGAAGATCCCTCTCAAGTTTACTATGCAGAAAGCACAGTGAGAGTGTTTCAGGAGAAAGATTATTACAGTTTAGAACTGTATTTACCGGGAATTCCCAAAGAACAAATTCAACTCAATAAAAGCGGAGATGAGTTAAATATTCGGATTGGGAATCATCGCCGAAATTTAGTGTTACCCCAAGCCTTAGCAGCTTTACAACCCTCGGGGGCAAAAATGGAGGAAGATTATCTCAAAATTCGTTTTGGAGAACCCGCAAAGGTGTAAAAATCAGTGACCAGTGACCAGTGAACAGTGATTACTGGTCACTGTAAACTGTTCACTGTAAAGATTGAACTAACGGTTGAAATTGGGAAACCCACTGGGGTTGACTAACCACTAACATCGGATAGGAACGATCTGCATAGTCTTGTCCGGGTTGTAAGGGGAAAATCGGATCGGGGTTTAACGGTGTCCAGACGGCACCGGCGGCCTGAATAATCGGCCAAACCGCAGCGAGATCCCAAACTTTGGGTGTGGCTTCTACTCCGCCAATGGCAACACCAGAAGCCACCATCAGGAAGTTGTAGGCTGCCATCCCTAAAAGTCGGATTTTACAGGGAATGTTGGGAATAACGTTCGTACTGCGAGAACAAACATTAAAAAAATGATGGGAACTCGGAGCATCTAAACTGGGCTGAATGGGGTGTTGGTTGCAAAAAGCCCCGCTCGGCCCCGTTAGCCCCGTATTTTTGAGCCAGAAGCCATGAAAAGACTGATTTAAGGGGGGGAGATGTACATAACCAAACACAGGGGTTCCTCGATACAACAAGCCCATGAGAATCCCCCAAATGGGCAGTCCGCGAGTGTAGTTGGTTGTGCCATCAACCGGATCGATAATCCAACACCAATCTGTAGCGGGGAAGCGATGTTCTCCTTCTTCGGAAAGGATACCGTGTTCAGGAAAAGTGCGACCGATGCGGGTGCGAATTTCTTGGTCAGCCCAACGATCAGATTGGGTCACTAAACTGCCATCGGACTTTTCATCGGCTTGGACTGAACCCAAGTCAAGCATTAACTGCTGTCCGACTGAGGTCGTCGTGGTCTGGGCAAAATTGAGGACGCTTTCCCAAAAGTTAGTCATTGGATCAGGATAATCTAGAAATCAATTGCAAGATAGATCTAGGGTAATTGTTCTAAGTATCTAGCCGGAGATGGATCAAGGCAATACTGTAGCGCTGGCGATAACCTCGTTTAAAATGAAGAGGCAAAGATCACAACTCAAGATTGCAGACGCTATGTTGCTCAAATCCACAACTCGGCATATTCAAATTTACACCGCCGAAATCCAAAACGATGAACTGGTTGCCAATGACCAACTTTTAACAATCGATGTTGATCCGGATAACGAGTTTAACTGGAGTGAGGCGGCTCTGAAAAAGGTTTATCAAAAATTTGATGAATTAGTGGAAGCCGCCAGCGGAGAAGACTTGACTGAGTATAATCTGCGTCGCATCGGCTCCGATCTTGAACACTTTCTGCGAAGTCTCTTACAATCGGGAGAGATTAGCTACAATCTCAACAGTCGAGTTCTCAACTACAGTATGGGATTGCCTCGGGTTGCCGACTAATAAGTTGAGTGATTGATGGGTTCTCAAATCGACTAGCAGCCCTGTCTGTTTGGTGTCTTTTCCCCGTTTCTGTTCTGGGGCTGCTCGCTCTGTTGCTTCTGGTGAGATTTTAGGTTGGATCGACCGATCAAGATCCCCGGAGATTGAAGAAAACTGAGAACGCTCAAACAAAACAGAAACGAAAAGTGCAAATGCGAAAATGCAAAAAGCTGGTTTTGATCGACAGGTGTGAGGCAATTGACCTAAAGATTGACAGGAGGGAGTTAGGTTTGTCGCGGGTGTTGCTTGTCGTTGCAGTGCGATCGCCAACTCAACTTTGAAACCCGCTCAAGGATTCAGATTAGCTCTTGCTGATTGATCAATTCTCAGAAACCCTTCGCTTGTCAATGTTTACACCCCATGATAGAGATCCTATATTTTGGGGATAACTCCAATGATAGACCAAGAGGGAAATCTGAATCGTTTATCCTGTAGCATGGAATGTTACTTCGTACCAGATGGGTAAGGAGGAACTCAGCTAAACCTGACCTTCAAATTAACCAGTGGGGAGTCTGGGTTGATGCAGCACAAGTAAACAGTAACACTTTGTACCCTGTTGTGTCAGTCTTACAAAGCAGACAACCATCTCAATTCTCAACTGAAAAATTGAGCGGCAACAGAGGGGTGAGGAACCTCTATGCAAAATCATATGCCAAAACACTATTTGTGGGCGGTCGGTGAAGGGATTGATACTTTACCTGCGGGAACGCTAATCGCCGAGCGCTATTTATTCAGACAAAATTGCATTGTGGTCGATACTCGACCGGAACAGTTTCCTGAAATTCCCGAAGGCATTTCAGACGAAATTGCTCCCTATCTCCGCCTATTTCCTTATAGATTGCATCTTCCCCTGATTTACGGATTGATCCGGGCCGAGCAGAATCCGCTTTCGAGGGAGATTTGGCTTTTGGAACAGGGGCCAATCGACCGGACTCGGGAAACTTTAATGCCGAGTTTATGGGAGTTGTGGCCGGGAACATCGGCTTTGCGTCAGTTGAACTGGTTATGGCAAATTGCTCAATTGTGGCAACCTTTCCAACATCAACAGGTGGCGTCGAGTTTGCTGAATCCGGAATTGTTGCGGATTGAAGGCCCGTTAGTAAGATTGCTACAGTTACAGCAAGACTGGAAAACCCCAACCCTGGCTCAATTGGGTCAACTTTGGCAACAAGGGATCGATGACGCTCACCCCAAAATTCAAAAATTTCTCGGTCAGCTTACCGACCAAATGATCGCCAAAGAAATCCGCAAGCCGGAACAATTGATCTATCAACTGGATCAAGCAATGGCCCTGGGTGGGCGCTCGCTCAATCGTCGGATTGAAATCATTACCGGAACTGATACCGGGCCGAGTCGCTCTCAGAACGAAGATGCTTGCTATCCCGATGCCGATACAATCGTTAAAGTTCCCGCCAATTCTCCGGCTTTGAGTATTGTCTGCGATGGTATTGGCGGACAAGAAGGCGGAGAAGTCGCCTCCCAATTGGCAATTGGGGTTTTACGCCAACAGTTGGAAAATATTCGTTCTCATCCGGCCAATTGGGATTGGGCTTCTTTGATCAATCAGTTAAAACGGGCGACAAATATTGCCAATGATGTCATCTGTCAACGCAACGACAGCGAACGTCGTCAGGGACGGGAACGCATGGGGACAACGGTGGTAATGGCTTTGACTCGCGAGCATGAAGTTTATATTACTCATGTTGGAGATAGTCGGGCTTACTGGATTACTCGCAGCGGTTGTCATCAGGTGACACTGGATGATGATGTGGCCTCTCGGGAAGTTCGTCTGGGTTATGCGTTTTATCGAGATGCGATTCAACCCCAGTCCTCGGGCGCTTTGATTCAAGCTTTGGGAATTACCTCCTCGACGACGCTTTACCCCACCGTGCAACGTTTCCCCATTGATGAAGATTGTATCTTTCTGTTGTGTTCTGATGGTCTGAGCGATAAAGATCGGATTGAGTCTTATTGGGAAAGTGAAATTTTACCGATTCTCGATGGGGAAACCGATCTGATCTCGGTTAAAAATCGATTAATTGAAATTGCCAATACTCTCAATGGTCACGATAATGTAACGATTTCCATCCTTCATTTTCGCGTCTCGACCAAATCCGGGATTTACTCTCTACCTGAGATTAAAATTGCCCCTTTTATTCCGAATTTAAACGGGGATGGTGAAGAAGATGATATTTCTCAAGCCGATGATTCTGAACTGCCCAATACCGAGTTTGTAGATGTACCTTCGGAAAGGAAGTTGCCTCAAATTTGGCTATTATCTTTGGGAATTGCCTTTTTATTGGGTTTGGCAGGGGTTTTAGTTTATCTTTTCGGTCTGTTTGATCGAGAGAAATCTATTCCATCTCAGCCTCCTGTCGTCTTGGAGACCAACACACCCACCCCGACGGTCGTTCCGGAACTGCGCAGAACTCCCAATCCCACAGTGAGTTTAAAATCTCTGATTCAACTGGGGGAAAATACGACGGTAGAGGGGGAAATTCCTGCCTCTTCAATTCGATTATTAAAAGAGTTTGGTAAACCTTGGATTAAGGGTGAAGTTCCTCAAGGTACGGTGGTGCAAGTGATGGAAAAACAATCCACTCCTCAAGTCGGAACTTGGCTGGAGTTAAAAGTCTGTTATCTGCCCAATTCCGAGGAGAATTTAACTTTGAAAAAGCCTCCTAAAAATCAGGATTTAATTGTTGAAAATCCTGATTTTGTTGGAAAATTATACTCCGATGAAATTCCCGATGAAATTAGGCAGAATGAAGAATTAGATCCGCAAACGGAATCCGCAGAAAATCTCGAAGAAGACTCTCCACCGATCTCACCCCTTCTAGCCGGAGATACCGGATGGATGCGATCTCAAGATGTTACCGCTTTGATGGTAAATACTCCCTTCTTTAAGCCCCAACAAAAAGGAGTTTGTCGAGATGTGCCGTAAGGATTTGGCCGGAAACAGATATTAACGGTTTTTTCCTTTCAAATTGGGTGAAAATCTGCTAAGATCAACGTCAAAATTTAAGGAGTGTGGGGATGATGATGAAGAAATATAAAGCTTGGGCTGTGGCTGTTTCGATGGCGGCGATCGCGATCGGAGTTTTCCCGAATCCCGCGAAAGCCGATGGTTGTGTTGGCGACTGTAAAATTAATCATCAACCTCCCAGTAAACCGTCCTGCGAAGTGACTAATGACTGCAAATCTTCTCAGCCTAGATCATTATATGACGAAATTTATTCCAAACATAAACCCTATTGTGGTTATTTGCGGAAACATCGTTATCACTCTCGTCATTGGAGCGATAATTATCATCAAGAAGGAAGTTTAGAGCATTCTTACTCAGAAGAAACGGCGGGAGACTGGGACGCAAACATCAGAGAAGATTTAGTTGCTTCGAGGGACGGTTACTCGGATTTTAGCGGTTCTAGTCGATATTCTAGCAGCGATGCGATGGGTGGAGAAAATGCTCTGGTTTTATTTCTGGTGATTTTATTGTGGTTTGGATTCCGTTCTCCAGGAGGAAAAAAAGATTCCAAATAAGAGTCATGGATCTCGGAAGTTTTTGGGGAAATTTTCTCGAAGTTTCACCGCAGAGAAAGCCGGAATTTTAACCGCTTTGATCGCTTATGTTTAAATGCCCAATCTGTCAACAGGAATATTTGGAGTCTGTTCCTGAGTTTTGTTCGGTTTGTCACTGGAATTTACAATCAGCATTATCAGAGGAAACAGAAATTAATCTGGAATCGGTTAGACTTCAATGGGCGCGAGAAAAATGGCAAGAGTTAAATTTTCTCAAACAAGAGCTTGAAAGAATGCGTTTTCCGGGTCAAAATTATTCTTTAAATTCTTTGAATCATTTTGCAGATTTATCCCGACGATTGGAAACAATTGAAACCCAACTTCAACAAGCAACGGTAGAACGAACCAACCTAAACAATCAACTGGAATGGGTGTTACATTACCTCGAATTGCTCAATCCAGAACGTCTTTCTAATACTATCTCTCGCCTAGAAACTTGGCTGGAAGGGGGCGGAGAAGACACGCCTTTGATGTCTGAAGTTGGGATGGATTATCAACCCCTGAGTGAGTTATTGGCGGCGGGAGATTGGAAAACTTCCGATGAATATACTTGGCAAATTTTGCTGTATTTGGCGGGACGAGAAGCCGAAGGATGGCTGAGAATAGAAGATATTGAAAATTTTCCCTGTGCGGACTTAAAAACGATAGATTATCTCTGGAATTATTATAGCAATGGTTTGTTTGGTTTGGGCGTTCAGCAGCAAATTTTAGAGGGTTTGGCGGGGGATTATCCGGCCTTTTGCGATGCGGTGGGATGGCGAGAAGGGGAAAGTTGGAGATATTACGATGAACTAATCTTCAACCCAAAAGCACCCCCCGGACATCTGCCGGTGATTGTTTGGCGAAAACGGGCCTGTTACGGGATGGGTTCGGGGACGGCGGCGGAAAATCTTTCTCTATTTTTGAATCGTTTGATTTCTTGTCAGAATAGTTGACGAATTTGATAATCTGTTGTACAGTTTATTTGATGTAAATTTTGTCTGTAAATACCAAGTTAACGGTACATTCAATAATTGATAAGTCGAGGTCTTCAACCTGATTAATTAATTATCCATTATCCATTATTACTTATCGATTATCCATTATCCATTATTACTTATCCATTATTACTTATCCATTATCCATTATCCATTGATGTTGGAGTCTGCGATAATTGTTTGTTGAATCGGGCTGATCTCGTCGGCAAGATCGATAAATATACAAATCAAGCAATTCAAACCCGAGTTTTTCATCGAATTAATTTCATGGCAAACCTAAACTTACAGACACCGCCCAAATTTGAGAGCGTAGAAGAAGAACGTCTTCACTACAAACAGCGTTTGGCGGCCGCATTTCGCCTATTCGCTCGGTACGGGTTTGATGAAGGCGTCGCCGGACACATTACCGTTCGCGACCCGGAATTTCCCGATTGTTTTTGGGTTAACCCCTTTGGGATGTATTTCGGTCACATTCGAGTCTCGGACCTGTTGCTGGTCAACAGCAAAGGCGAAGTGGTCCAAGGCAACAGACCCGTGAATGCGGCCGCTTTTGCCATCCATTCCCGCATTCACCAGGCCCGCCCCGAGGTCAAGGCTGCCGCCCACGCTCACTCACTTTATGGCAAAGCTTGGTCAACTCTCGGACGCCTGCTTGACCCCCTGACTCAAGATGCTTGTGCTTTTTACGAAGATCACGCTTTATTTGACGACTACACCGGCGTGGTTCTGACGACCGAAGAAGGCGATCGCATTGCGGCCACTCTCGGGGAAAAAAAGGCGGTTATCCTGCGGAATCACGGTTTGCTAACCGTCGGCCATTCGGTGGATGAGGCGGCCTGGTGGTTTGTCACGATGGATCGTTCCTGTCACGCCCAGCTTTTGGCGGAAGCGGCAGGAAAACCGACGCCGGTCGATCCGGAAACGGCCCGTTTAACCTACGGTCAGATCGGCTCTCACCTGGCCGGGTGGTTTATTTTTCAGCCTTTATATGATATGATTGTGCGCCAGGAACCGGATTTACTGAACTGAGGTTTCTGTTTCTAGAAATTCTGCACAAAACGCAAAAAAACCCGGATATTTTAAAACGGGATACCAATCTTTTCTGAAAAGTTATTTGAGCCTGTGTTCTAGTCAAAAACTCGGGGAAATCTCAAGATGAAAACTATTACAGAACTTCGTACAGAACCCCTGCCCGAAAATGTTGGCTCAATCATTATTAATGCCAACAACGGCAGTATTTTCGATCTGGATAAAGAATCAATTATTGATTTGTATCGGCATCAGGGAGCGCTGTTATTTCGGGGGTTTGAAGCCGATGTGGAGACGTTTACCCAATTTAGCAACGGGTTGAGTACCGATTTCATCGACTATACCGGAGGGGTGTTCAACCGTCAGGTTATTAACGGCGATTCCACCGTTTTGACTGTCAACGATTTCAAAAATGAAATTAAATTGCACGGGGAAATGTACTATCAGAAAAACATTCCTCTGATGCTGTGGTTTTTCTGTGCCGAACCCCCGTTACAAGATGGGGAAACCATTCTCTGCGATGGGAAGCGTTTTTTTGACAAGCTTAGTGATTCCCTCAAAGATTTGTTCGGCCGAAAACGGCTAAAATATCGGGGTTACTTAAATAAGGAGGGCTGGAAAAAGCGCTACAAGACCGATGACTTAAATGAGGTGAAAGAGATCTGTAAGAGCAACGATACTCAACTCGAAGTAAACGTTGATGAGTCAATTAATCTCTCTTATATTTGTCCGGCTATCTATCCCAGTCGAACGGGTGAATTTACGGTATTTATTGGCAGTTTACTGCCGGCAACGGCCATCAATCCGGATGTCGTCTGCTTCGATGATGGGACAAAGATTGACGCCGATATCCTATCCGAGCTTAACGAAATTGCCGACAAAATAACGGCAGAAATTAAGTGGCGAAAAGGTGATATATTAATGGTAGATAATACCCAAATTCTGCACGGTCGAAGGGCTTTTGTGGATGAAGAACGCGAGATCTATATCCGGCTGTGTTCTCCGGCATTTTCTTATTAGTTAAAAAGGCTGCAAGCTGTTAATTTCGGGTTGGGTGATGGTTTTGGATCAGGTTTTGAATATTGAGTAAGTAGGAGCATTTACTATGACTCATTTTGGTATTATTTGCCCCGGTTAAACTGGCCCGTTAAATACAATGCTACCCTTGGGCCAAGAACTTCAACGTCGCGGTCATCGCGTTACATTGTTTGGATTGCCTGACACCGAGAAGAAAACCCGAATAGCAGGGGTAGAGTTTCAAGCAGTTGGCACGGAAGAATTTCCGGTGGGGTGGGCGGAGAAATCTTTTACCGAGTTAGGAAAGCTCGAAGGATTAGCCGCATTGCGATATACAATTGACTTGTTGAAGCGGGGGGCTGCCGTTACCTTACGAGATGCGCCAACAGCGATGAAAAAAGCGGGAGTAGAAGCTGTATTGGTGAACCAGGGAGCGGTTGAAGGTGGAACGGTTGCGGATATTTTAAATCTTCCTTATGTAACTGTATGTAGCGCGGTGGTTTTAAATCGGGAGCCGAGTGTTCCCCCTTTTAACACCTGTTGGAATTACAGCCCATCCATTTGGGCCGAACTCAGAAACCGGATGGGTTACGCAATATTAAATCGCGTTTCTCAACCCATTCGAGACGTGATTAATGAAGTCCGCAAGCAACAAAATTTACCGATTTATATGCACCCGAATGAGGCCTATTCAAAACTGGCTCAAATTAGTCAAGCCCCGGCCGACTTTGAATTTCCCAGAAAAAAGTTACCCGCCTGGTTTCATTTTACAGGCCCTTATCATTCTTCTGCCAGCCGCGAACCGATTCCTTTTCCCTATGAAAAGTTGACGGGGAAACCGTTAATTTACGCTTCGATGGGGACTTTACAAAACCGTCTGAGTCGAACATTTCAAGAGATTGCTTCAGCTTGTGAAGGGCTAGAAGCTCAGTTGGTCATTTCTTTGGGTGGCGCTTTAGAACCCGAATCTTTACCTGCCTTACCGGGAAGTCCTCTGGTTGTTAAATACGCGCCCCAGTTAGACATCTTGCAAAAAGCGACTCTGATGATTACTCATGCCGGAATGAATACAACAATGGAATGTTTAAACAATGGAGTGCCAATGGTGGCAATTCCAGTTACCAACGATCAGCCGGGAGTAGCGGCCCGTATTGCTTGGGCGGGAGCGGGGGAGGCCGTCCCGTTGAAAAAGTTAAATGTTTCTAAACTGCGGGTGGCGGTTGAGAAGGTGTTCAAAGAAGATTCCTACAAACAGAACGCTTTGAGACTGCAAGAGGCAATTAAACGGGCGGGAGGCGTTCAACGGGCGGCCGATATTATTGAACAGGCGGTTTCTACGGGTAAGCCGGTTTTGGCTTAAAGAAATCAATCCGGTAAAGAGGAAATATGCACTTTACAAATAATACTTTCACTGCGGTTTGAATAACTCCCTTGATCTGCAAGAACTTATTTTGAGACTCTACCAGTTGATTTTCTGTCCCCTAACACCGGAGAAAAGAACTAATTTTATGCCACAGTAGCCAGTAAATAGATTTTATTGGCTTTTTCCATGATCGTTTCACAACTACCCAAGTCCGAACAAGTTCGCCAAGCTTTAGCAGAAATTACCGCCTTTGAACAGTCGAAAGTTCCGGGTGTTTGGCCAGGGCTGGATAAAAATCAAATCGTCGCACAATTGCGATCGCGTATTAATAATCCTCTCACATTAAATCAAGGAAGTCAACCCTTTTGTGGCCCTGCGACGATTATTTTTGAACTGATTCGCCACAATCCTTTATCTTATGTAAGAATCTGTCGAAATCTGTTTCAAATCGGCGGATTTCACAGTCAGACTCAGCGGTGGATTTCTGCGTCGGAAAACCTGCGAAATGCCGAGGGGAATTATAGAATGCCTCAAGTGGATTGGATGATATTATCAACCCTAAGAGAGTCTGCAAATTTAATTGTTCCGATTCATCCGAATTCATCGGATATTGTTCGTAATATTGGCGGCATGACCAAATCATGGGAAATAGCGGGATGGGTTCAAGAAATTTTAGGTTATCAGAAAGTGAAATATAAAAATACTTACTTGTTTGGTGATTTGCAAGCGATGAAAGAGGTTTCTGATGTCTTAAATCAAGGCGGTGTGGCTTTGGCATTGATTAACGATGGAGGATTATTAAGAAATCAACCGCCCCGCATTCCTTATCCGAGTCATTGGGTGTCAATTTTAGGAAATATTTCGGTTAAATCAACAAATTTGGTGGAATTTGAGGTTTACACTTGGGCGAAAACAATGCAAGTTCAGGTGGATGAATTGACGTTTAAAACCCATTTTTGGGGTGTGGTAATGGGACAAAATGACTAGATAAAGTTTGTAGGGGCGCTCTTGTTTGCGCCCTGAATTAAAGATGCTTCACTTTGTTCAGCATGACGTGAATAGATGCTTCACTTTGTTCAGCATGACATTTTGAGATGCTTCACTTTGTTCAGCATGACGTTAAAAGATGCTTCACTTTGTTCAGGATGACATTTCAGGAAAGTTTAATGTAACTCAAATGAAGTAACACAAATTAGTGACACCTAAAAAAGCTACTTTTCATTCTTTCAGCCTACTCGTTAAAGTGGGAAACAAGAACAAGATATCACCAGTGTTCAATTAAATTGAACAGACAAGAATATCTTGATTTAGCTCATCCAACACAAAGTTTTAAGGAATTATATGCTCGTTTCAACTTTTGAGTTGTTGTTAAAACCCATTACTCCTGTTGAGGGTAATATTCCCGGTTCAGCACGCACAGTTTTACAAGGTTATTTTCTGACTATTGCGAATCCAAATGATACCCCTTTGCGGTTGAGACTGCAATTTTCTGCGACAACGCCTAACTTGAATTTAGATGAGACAATTACCATTCGAGATGTTGTTGGAACCAATGAATTTGGTGATTTAGTTCCCACTAGCGATCCGCGCAAATTTAACTATAATTTGTCACTTCCCGCTCACGATACCGCTTTAGTCATTTTACAACCCGACATTACCCGACTGAACCCCAACACCGATCGATTAGAAATTCGCGGCTATGTCGAAATCTTTTTAGAACAACGAGGTTTGCGACCTGTTAATGTATTGCTCACTCCCGAACATCGGGGTACCTTTGTTAACAAAGGTATAATGAATTTATCGGAGTTCGATCAACTGGTTTATAGCCTTCCGACTGCAACCGGAAGCAGCTTGTTTCAGCTAGTTAGCCGGCCGAAAGATGGAAAAGAAATCAAACCTGAAATCAAAGAAATCAAGGAATTTAAGGAGTTTAAAGAAATTCCCGATGACATCAAAGTTCGGGATATTCCTGAGATTAACAAACCCAATCCCGATAATATTATGATTCCGAATCCGGAAATTCAACAAGCGCTCGGTTTAATGGCTCAAACCATTGACAATATTCAACAGCGCCTCGAACAAAATGGAGAAGCTTTTATCTCCTCTGAGGAACGTCCGGCGGTCGGCGAACAAGCGTTAAACCAAGGCTAAAAAGGAGGCGAGTAGTGCTGATCGTATTAGCAAGTTCTTACGATGAGGCTGCTCGCTTTTGGGTGGAAAATTGGACGGATGGAGATGTGACGTTACTCACTCCAAAAGATTTATCAAAAATTGGGTGGCGTCACTATCTCGGAAGCCTTGAAGACTCAACCGCAGTCATCAAAGATGAAGTGATTTCGGTTGAAAAAATAACCGGGGTTCTAACTCGTTTACCCTGTGTATTTGAACAAGAACTTCTGAATATTGTTGAGAAAGATCGCCCCTATGTTGCGGCAGAAATGACCGCTTTTTTAGGGTCTTGGTTAACTCATCTTTCCTGTCCAATATTGAACCGACCAACACCAATTTGTTTAATGGGTACGAATTGGCGACCTCAACAGTGGATTTATGCAGCTTCTCAAGCGGGAATGTCTGTAGAAACTCACCACCAATCGATTAGTTTAAAAGCCGAACCTAAACCTGTAAAAATTCCCTCCGAGCGAGTTAGTGTAACGGTAATTGGCGATCGCTATATTGGTGAAGTCGATCCGATTTTAGGAAATCAAGCAAAAAAACTTGCTAAACTTGCGGGTGTTGAGTTGTTAGTTGTTCATTATAATCGCCCAGAAGCCGACGCCAATTTTATCAGTGCAGATTTATGGCCTGATCTGAAAACTTTAGAGATTACCACAGCCATTTTAGAATACTTTAGCGGGAAGTAATCATGTTAACTTTACTGTGGGGATTACCCGGAGATTCACCCTTATATACGGTTTATCAAGAGTTGAATAATCTGGGTTTTCCAACGGTTTTTTTAGATCAACGTGAGATTTCAGAGATTGAAATTTCTCTCTCTGTCGGAAGCACAATTACAGGTGAAATTTGCACGCCGAAGTTTAAAATTGATCTCAATACCGTTACAGGTGTTTATTTGCGTCCCTACGACTCTCGCCGTCTTCCGATGGTGGCAGAAGCTGGTTCTAACAGTCGAATTTGGCAACACGCCGCAGCGGTTGATGATGCGTTATTGTCTTGGGTAGAAATGACGTCGGCGTTGGTTTTAAACCGTCCGACTGCAATGGCTTCTAATAATTCTAAACCCTACCAATTGCAGAAGATTCGGCAAGCAGGTTTTCGGGTTCCGGATACTTTAATTACAACCGATCCCGATGCAGTTTATGAGTTTTGGAAACAGCACGAAAATGTCATTTATAAGTCGATTAGTTCGACTCGGAGTAAAGTCTCTCGTTTGAGTCCGGAACATCACAAACGTTTAGCAAATGTTGCTTGGTGTCCGACTCAATTTCAACAATATATTCCCGGACAAGATTATCGGGTTCATGTGGTGGGTGAGGCGGTTTTTGCCTGTGCGATCGCATCAACTGCGGATGATTATCGCTATCCCGGTGATACAACGGATTATCCTCAATTAAAAAGTGATATTTTACCCCTAGAAATTGAACAGCGATGCCGACAACTCGCTGCCACCCTGAAACTTCCTCTAGCGGGTATTGATTTAAGACAAACTGATGATGGCGAATGGTTTTGTTTTGAGGTTAATCCGTCGCCGGGATATACATTTTATCAGCAAGAAACTCATCAACCGATCAGTTTAGCGATCGCACAGTTACTCACTCAACAACAGCCACAAACGTTAGGAAAGGTAAACAGTATGATCGGTTAACCTCACCCCGTTTTCAGCCACAGAACTTTTGATTTGGGTGCATCTTGTTAGGCTTGAGGAGGTTTCTTAGGTGTTGTTAAACCCGCCATTGACCAAGTGAGGTAGACCATCAATCCTTTTGCTATGGCATTGATTTCTTGATTGTCCTCATTTAAGTTTTCTTTGGGTTTAGATGTCTCTTTTTTGTTTTCTTTATCTTGCATAGTTGAACTCTCTCAGCTTTTAAGTTGATCCTTCTCTTAATTTAGTATTATCAATTACAATCGCTAAGTTTGCCGTGATAAGCACTGTTAGTTTTCGTGATTGATATCACTTTAATAGCCTTCAATTCATTGAACTTTTATTCCGGAAATACTGCGAATTTTTTGAAGTGTTGAGGCGGTTCGGTTTTCCGCTCTTTGTCCATTTTAGCTTCGTTAATCTGAGATGATCAACTTTTGAAAAACATGAGAAAAGTCTCATTGTCCCTAAATCCAGCTTGGAAACCACATTCTGATTTGCCATTGTTCGGGAGAGAGGGGAAGGCCCAAAAAAATGGGCATCCAAAAGACAAAACCGAGTAAAATTAAACCCAGTGCGGTCGTCCCAATTAAGCGTAAATGAAAGAGATTACTCTGCAACCAGCGATCGATCCACCAAGCGAGTATCAGCGCGGCGAAGACAAATGCACTCATATAATGATAGAGGAAAACGCAGCGTGTGACAGTCATCCAAGGTGTCCAATTCGCTAACCAATTAACGAGTAAATAGAGTAATAGCCACAACTCGATTTTTGGCGGAAAACGGATATAAGCATGAACTGAAGTTGCAGGTATATAAGGGTTATTTTTTATTTTAACCCAAGTGATTATCCGTTCCCACAACACCCAAAACGTTAAAAGAATTGCCCCCACAGAAAACCACCAGAGGGGAGGATTTCCCATTGCATGAACATCATAAATAACAGGTGTGAAATTAGGGGGAGGAACAGACGGATCGATATCGGTTGGGTTATCAATTCTCTGATAAAAATAAGCTAGAGGTCGCAGGGTCAACGGCCAAGTATACCAAGCCGCACAATAGGGATGAACATCTGGCCCACTGCCTAAAGTTTTGTGGTATTTGAGAATCGTGGTTTGCAGTTCCCACAGTCCCGGTTCAGGACTAATTTGTAGGTGCGGAATCCAAGCGATCAAGTAAAATAAAAGGGGAATTACACCTAAACTTAAAGCCAATTGTAGGATTGATAACTGGGTTAAGTTTTCCAGGGGAGATTGACGAGAGACAGCAGTGGGTCTATTTTCATTAGAAGTCTTGGCAAATTTAATGATCCAAGCTAAAATTAACAGTATAAAAAGTCCTAAAATAAATCCTAAACCATTCCATTTAACCGCTACACTTGCACCAAAGCAAATTCCTGAAGCGATTAACATTATCCATCGCTTGACGCTTTCCGTTTTCAATGAGACAATAAACAGAAGTTGACCCAATAAACCAAAAATGACAATGTAAATATTATTGAGTGCATAGCGAGATTCGACTAAAAAAAAGCCATCTGCTGCAATTAACAGGCTGGCGAGTAATGTGTAAGTTCGCCGAGAAGTGAGTTGATAAATAATCGCCCCACAAACAACCGGAATAAATGCACCCGTGAGGGCGTTTATCCAACGATAACTCCAAGTTGAAAGGGTTGAACCCGCCAAATCATTAACGGTATCTTGACCAAAGGGTAAATGAGAACCGATCCAAATTCCAATGGCAATAATATATTGACTTAAAGGCGGATGAGCGTTAAAAAAAGGAGTATTCGTGAGGTAATTATTGGCGAATTGAGCGTAATAAACTTCATCAAATACCAACGTATTAAATCGGCTTAATCCCCAAAATCGCAAAATTAATGAGACCAGGAAAATCACGCTCATTCCCAGTCTAAACCCAAACTTTGAGGAGTTAAAACGTTGTTGATACCCGGCCATAATATCAATTCGCTATAGAAGAAGCGGAGTCCGATTTGAAAATTACTCTAAGTTCTCAATCTTAACCCCTATTCAATGCTTAATGTAAGTTAACCAAAATGCGACCTTGAATTTTACCTTGAAGAATTTCGGAGATTTTTTCAGGTAACTGGGGGAGGGAAATTGTTGTTACTAATTCCTCTAAATGAGTCGGTTTCCAAAGTGTAGCAAGTTTTGACCAAACTTGCAACCGTTGAGCCATTGAACATTGTACCGAATCTATGCCAATTAAACGCACACCCCGCAAAATAAACGGATAAACTGTTGTTGGTAAATCCGCACCCGCCACCAAGCCACAAGCGGTTACACAACCGCCATATTGAGTTGATTTAATCGCCGTTGCTAACAGATTTCCGCCGACGGTATCAATCACTCCCGCCCAACGTTCTTTTAACAGAGGTTTACCCGTTTGATCGTCGATTTCTGAGCGATTGATAATCAATTTTGCCCCTAATTTATTTAGGAAATCATGGCTGTTTGATTTTCCCGTTACTGCGACAACAGAATATCCTAATTTTGCTAAAATAGACACCGCCAAACTTCCCACACCACCCGTTGAACCCGTGACTAAAATCTCACCCAAACTGGGAGTAATTTCATGGTGAATTAAAGCATTAACACTCAAAGCCGCAGTTAACCCCGCAGTTCCCAAAATCATGCTTTCTGGTAAGGTTAAATCTGGCGGAAGCGGTACAACCCACTCAACCGGAACCCGAATATATTCTGCAAAACCGCCCCAAGTATTCATCCCCAAATCATAACCTGTAACCATCACCGGATCATCGGGTTGAAATTGTGGCACCTCGCTACTGACAACAATTCCAGCAGCATCAATTCCGGGAATATGAGGAAATTGACGAGTGACACCCCGATGTCCGGTTGCAGAAAGGGCGTCTTTGTAATTTAAACTGGAATAATGCACCCGAATTAAAATATCTCCAGGGGGTAATTTATCCAAGCTGATGTTAACAACTTCTGGAGTAAATTGTTGGTCTGCCGCTTGGGTGACGAGTAAGGCTTTAAAGGTTGCAGACATGGAATTTTTGACAATCAACTACAGTCTAAAAAAAGCTCAATTTCTGACTCAATCAACAGAATTATAGCAGTCCGTTCTGAGTTGTGTGTAATATCTTCTTGCAATCATGCGCTCTTGCAATCATGCGCTCTTGCAAGAGGCAAGAGGCGAAGTCGTTTCAGACTTTTTATCAACTTTTATATTTCTCACAAATCATTTCTGATTGCTATATGAATGATGAATTTCTTCCGTTTTCATAAGTCCTAATTTTACATTCAAAATAGAGTTAAGTTTCTTGTCGAATATTGTCAGGAATGCCCACCGGAGAAAGTTTAGCGATCACCCGTAAATTTTGAGAGCGAATTAACTCTAGAAAAGTCAAACTGGTACGACCTTCAATTTCGGCAACTCGTTCAATGGCTTGTAACAAAGCACGAGCCGCTTCAGCTTCGGTATAACCCCGTCGTTGGGCGACTCGAATTGCCATTTCATCCGCTTCTAATTCGATTTGAGAACTGTGATTTGATTTCCAAATTTGAGTTAAACCGAGAGCCGCTAAACTCCCTGCTAACATAACTCCGACAGCATCTTGATTATAAATTTCGATCACAGTTCCAACAATTCCAGCTAAAGCAACACCCTGATTAATATTCAGTTTAACCCAACGAATATTAGACACCCAACTCACCGTTCTCAACAACAGTAAATCTCGTTGAGGT
The DNA here is from genome assembly GCA_035285085.1 of Lyngbya sp. Classification (GTDB taxonomy): domain Bacteria; phylum Cyanobacteriota; class Cyanobacteriia; order Cyanobacteriales; family Microcoleaceae; genus Capilliphycus. Next base: position 5,611 of record JAYKHV010000107.1, on the reverse strand, counting down.
CGAGCTAAATTTTGCCACAGTTCCAAGTTAATAAAAATTTTCCGCATGGGTTTCCAGGGAAGCGGAAACGGACTTTCAATGACTGTTTTTTGTTGGGGTTTACTCACCAACTGAGTCATCATTCGACCGGAAGCAGGCATCAAGTCTAATAGGTGATAAATTTCAGCATCTTGATTCATGGCTCATCTCAATTTTTAGTTTGGAGTTGCAAGAGTTAGGCGTTAGTCTGTCCGCAGATTAATCTGTGCGAAATTTTCAACAGTTTGTTCAAATTTAGGCTAACTTTGGGGCTGTTCAATTGGTTTTAAAGTATCCGATAAAGCCGCAATAGCCGCATCTATTTCTGAGGTTTTTTCTTCGGTTGCAGAGACTAACAACAGAAAAATATTATTGCCAATTTGACGGGATAAAATTGAGCCTTGAATGGGTTGAGTTTTTGGACCGATTCTCAAGCTTCCCGTCCAAGGAACTCTGACCGAAGCTGTCCCTAATTCTTGATAGGAACCCGGTTCAAATCCTTCGCCGCGTTCAAAGGTTTCAATGGCAATTTGTGCTAAACTCGCATTGGGAAGTTCTCGTTCACTTTCTCGGGGTTTAACCACAACAGTATAGGCTAAATTGCCTTCTGGCGATTCAATTAACGGAAAATTCCCCACGAAACCCACATTATACCCCGCTAAAATTCCCACCTGAAATCGACCTTGAGGATCTTTATAATTACTATCACTCAAGGGTAACGGTTGTACTTGGGGAGTCGGAGGAGGAGTCGGAGTGGGTTCCGGCGTGGGAGAGGGTTTGGGCGTTGGAGAAGCAGCAGGAGAAGGGGAAGGTTTCGGTGTGGGCGTGGCGGGTTGGGCTTGAGTCGGTAAACCTATTTTTACAACGGAAAAAGAAGACGGGATCACCATTGAAGGTTGACCGATAATGATTAAAATTACAGTGGTAATTGCGGCGATCGCGAGCCACCTCAGTCGGTTTATTTTCATGGTACAATTCCTCGGTTAGATGTGAGTTTATTTTCCAAATACCATCGGATTTCCAAAGTCAAATACACCCGCAATACACCCGGTCATTAATGTTGCTAAGGTTCCCGCCCAGAGCGCTTTTAAACCCAAAGAAGAGACTTCTGAACTGCGAGAAGGAATCAAAGAAGATAAACCCCCAACAAAGATACCGTAGGAGGCAAAATGGGTAAAACCGCACAATACATAGCTGACAATTAACATGGCGCGATCGCTAATTTCCCCGGCGGTATTCAGTTGGGCTAAAGCTTGATAAGGGGGAATATTAGTTTCGAGTAAACGTCTACCAATTAACACCGAAGCTTGCCATAATTCTTGCCAATCTAGTGAGATTCCGGTGATAAACGTCAACGGAAGAAACAAAGCACCCAGAATATTTTGTAGCGTAATCACTTGAAAAACACTGCCAAGCGGTTGCAAAATTACCCATTCACTATTAGACAGGCTTGCTAAGGAGGAAAACAGCAAATTAATTAAAGCAACCATTCCCAAAATAGCAATTAAGGCTGCGGCAATTCCTACCGCCATTTTCACCCCATCTAATGCCCCGCCAATTAAGCTATCCATAGGGTTCGGACGCTGTTCAAAATCCTCTTTTGGGTCTTTCGGAACACCGCCCATTGTTTTCGGATCTCCCGTTTCTGGAACCAGGAGTTTTGACAAGACAAAACAAGCCGGAATGGTCAAAATAGACGCGGAAACCAAGTGTCCGGTAATGGTCGGAAAAGTCGGACGTAAAAAGCCCGCATACAAGGCTAAAACTGAAGAAGCAATCGAACCAAAACAACTGGTTAAAATCGCACAAAGTTCGCTCCGAGTCATCTCAAGCAGGTAAGGTTTGACCGCAATTGCTGATTCAATTCCGACAAAAATATTCGCCGCACCTGCTAAAGATTCTGCTCCACTAATTCCCATCGTTTTTTGAAAAATTCGAGCAAAAACCTGCACAACCGGCTGAATAATATTTAACCGATACAGCAAGCTGATCAAACCTGCAAAGAAAATCACCTGCGGTAAGGCTCGAAAAGCCAGAACATAGGTAAATCCGGGGTTAATATTATCCGGGCCAATGCGATCGCCCGGAACCGCGACATAGGGCGTACCCACAGCCCGAGCAATCCAGCGACCAGCAGGGCCGGGGCCTGCCGCAAAATTAGGATCGCTGACCAAAACCGAACTCGGGCCACCAAACAGAAACCTCGCTCCCGCCTCAGACGCATCTAAAATGGCGTTGAGTAGGGTACTGAGTCCTTCAACCAGTTGGGGGCCAAACACAAAGACCACCAAGCCAACCAACAATTGCAAACCAATTCCCCAAATAATCACTTTCCAGGGAATCACTTGTTTATTTTCCGAACCTAACCAGGCGATTGTACATAAGCCTGCAATTCCTAACAGAGATATCAAGTTCAACAGTGGGTTCATACCATACAACCTCTCCCGCTACGGGCATATTGCCTTATAAATGCTCCAATGACAAGCATCTTAGCGATAAATGGACGCATTGGGATCTTTTTAGGGGAAGCAAGTATAGAGGGTAACAAAATTACAGGAGCGAGGGGAAACGCAAAAATTTAAAATTCAAAATCCTTTAAAATAAGCACAAAATAGTAACAGTATTTCTCGCGTGAGCCAATTTTTGACTAATGGATGCTTTTCAGCCTACTCCGCCTGACTGGACGACCAATGCAATTCATGCTTTTGAATTTTGCTGTCCAAATTGTTCTGCAAGTTCTTTAGAAGCACAACAAGTCTGGATTAATCGTCGTTCACCCGTATATGGTGACAATCATCGCCGTAAATGGCAAGAATTTTATAAGTGTCAATGTGGTTGTGTTTGGTGGGCTTGGAGTAGCGATCGCCCTCCTTCTAATCTTAAACCTCGTGATGAAGACTTGCCGATGGAAGAAGATTGAGAAAAATCTATTTTTTGTCAGCAACAATCAAGTTTTTAACGAGCAACGACTGCAAGCTTAAGTCTTTCGTTGCTATTTTCAATGATTACATAGATATAAAAACTCACCCTTTTGAGAAAAGAAAGTTCGGGGATTCCCCGAAGTTTGAGCGGTTCCCCTAGTGTTCAAATTCAATGCTGAAGCCGGATTGAGGCACATAAGTTCTCAATTTGCTTCGGTGCAGTTTCTTTCCATATCCTGAATACAACACCTCAAAAAGAGGTCACAAGCCTAACTCCTTAACGGGATGAACTTGGAACGAAAAACATTAGGGTGAGTTAACATCATGGAAAGAATACTCAAGATTTTTGATGATTATCAAGTCTGTGAATTTGACGGAAATCAACCCCTGCGAGTTGTAGATACTCAAGGCAAAGTGCAACGGTTAATCAAAGCATTGCAGTTCACTTTGGCGGATACTTTTATTGTCGAACAAGCTCATTCAATTCCTCGCGGAGAAGTGATTCCACCTCGCAGCAGTCGCCGAAAAATTAATTCAGAAGGAATTAACCTGATCAAAGCCTTTGAAGGCGTCGAACTTGAAGCTTATATCGATGCTGTCAATGTACTGACCATTGGCTACGGACACACCAAAAATGTGTCTTGGGGAATGACCATTACTCAAGCGGAAGCCGAGGAATTATTGCGTCAAGATATCGAAGAATTTGAACTTGCCGTTGAAGATGCGGTGCAAGTTGAAATTAATGATAATCAATTCTCGGCTTTAGTTTCCTTTTGCTTTAACTTGGGAGCGGGTTCGTTGTTTCAGTCAACTCTCCTCAAGTTTTTAAACGCTGGAAAACCGCACGATGCCAGCCTAGAATTTCCCCGTTGGAATAAAGCCGGAGGTCAGCCTTTACTAGGTTTAACCCGCCGTCGCATGGCGGAACGCGCCTTATTTTTAGGCAGACATTGGCAACCTTTCTTAGAATACGAACTTCTGCAATTGACCCAACCGAAAATTCAGAGTGAATACGTTCGTTATATTCAAACCGGACTGCAAAAAGCGGGATTTGATGTTAAAAAAAATGGTGTATTTGATATGGATACCGATGCGGCGATGAAAAAATTTCAAGCCCAAAAAGGATTAGAACCAGATGGATTAGTTGGGCCAGTAACCGTCACCGCATTAGGCTTATAACACCCCGTTAGATCCATCCAGTTTCTCAAAATTAGTTTAAAGTTTAGACTTTCACGACCAACTAAAAACGAGCCGATAAAAGAGTGCGTTAATTTTTCCAAAATTTACGCTGACTCTTGATAAATGACTTCAAATTGTACAGAAAAACCTCAACACAAACAACAAAACCATGCAATACATTCTACACTTCAAAACAGATTCCTACCTGAAACGGTTTCCTTTTGCTCCCGAAAAACTCTTACCCGAGCATCTTCTTGTCTATAAAGCTGGCGATGAAATTGCCATCAACGGCTACACAACAAACTTACAAGGAAATCACATTCGAGTCATCTTAGAAAATATTAATGTGCGTTCAGTTGCTCTCGAAGATATCGAGAAACAATACTATTGTTTGGCGAGTGAAGTCGAAATCTTTAACGCGGAAGTTGCTCGCGGAAGTCGAGATGCTCAACAATTTCCACCCACACTTCCTCCAAAAGTTAATTTAGCCGTTCCTTACCACACCCAACACAACAATAAATATAACCCGGGCGGTTCTTGTAATGTGACTTGTATCGCCATGATTTTGAAATATTACGGAGTTGATTCTCGGACTCAAGATGATATTGATCGCGATGTTCAACTCGAAGATGTTCTCTATCTCAAAACGGCTCAATGGGATGAAGAAAATGGGTTTTTTGGAGGTTCTCAAGCCCGTCATCAACCCCAATTTTTGATGCGATTATTGCGGGAATGGGGAGAAAAATATGGTCGGGGTGCGTTGCAAAATTCCCACTTCAAAGAATTTGCATCTGAAGATGACATAAAACAGCATATTGCTTCGGGGAATCCGGTTGTTATTCATGGTTACTTCACCCATTATGGTCATATTATTGTTGTCAAGGGTTATGACGAGACAACACAGGAATGGATTTGCAATGATCCGAACGGAAAATGGTTAGGATATAAAGGCGGATACGATACAAATGCTAGTGGCGAAAATCTGCGTTATAGCTATGATAGCGTTCGCGAAGTTTGTCATATTGGCGGAGGAATTTGGTGTCATTTTCCCGTTCCTCGGGTGTTACGTTTGAAGCAAGTGTTAATAGAAGGACCGGACGTTCTTCAAGTACAAACCGCATTGAAAAAACTGGGTTACTTGGTAGAAACGAACGGAATTTTTGACAAAAAAACGGATGACGCTGTTAAAGAGTTTCAACACGAAAAAAACCTAAGCGTTGACGGCGTTGTTGGGTCTACAACTTGGGGGAAATTGTTTGTAACTTTTGCTTAAATCTTCACCTCTCCCCCTTCCACCTCTCCCCCTTCCACCTCTCCCTAACCCTCTCCTGAAAGGAGAGGGAACGAATGGCCTCCCCCTGTAGGGGGCAGGGCTGTTTCATTCTCAGTTAAAAATTGCCGGGGTTGATGGGGTGAAAGGGTGATGGGGTGGTGGGGAGAAGATTTTTTTCCGATGAAAAATAGCTTTTTGTTAGTAAAAATTCCCCCCATCT
>JAYKHV010000106.1:0-91118 GCA_035285085.1 Lyngbya sp. | reverse complement strand
ACCAATCCCAGAACTCAGAAGCTAAACTAAACTTCCCTAACGCTTCCTTGACTTTCCATGCCTTGTCAATAGCCTGTATGATACCCGCTTCTGTGAATTGTACGTTGCATGGCTTAGGGTTGCGTTTTCCAGTGCCAGGATGGACAAATTGCAAAAGTAGGTATTTATTACTTTGTAGCTTGAGAGTTACCCCTTTAGGACATTATCCCTTTGATTGGCAGAAAAACAGGTAGGGAATGCAAGCCTCTTTCTAACTTTTGCAGAGAGAAACTTGCATTTTTTGACCGGAGATGATGAATTTAATTTTGCGTAATGTTGCTAAATTCAGCTTGTAAATCAAAGGGTTGGCCGTAATCCCAAATGTAAATTTCCACAGATTCGTTAAAGACAGTCACTTGTAAATCAATGGGAGTGGTACAAGGGAGATTTTTATGAGCATGATTAACTGCATTGGTAAATCCCTCGGCTAAAGCGATTTGACATGGCCACCAAATGGGTTTAGGAATCGGTTGATTTTCTAACTGTTGATACCAGGCTAAAACATCTTCTAAGACGGCGAGATCGCTGTTGACTTGCAATCGAATCGTTTTTAAGGGAGTGGGGGAAGCCGACTTTTCGGAGGCGGAAAACCAACTATTTTTGAATTGCTTAATCGGTTCAGTTAAGCGTTCAAAAATCCGAACACCATTGTTTTGTTCCGATGATTTACCCGAGGAAGAGTCATAATTTTTGACAATTCTTAAGCAATTTTGACGGTCATCGGGAGTGCGAGTGTAACTCAACTCATCGGCAATCGGAAATAGAATTTTTAGACCCCAACCCTGTTCGGGAAGTTCATCAATATTAAAAAAATTGAGATTATTCATCATCAGGTGTTTAGGAGTAAAGAAGTACCCTTCAAGAATGCTTTGTGTACAGGAAGAAAAAAGTTTAGGAGGAAAGAATTTCGCCGTTTTAACAAAGAAAAAAATCGGGTCAAGCACCTCAAGCATAAACTTCTGCTTTCAGCCTTCGATTTTCTGACTTGTTTAAAAATCCACTTGACGAACATGGCGAATTACAGTGTCCGGTAATTTTAAAGGAACCGGAGATAATTCTATGATTTGTACATTTTGCATCGGAATGACTAACAAGCGCTCGCCGAGTTCTAACATTAATTCTTTTGAACTCAAAACCCGTTCAATATAACTGGCTAACCGGGCTTTTTCCTCTTGGGGAGAATCAAACTCAAAGCAATCAGATTGCCCGTTAGTATAGCGAATTGTCAGACGAACGGTGCGAGATTCCTGGATCTCATTGAGCATCTCAAAATTCCTTGATGAAGGGTAAGCAAACCATCACTTGAATTGACAGTTGATTCAAAGTTGATTGACCGTTGATTGACACTCCCAACACCGAAACCGAAGAAAAACCTATCGACGACGTTGAGCTAACTTGCGGTAAACATCACGCAGATCGGCGCGATGATAAGCAATTGCAACTAAAGTGTGATAAAACAAATCAGCCACTTCCGAAGCGATCGCCTCAGCATCATCATCCTTACACGCCATCACCACTTCTGCCGATTCTTCTCCGATTTTTTTCAGAATTTTATTATCTCCCCCAGATAATAACTTACAAGTGTAGGAGTCTTCTTTGGGGCGATCGCGGCGATCGCAAATCACCTGAAAAACCTCTGACAAAAGATTACTCGAAACCCGAGCAAATTCGCCCGGTTGTTCAGCAATAGACTCACACTCGACTAAAATTAATAAAGATTCACTAACCGGGTCATATTGCACTCCGGCGATCGCCAGATCGGAGCCGAGTTCAACAACAGATCCTTGACAATTGTAAACTCGTTGCTCTTCCCAAGTCTTTTGTAAAGAGTCTGGACTCATCCAGACCAACGTTAAGACTCGACCCTCCAAACCGTCTTGGATAATGGCGGGGATCAATCCTTGAGAGTTGTAACGAATTTTATCAATCGGGATCAACTGGCTGAGTGAAAGGGGTTTTGAGGCTGACATAAGTTGAGCAAGTGTAACGAATAACACCTAACCTGTATAAAATATCATTTTGTCGTCAAATCTATCTGTGATTTAGGATTATCCTCTATCTTTGCAATCGTTGCATCTACAAAACCCGAACACCGGAGTTTAAGGAGATATAGACAATGGTAACAACCCCATTGAAAACAACAAAGTCAGAAGAAATTTTTACGGCCGCTCAAAAGCTCATGCCAGGGGGCGTTAGTTCTCCGGTACGGGCGTTTAAATCGGTGGGTGGACAACCGATTGTATTTGATCGTGTACTCGGCTCCCATGTTTGGGATGTTGATGGCAACGAATATATCGATTATGTTGGCACTTGGGGGCCGGCAATTTGTGGCCATGCTCACCCGGACGTGATTTCCGCTTTAAAAGCCGCCTTAGATAACGGCACCAGTTTTGGGGCGCCTTGTGAGTTAGAAAATATCTTGGCGGAGATGGTGATTGAAGCGGTTCCGAGCATCGAAATGGTGCGGTTTGTCAACTCCGGAACCGAAGCCTGTATGTCGGTGTTGCGGCTAATGAGAGCCTTTACCGGACGGGAAAAAATCATCAAATTTGAGGGCTGCTATCACGGTCACGCCGATATGTTCTTGGTGAAAGCGGGTTCTGGGGTAGCCACTCTGGGTTTACCGGATTCTCCCGGCGTTCCCAAATCCGTTACCGGAAACACCCTCACCGCCCCCTACAATGACCTAGAAGCGGTGAAAAAGCTATTTGCGGAGAATCCGGGGGAAATTGCGGGAATCATCCTAGAACCGGTTGTGGGCAACTCTGGCTTCATTGTTCCGGATGTCGGCTTTTTAGAAGGGTTGCGGCTACTCACCCAAGAAAATGAGGCTTTATTGGTGTTTGACGAAGTAATGACGGGATTCCGCATTGCTTACGGCGGCGCCCAGGAACGCTTCGGAGTCACCCCAGACTTGACCACCTTGGGTAAAATTATTGGGGGCGGTTTACCCGTCGGTGCTTACGGCGGACGTCGGGATATCATGTCGATAGTGGCTCCTTCTGGCCCGATGTATCAAGCCGGGACGCTCTCAGGAAACCCCTTAGCGATGACAGCGGGTATTAAAACCCTAGAATTGTTGCAAAAACCGGGAACCTACGAATATCTCGAAAACATCACCAAGAGATTATCCGATGGCTTGCTGCAAATTGCCCAAGAAACGGGTCACGAGGCTTGCGGCGGCCAAATTAGTGGAATGTTTGGGTTATTCTTCACTTCTGGGCCGGTTCATAATTATGAGGATGCCAAGAAGTCGGACTTAACGAAGTTTAGCCGCTTCCATCGGGGAATGCTCGAACAGGGCATTTACTTGGCGCCTTCGCAGTTTGAAGCCGGGTTTACTTCTATTGCTCACACCGATGATGACATTGACAAAACGTTAATGGCAGCCAAAGAGGTGATGTCAAACCTCTAAACTGTTGAGTGGGGAATCAAAACCCGGTTTCTTGGAGAAATCGGGTTTTTGGACTGTAGGAAATCTTTTAAATAAGAATTTCTGAGTCAGAATTTCTGAGTCAGCAATCTGATCAATTGAAGGTCGATTTCAACTCCAACCCAAGGTCGCCACCCTATAGACGATGGGGAATTAAACTCATGAACTCCCGACACCAGTCGCACAGATAGAAATTCTGTCTCCTGACTCGGTGACTCCTGACTACGACGCTTGTTAAAAATGAACCATGTTCGGTAAAATTTGGCGATGGCTAAAAAGTTGGTTGACTCGACGGTTTGGGGGAAGTTCCCGGTCGAGAAACCGCGAACAGTCTAACGTTGAACCGCCAACCTCGGTGAACCCGTTAAGCGATACGGGTTATGAAGCCTTGTTTTTACACCTGTTAGAAGGAGTTGAGCAAGGATGGGAACGGACTCAAGTTTTAGATCATCTGGGAAACCGGATTAATGACCGATTTTTGCACTCTTGGTTACAACGGTTTGGACGAAGATTAATGGAGTCTCCTTTCTCTCAAACGGAACTGGCTGAACGGATGATTAAGTTAGGTCAAATTGATTGTGGAGAAATTGGCAAAATTTCCGCAGAATGGGGAGAAAGATTACAACACAAAACCAGTCTTCCTCTGAGTGAGGCGGAATATCAACAGGTATTTCAACAGTTGTTAGAAAGCTTGAGTATTGATTGGGAAAATTTTCAAATTGAACAATTTTTTGAGAAGTTAGGGGAACAGGGAAAGCCCGAAATTTGGGTCGATTGGTTGCAAGCATACAAACAACAAGAACTAACAGCCTCTCACCCGAATTATGAATTAGCTCCCTCGTTATTATTGCTCGGAGAAAAAGCCGTTTTGGTTCCGCAATGGCAACCGTTTGGAGAAATGGCGATCGCGATGGGAAACGAACTCTTAGAGAAGCAAGAAAACGAATCCATTTGGGAATATGACGGGGTTGATCGAGTGGAGTAGAGGCGGGTTAATTGGCTGAATTCATATTTAATAAAACTGGGAACATCACCTCAAAACCCGCCAAACTTATCAACAATTTAGCGATAATTGGTAAACTGCAAAGCCACCGGAAAATCTTCTTGCTTCAACCGTTGAATGATTTCCTGTAAGTCATCTTTTGACTTAGCAGAAACCCGAACCGCATCCCCTTGAATGGAAGGCTGAACCTTTTTAAATTCATCCTTAATCAATTTGGTAATTTGTTTGGCGATCTCTTTATCAATCCCCCGTTTCAGCTTAATTTCCTGTCGAACCCGATTGCCACTGGCCGATTCAACTTTACCATAATCAAAGATTTTCAAGGAGAGATTTCGTTTAGCAGCTTTAGTTTGTAAAACCGTATGAACCGCATCCAAAGTAAACTCACTACTGGTATTAACCGTAATCGCATCCTCACCCAATTCTAGAGTTGTATTGGTATCTTTGAGGTCGTAGCGACTGTTAATGTCCCGCATAGCTTGATCGATGGCATTGACCAATTCTTGACGGTCAAAATCGCTGACGATATCAAAAGATGAAGTAGAAGCCATAACTATTTATTGTTGATAACGGACAAAAAAATGAGACATTGAACTCAAATGTTGCTCGAGAAACTAGAGGATAATAGAAATCACGAGAACTCAACTAACCCAACTGATTAACCGTGAGCAAACTCAAAATAAATAAAATAGAAATACAAGTTGAACCCACAGCAAACATGAGGGAACGGGCTAAGGGAATATTTAAAATATAAAACACAGAATGGAGAAGCCGAGCCACGACAAAAATAATCGCACTGGCGGCTGCCAATTGTGAATCTTGTCCCGTAACATAGGCGCATAAGGCGGCAGCCGCAAACAGCATAAACGCCTCCAAAGCGTTTTGGTGCGCCCAAGTCGCCCGTTGAGCAAAGGGGGGTAGTTTGTCAAACATTGCGCGAGGTGCGCTCATATCATAACCCACTTGTAACCGACCATAAGCCACCAACAAAAAAGGCAGATAAACTAGCACAAAAGCCACAAAAATTGCATCAACCAGAATCGCCGAAGTTGGCAGTTCCCAAATCCCCATTGATCGTATTTCCTCATCAAGTCAAAGTCTAGTCAAAATAGAACAATGTCACAATTTTGCGTTGATTTTCTGCTTCCTCACAGGTGTTCAGCAAGGTATGACTATCGTGAAACGCAAAACAAATTAACTGTTGACATCGAGAAACAATCTCTTGATTACACAAGGCGCTCGCTTCAGCCAGAGATAACGTATCCCCTTTGGGATTTTCCACCAAATGGATCACTTGTTCAAGTTGTAGGCGCGACTCTCTCGGCTGACGTTCCATACTTTGAGGTAAAATCACCGTCAACAAATTCGGATCGGCTCGCATCGCCCCTCGGATAGCGGCTAAATTGGTACCCGTCGCACCCGATGTAATGATGTGATTTCCCCCTAACGCCAGGGCGTAGCTCATCAGTTCGATGAGGTTCTGATGAGTAAGGGGAACATGACGAGATCCCAGCAAGGCAATTCGCTTAGAACCGGTTTGCTGGATAGCGGCGAGTTCTTCTAGAAATTCATCTACTCTAGGCAGATCGATGGATTGACTCAAGGATATTCTTATCAAATAGCAAGACAACCCTGTAGATTGTAGCAAATCAAGTCGCAATTTTTCGATTTATCTCAAACCATCTTAGAAGTTTGCAGGCCGACGCTAGCCATTACCCGTCGTTTCTCGGGTGTGAGTCTCTGTCCCCGGTTCGAGAGCGGCTTTCGTCCAGGCTTCTTTTTGAGGGGAAGCGGCGTAGTAACCGGATAAATTTTGTTGAGGTTTGGCCGAATTCACCACTAAACCTAAAATATTATGTCGGGAGAGTTTGAGAGATTCTAGGGCTTGATTGAGCAAATTTTTATCGGTTTTTTTCAAACGAACCACCATCAATAATCCGTCCGTATGAGGGGCTAAAATCTTACTATCAACGACATCGGTACAGGGCGGTGTGTCATAAATTACCCAATCATAATTAGAGCAGAAGAGATTCATCAAACTCCTCATTTTATTAGAAGAAAGCAGCTTGGTGGGGTCGGGCGGAATTTGACCGGCGGTTAAGACAAATAAATTCTCCCAAAGCGGTACTTTTTGAATCACTTCGTCGGGGTCAACATCGGTATTAATCAGATTGCTGAGTCCGAATTCATTGGCAATATTCAATTGTTCGTGAACTTGAGGAAGTCGTAAGTTAGCATCAACTAATAAAACCCGATTCCCCATCGCAGCAGCAGCTTGGGCTAAATGAACAGCAACGGTTGATTTTCCATCACTTTGAGACGGAGAACTAATGGTAAAAGATTTAATGGGCGTATCGGAACTGAGAAAACCAATATTAGTACAAAGGGTGCGGAAGGCTTCGAGAAAGGGAAGGAAATTGTGACCCAAAACAAAAGGAATAGAAGCTTCGGTCATTTCTCCCATATCTCCATTAAGCTGTTCGCCCTGCATTCGCTGTTCGATAGAGAGTTGTTGCCAAGCTTTGAGTTTTTTGTTGTGAGGAATCACACCCAAAATGGGTAATTTCGTTTTGTCTTTTACCGTTTCATCGGAGTAGAATACATTGTCTAAACGTTCGAGTAAAAAGGCAACGGCAATCCCTGCCGCTAAACCGCCAAAAATGCCTGTCATCATCTGATTAATCAAGTTAGAGGCGGGCGCACCGGGGCGACCCGGAGGGGATAAAACTTGCCAAGGAACTTCGGTTTGAGCGCCTTCAATTTGTAGGGATTCTCGTTTTTCTAAAAAGCGATTGAGGCTATTAGTGGCAATGGTTAAATCTCGCTGTAAATCGGTATATTGACGGTCTAGAGTCGGCATTTGTGCAAGCTGACGATTGACTTGGGCTTCGGCTTGAGAAATGGCATTTAAACGAACTTGTAATAAGAGGAATTCATTGGTGATCGCAGCTACTTGAGATCCTAAAACTTGTTGGGCTTCTTGCTGAAGTAAAGGCATTAAATTTTGACGTTGATTCAGTAAATTTTGAATCGGGGCGCTATTAGAACGGTAACGGGTAGATTCTAAGGCGATGACGGTTTCGATTTGTCGAATTTGAGCGATTAATTGTTGATAATTGGGTGAAGAATTTAAAGCGGCGATCGCTCCTTCATCTTGTTGTAGCATTGAATAGCGGGTTTGAACTTCGACCAGTTCTTTTTGAATTTCAAACTTTTGACCGGATAAAGTTTCCGCTTGAGCGGATAATTTCTGGGCTTGAGTTTGCGGATCGATAAAATTATATTGCTGTCGAAAACGTTCGAGTCTGGCTTGTAGGGTGTCAACTCGATTAATTAATTGGGGGAGTTGTTGGTCAACAAATTGCAATCCTTGTCGCAGATTTGTTTGTTGTTCTTGCAGGGAATATCTCAAATAACCTATCGCTAATTGTTCGAGTACAAATTTTGCCCGATCCGGATTTGAATCTTGATAACGAACGGTTAATATTTTCGTTTCTCCCTGTCTAAAAATCGCCAGTCTACCGACAATTGAGCCATAACTTAATTCAGGATATTGTTGAGCAATTCCATTTTCAATAATTTTATTAATCAATTGAGGGCTTTTTAAAATTTGAATTTGAGTATCATAATCTAAAGAAGTTTCTCTCACTCTTCCCCCATAACTATTCGTCAAGCCAGCGAGTTTGTCAGAGCTTTTTACAGGTTCAACTAACAGTTGAAAACCGGATTGATAAACAACGGGTTTTCTTATGGCTTGTAAGGTCATTCCCGCCGCCACTGCAAAGGCAATACTGGTAATTAAAAGAATACGACGCTGAATAATCGCTAAAATTTGACCAAAATCATTTCCTTCTCCTTCTCCGGATGGACTCATTTGATTTTGATAAAGGGAAGGGAGGGACGGAAGAGATTTTTGAGGTTTTGGTGAGAGTAATTTTTCGGGGTTGGATGGAGTAGTCATAGGAGGAATGGTTAAGTTTAAATGAGATAAAAAGTTAAGATTGCTTCCCAATATACTTCACTCCTGTTGATTAAGATTCCGCAAGCAAAACCTTTAGAATAAACGATTGATCAACTGAAAAATAATTCCAAAGGGTGAGGTGGCGTTGAGAATATTATTGAGGTCATCGGAGAGTCGATTTAATCCCGTCGGTCGGACGACAATAATATCGTTATTTCGTAAAGTCGGGTTATTTTCTTCTCCGATTCCCTCAGCAAAGTTAATACTAATTTCCCGCTTTTCTACGGTCCCATCCGGGGACAAACGAATCAGTTCGACTGCCCCTTCATAGGCACGATTGTTAAAGCCTCCAGCGGCTAAAATCGCTTGGCTGAGGGGGGTATTTGGCGGCACATCTAGAATGCCGGGACGGACGACTTCCCCGACAAAATTAACTTTAATGGTATTGGGAGAAAGGGTACTGCGAGCGAGGTCATTCACTTCATTGGGTGTTAATTTATCCGCAGTGGGAATCATAATCGTATCGCCATTTTTTAAGATAACATCTTGACGCAAATCTCCCTGTTGAATTAAAGCAAATAAGTTCACATCAATTGTTTCTTCGGTGCCATTGGGGTTAAGACGTTTAACTTGAATTTGACGTAAATCAGCCGATGAAGTAATTCCTCCGGCTTGTTGAATGGCTTGAGTTACAGTTAGGAATCCGCCACTGGCACTATCGGCGGTTAAATTATAAGGTCCCGGACGCACAACTTCCCCAACAATTGCCACTTTCATGGGTTTTGATGCAGACGAATATAAGTTATTATTAACAATTTGGGGAGCTTCTGCTAAATCCATATTAGTCAGGGTCGGAATAATAATCGTATCGCCATTTTTGAGGATGACATCTTGACGTAAATCTCCCCCTTGCAACAACGCAAATAAGTCTACATCAATGATTTTTTCTTGCCCATTTCCCAGCGGACGACGCACTGTTACCTGACGTAAATTTGCCGTTGACGTAATTCCACCCGCTTCTTGAATAGCACGAGTAACGGTTAAAACCGCACCGCCACTTCCCGTTTGTAAAGTATAGGAACCGGGTTGAAAAACTTCACCGACAATGGCAATTTTAGCGGGAAGGGGTTCGGTGGGATAGAGGTTATTATTGGCGAGTTGGGGTGCTTCTGTTAAATCTACCCGAGTTAAGGTGGGAATGATAATTTTATCCCCATCTCTTAAGGTTAAATCCTGACGCAAATCCCCATTTTGAAACAAATCCCACAAATTCACGGCAATAATTTGTTCCCGTCTATCACCCATTTTTCGCTGCACTTGTACTTCCCTTAAATTAGCAGCTTGGGTAATTCCTCCGGCGAGTTGAATAGCTTGAGTAATGGTGGGAAATTGTGTCGGATTGACTTGCAGTTGCATGGCATAAGCGCCCGGACGAGTAACTTCTCCGGCGACCGCAATATTTAACGGTCTAGCCGAGACTAAAGTGACGGTAACTTCCGGATTTTTCATAGTTTGAGAAAATCGGGCTTCGAGATTTCTTTCCAGTTGTTGAATCGTCATTCCCGCCACGTTAAATTGACCCAAGAGCGGCATATTAATCAAGCCATTCGTTAGGATAGCATATTCACCATTATGTTCGGGAAAGTTGGATACAAAAACCGTAATTCTATCCCCTCCTCCGAGAGTATAGTCTGTATTTTCTGCCACTTCAATCGCTTGAATGGTAGCGGCTGAACTCCGAGAATTGGCTGGCGGTGATGGGGTTCTCTGCGGCGGATTATTTCTGGGATTGTTACTGGTTTGAATCAGAGTTTGGGCTTCTCCGAGACTGACTAAAGCTTGATAGACAAAAGCAGAAACTTCCGCAAGCGTCGCACTTTTATTGGGGTTTAAAACCCGGACATTGGGATAGTTAACCACCAAACGATTTTCTGTTGCCGCAGCCACTTGACTTAAACTTGATTCCGGTATATTATGAGCATCAATAAAGTAACGATTTAAACTTTCGGGTGCAATTTGACGAGATTGCAAATTCAAGATTTGAACCAATGTTACTAAAGCTTCAAGGCGAGAAATTTTTTGATTGGGATCGGTATCGGGCTGGTTGTAATTAACGCCGAAAGCATTTTGCAGAATGGAGGAAAATTGAGCTTGGGTGACAAATTGATCCGGTTGAATTGAGTTGCCATCGATAGGAGGAATAATCCCCCGCAGCACTAAAGGTTCGATAAAACTCCGCGCCCAATGCTGCCCAATAGAATGA
The DNA here is from genome assembly GCA_035285085.1 of Lyngbya sp. Classification (GTDB taxonomy): domain Bacteria; phylum Cyanobacteriota; class Cyanobacteriia; order Cyanobacteriales; family Microcoleaceae; genus Capilliphycus. The sequence continues at coordinate 80,419 of JAYKHV010000106.1, read as the reverse complement.
GTAGAATTAGCCGCGTTGGCTAGAGAAGTATTTTCCGGTGGAACGGAAGCCAATAGCGGGGTCGCACCGCCATTTCCCGAGGTCAAAATAGTCAGGGTTAAAACCGTGAGGATAGAAACGCGCATGAACGTTGTTTAGGTGTGACTGAACAAATGAAAAATCAGTAAAAACAAAGGGGGATTAAAAAGGGGAAGAATAGCGGATTTTATGCAAGTGATATCACCCCGAAAACAGCAACAATGATCGATAAATACTATGTAGATCTACGAAGTGTTTGTCGCCGATCAGGAGATCTGTAAAATTACTGTTTACTCATCCGGATCGCGACAGCATAACTCGTATATTAGGACAGTCTGCGGAAGTGGACTTCCGTGTAATTTCGAGTTGGGGGGCTTGATTTTGCTACTGAGATTACAGAAATACTGAATTGACTATGAGTCTGATCAATAATTCCGCCCTAAGCTGTATTGCCACCGCACTCGGCTGTACGTTGACGGGGATGGCAGTCAACGAGCATCTCGATGCCAACGTCGCGGCGAAGTCCCTACAGCCCAATCCAACAGGCTCAATTAAACTCGGTATCCAACAAAATCCCTTGATGGACGCTGAGGATTTAATGGTTGCGGCTTCAAATGGCGTGGAACAGTCGGTTGCTCCGCCGGAACAGATGTTCACCCAAAATCTGACTCCGACCGCCGAGGCTGATGATTTTTCCAACTTTCTCCCGAAGCAGCCTGAAATTTGGCAACAGTCTCCACTCGATATTGGCAACTTGGTGGTTACGGCTCGTCCACAGGCCCGGATGGAACGGCCCAATGTCAAGCCAATGGGGAATTTCAGCAATGAGTATTTTCCCAACTATCTCAACTTTGATGGGGATGCTGAGGCCCCAGAACCCATTGAGATGGCGCGTGCAGAATTACCACAGCCGAAAGTCAGCAGTGAACCGATGTCTGTCTCGGATTTTCGACGGGGGTTAGAACCTGTTCCTGCTCCCCCTCCGTTGTTTGAGGGTGAACCGATAGTCGCTGAATATATTGTTGAACCCGAGGCGATTATTAGCAATAATTTTGAGGGGATTTATCCCAATAATATTGTTCCTCAGGAGCAATCAATCAATCGTTTTCCGAGTCAATATATTGTTGAACCTCAGTCGATGACCCGGGTTACTCCTCAACGGCAGCCGGTGAGAGATAATTCACAAGCTTCAAAGCCCGAATTATCTGTTGCAGATTCGGCTAAAGTTGCGGCTCAATATGTGGTAGAACCTCGAACGGTGATGGCAGTTTTTCCAGGGGAACAACCTCAAGAAATTTCATCGAGTTTAGAGGTCGAACCTCAGACCGTTGTTGAGATGAATAATCTCGAATCTGCCAATCGGAGAATTTCTAGAACTCCGAGAGCGAATCCACGTCAAACAACAGTTGCATCCGCGACAAATCCCAGACCCAAATTACTGCAAAAATTAGTTGAACCTTATCAATCCCCGTCACAAGTTAGATCGGAGAATAAAGTTTCTCCGGTAAGTTCTACCCCTGAAAACACTCAAATCAATTCGGAGAGAGCGGCTAATTCTGTAGACGAGAAAGCGGAACTGATTGTTGCCGTTGAGTCGGAGTTTGATACAGCTTCCGAACCAATAATTGAAGACTCAGAGGAGGAAACAGAACATCTGCCAAGTTTGTTAAGAAAACTGGTGGAATCTTACCAGGGTTCATCAGATATTCTACATGATATTAAAGTTTCTCCCTCTCCTTTAGAAGCATCCGAAGCTAAATTTGCTCGTCGAAATTGAGTCTTTCCCCAAATTGTTAGGGATGACACAAATCGTTCAATCTGAGACTCTGTTTTAATTTGTAGACATTAGTGAGGAGCAAGCAGAGTCTTATTAAACTGAATCGCTTTACAAAACTAGGTGATTTGTAAAGGTGACTCAACCGTAGCTTTACAAAACGAGGGGATTTGTAAAACTCTAGCTCAAAGTCCGGACAGGTTTATCCAAACTCAGTAAAAAGGAATGAAACTTGAAACAGAGCTATCCTTTTCCAACTCCAAATCAAGGAAAATTAGTCATTTTTATGGATAGGTCAAGCCATCATCAATTACAGCTAAAATCAACCAACCGAGAATTATCGAGGGTTGTTTATACTCCCCAAAGCCAACTGCGACATCCGCTTCTACTCTTTCAACAAATGTGGCGAGATTTACTCGCATCCCGAGAACTCGCTTGGCAACTCATGGTGCGAGATATTAGCGCTCAGTATCGTCAATCTTTCTTAGGAATTATCTGGGCTTTTATTCCCCCTATAATGACAGCAGCAGGATTTACGTTAGCTAATAATGCCAAGATCGTTAATATTGGTGCAACAGACTTACCTTATCCTGCCTATGTTATGTTCAGTATGACCCTTTGGCAAACCTTCACAGAATCGTTGAATGGGCCGATACAAGCCGTTGGAGGAGCAAAGGGAATGATGGCAAGAATTAACTTCCCCCGAGAAGCAGTAATTCTCAATAAATTGGGTCAGGTTTTCTTTAACTTCGGTATCAAGCTAATTCTGATTATTGGCTTATTTATCTGGTTCCGAATGCCCATCACTTGGACTGTAATTCTTGCACCCGTTGCGTTAATTCATCTGGTACTATTCGGAACATTTATTGGCTTGTTACTAGCTCCGATTAGTGCGCTCTATCAAGATATTTCAAAGGGAATAACAATGGTGATTGGGTTGTGGTTATTTCTCACACCCGTTGTCTTTCCAACCCCTGAGAGCGGCGTTTTTGGAGCCATTGTCAAGCTGAATCCCGTAACTCCACTATTAGTAACAACCCGTGAGTTAGCGACAACCGGAATTATTTCCGACCCCCAAGGATTTTGGATAGCCAGTGGAATTGGGATTTTCGGATTATTTATCGCTTGGATTGTCTATCGTATATCGATGCCATTTGTTGTTGAGAGGGTTAGTTCTTAATGATTAGTACAACAGAACAAGAGATTTCAAATCATTCAGTTTATAGCGAAGTTGTTCTCTCAGTCAATGGAGTTTCTAAAAAGTTTTGCCGAGACTTAAAGCGATCCCTGTTTTATGGCGTTCAAGACATAGCGAGTGAGTTAGTCGGTGTGCGGAATACAACTGAAAAACTACGTCCTCAAGAATTTTGGGCGTTAAAAGATGTCAGCTTTCAATTACGACGGGGAGAAGCATTAGGTTTAGTCGGAAAAAATGGCAGTGGAAAATCAACATTACTGCGAATTATTGCGGGGTTAATTAAACCCGATGCGGGTTCTGTAGAAGTGATAGGTCGAGTTGCACCTCTAATTGCATTAGGAGCGGGTTTCAATCCGGTATTAACTGGACGGGAAAATATCTATGCCAATATGTCAATTTTAGGGTTATCCAAGAAAGAAATTGATGAACGGTTTGATGAGGTTGTAGAATTTGCAGAAATTGGGGATGCGATTGATGCACCTGTTCGGAGTTATAGTTCAGGAATGGCAGCGAGGTTAGGGTTTTCTTGTGCCATTCATACTGAGCCAGATATTTTACTAATTGATGAAGTTTTAGCCGTTGGAGATATTAGGTTTCGATCAAAATGCTATCGAAAACTAAATCAACTGCGCCAGAGAAATATTTCATTTGTATTAGTTAGCCATCAAGCTCATGCAATTCTAACTGCTTGTGAGTCTGCGATCTATTTATCGAACGGAAATTTGATTGATAAAGGTGACACCTACTCAATTATGAGTCGATATGAAAACGATTTATTCTCCACAGATAAAGACGAAGATGCAAAAAAAATTAATGGAAAAACTTTTTTTCAGAAAAAAAAGGAAGACAGTACAGGCTTCAGTATCATTTCTATGTTTTTTAGAAATGGGGAAAATATCATAGTCAATCAACCTGTAAGTGGTGAAAAGACCACATTATGTCTAGAATACAAAGCAAACAAAAATATAGACTTTAATGATGTTTATCTAAGTTTTACAATATCAGAAATGGGTGGTGAAGCCGATGTTGTTCTGCGTCTTAGCAGTTTCGATGACAAAGCTCCACTGCGTATTTCTTTAGAAAATCATCAGATATTTTTCCAGGGTGAGATACAAGTTCAAATGCCTTATCTAGGTTTAAGACCAGGAACATATACGATGAAAACTCTCATCAAAAAAGATGCTCTTGATACTCTAGATTATATTGAATCTTTCCGCTTCGTAGTAGATTCTAGAGTCAATATGAGTAAATGTTTATTTTACCAACCTAGAATGTGGACAGTCGAAAACAAAGTTCTAGATGAAACAAATCATTCAATATAGGTAAAAATATGGAAAATAAGAAGCCAGATATTAAATCATTAACAGCAAGAAATCTTTCTTATTACAGAACCTTACATAACTTTGATAAGTATGGTGAATTTTATAATGTGGAAGAATTTTTTCAATACTATCGATGGGCAAAGGAGAGAAAAATAAAAATCTATATTTTGGGAAATGGTTCCAATACTCTGTTTATCAAAAAAAGAGTAAAATCATTAATTTTGAAAAATAAGCTGGAGAAAGAAATCCAAACTTTACCCGATAATAGAGTAAAAGTATCATCTTCAACGTTAGTGATGGATATTCTTAAATACTGCTTAGAGAATTCATTCGATTCTTTTTACTATCTTGCATCAGTACCTGCTACAGTTGGAGGTGCTTTAGCGATGAATGCGGGACGAGGATATCAACATCGGAAAACAATCTATGATTTTGTTGAGAATGTAACATTTTTTGATCCTGAAAGTGACTCTATAAAAGTTCTTGAAAAAGAAGAAATTATCAAAGGTTATAGAGAAACAATTTTTACAGGTATACAATCTCGATTGATATTGAGTGCAACCTTTAAATTTGATCACAAGAAGATACAAGGAAACCCAATAGCAGAACGATGCAGATGGTCAAAAGAGAATCAAGATTACTCTGGGTACAATTGCGGCTCTGTTTTTAAAGAGTCTGATCGAGAAATCTTAACTAAGCTGAGAGGAATTAAGATAGGAGAAGTATGCTTTTCCGAAAAAGTTAATAATTGGATCTCAAATAAATCCAATTGGCATTTTCCGATTTTAGTAATTATTATGCTTGCAAAACTAATACACTGGTTTAAAGGGAAGGTAGCGAAATTGGAAATTATACTTGTAGATTAATAAAACTTTGATTCAAGTACACCTTATAAGGAGATAAAATCGATGAAGATTGGAATTTTAACATTTCACCATACCACAAACTTTGGAGCTACCTTACAAACTTATGCTTTATCTGAAGCTTTGAAAAGACATAATCATGAGATTGAGATTATTGATTATCGACCGATCAAAGCGATTAAGCATTATCGAAAAAAAGTTGCTAAACCTCTAAAAACAAACTCCAGAAAAATTTTAATAAAAAACTTTTTAAACTACTCTTACAGCAACTTAATTAAGTATGTTAAAATGAGGAATTTTTTAAAATCATACTTAAAGCTAAGTCCAGATTTAATCACAGAAAAAGATAATCTTAGAAAGTTAGCTAATAGGTATGACGCTATAGTGTGTGGCAGTGATCAAGTCTGGTGTATCAACTCAATACGAGGATTCGATTCTTCATACTTTCTAGATTTTGTTGAAAACGATATAAATTGTCTAAAAGTAAGTTATGCAGCCAGTTGTGGGCATACCAAAACTCTCGGACAACATTCTAAGCTAATTAGTCAGTATCTTGATGATTTCGATGCTATATCTGTTCGAGATACCAACAGCTTACTACTACTCAAAGAAATTTGTAAGAAAGATATTTATCCAGTTTTAGATCCAACATTCTTGATTGACTTTAAAGAAATCTGTTATTCAAAGAAAATATTTCACAAGAATTATCTCCTACTTTATATAGAAGAAGATTTAAAACAGAAAGAAATTGATTTTATAAATAAAATTGCAAGAGAAAGAAATTTAACAATTATCTCTGTTGGTGAGCCTTGCAAAATTGCTGAGAAAAACTTTATAGGAATTAGTCCGATTGAATGGGTCAACTTTTTCAAGCAAGCCTCTTACATTGTTACTAACTTTTATCATGGAACAATTTTTTCAATAAAATTCAATCAGCCTTTTACTACTCTGGTCAGAAGTGGAAAAGTAAACAAGACTGGCGATCTTTTACAACGCCTGAATTTAGAAAGTCGATTTGTCAAAAATATTGATTTTAGTACCGTTCAAGAACAGCGATCAGAAATTAACTATGCTGATGTCCGTAATAAATTGGAGGTTGAAATAGAAAAATCAAAAGCATATCTATTTAACATCGCTTTGCGAGAAAATTGTTTGTTAGAGAATCAGAAATAAATAAATGTGATGATGTCAATGCAATCAAAAGTATAAATTCTGGAGTTGAAAATGAGTAATTCATCAGATCTACCATTATTGAGTGCTGTTATTCCAACATATAATCGTGCAAGATTAATTTGCACTTCATTAACAAGTGTAATTAATCAGTCCTATAAAAACCTCGAAATCATTGTTGTAGATGATGGTTCAACAGACAATACAAAAGAAGTAGTTGAATCTATTAACGATCCGAGAATTAATTATATCCATTGCTCATCAAATCAAGGAGGTGCAACGGCTCGCAATATTGGTATTGATGCAGCAAAGGGCGAATATATCGCTTTTTTAGATTCAGATGATGCCTGGGTTCCTAAAAAATTAGAGATACAACTTAATGAAATTTTAAAACATCCTCATCCGGAAGTGATTGTCAGTTACACTCAAGTTTTTCATAGCTTGTCTGGGATTTCAGAGAAAACTTATAATAATTTTGATGAAAAATTCATTATTCCTAAGCAAGGTAAAAGTGATACTGAAACCGTTTCAGACTATCTGTTTTGTAAGAAAGGGAAAACATTAACCAGTACATTAATGCTTAAACGTTCGCTGGCATCAACTACCCGCTTTCGAGATGGATTGAGAAAACATCAAGACTGGGATTTTTGCATTAGGCTGGAAGCAAAGGGAGCGTTATTTAGTTTTATTCAGCAGCCCTTAACAATTTGGAATGGCGATCCCAGTTACGATCATGTCGGTAGAATCTCAAATTATCACCTATCTGAATCTTGGTTTCGTGAATGTAGATCTCACATTTCATCCAAAGCAGCAACAGCTTTTTTATTTAACAAAATACTACCACCATTAATGAAAAGTCAACAGAGAAAGCCCTATGCACAGAAAATATTAATTAATGCCCATCTACAAAAATTTATCTCTTTCCAAGACTTTGTCAGACTTTCCCGAAAGATATGGAAAATTTAAAAGATGAATTATTAATCTTTAAATATCACTAAGTAGTTGATTAATTTTGAAACCTAAAAGACTATAAAAAATGATGAAACTCTCAAATCTAGCGACTGATGCGAATAGGTTATGGCTAAATTTATGGGATGAAAATACAGGAGGATTTCGGTTTGCTATCCATCAACCTGCAACCTTGATGGCAACGACTTATTCTGTCTTAGGTCTTGAATTAACTGGTAAACTTGCTGCTCTCAGTGATACTCATAAGTCAGCCATTACCTCTTTTTTAATGTCAGGCGTTCAAGCGGATGGCTCTTTCAAAGATCCACTTTTTAAGGCGGAAGATATTCTCAGTGAACAACACGATATCACTTACTTTCAAGAAGAAACAACTACCTTCTGTCAACAAGCACTAGATGCACTATTAGCACCTCCACCCCCACCCCGCAACTGGCTTAAAAACTGGAATACTGGGGAAGGTTTGATTCAATATTTTGAGTCATTTCCTTGGGAAAATCCCTGGTTAGATTCTAACCGAGTCATGTTTGCTCTCAGTCAACTTTGCCATGATGCTGAACGTCATCAAAAACCTGATCTTTTAAAAGTAGTAGATGTGGCTTTAGATTGGCTGGATGACCATCAAAGTTCAGAAACAGGACTGTGGCAGGGGCCGCACAAAGTTTCACTCACAAATGCGATGGCTGCCACATTTCACTTTACATTTTACTACAGCTATCGTCATCGACCTATTCGGTATGTAGAACGAATTATTGACTCCTGTTTGAAGTTACAACAACCACATGGTTTATTTAGTGGAAATGCCATCGGACAAACCTGTTTAGATTATGATGCTATAGACTTGTTAGCAAAAGCATCTCTTGTGACAGATTATCGTAAGCAAGAAGTACAGGAAGCAATGCAGCAAGCATATCAAACTTTATTAAGTCTACAAAATTTTGAAGATGGAGGTTTTTGCGATCGCAAAGAAAATCTTGTCAAGCCACATGGAGGACGTAAAGTTCAGCTTTTACGGAAGTTGAGATTATCTAGATTAATGCCATCATCAATTCGCATCCCTGCCCAAGGAACATATCAAGTTTGTTGGGATTTACTCTCCTGTGATACAACACAGAGTAACGCTTTTTCGACTTGGTTCCGGCTTCTCACTTTATACTTAGCTACTCTAAATACAGGGTCTTCTGATAAGTTTATTTTTCGACGTTTACCTTTTCTCGGCTATCATAATCCGCTATCTATAGAATTGAAAAATTAACTTAAATCAAGTATTATGCAAAGATCAGTGTCTTAATCTCGCTCTATCTATTGTTTACGATAAAAACATGAATAAATCACAGCCAAAAGTTAGTGTTTTAATGTCAGTCTATAATGGCTCTCAATACTTACGAGAGTCTGTAGAAAGTATTCTCAATCAAACTTTCACTAATTTTGAGTTCATTATCATCAATGATTGTTCCACTGACAAAACCGGGGAGATTTTAACCGTATCTGCCAATCAAGACAATCGAATTACTTTAATTAATAACGAAGAAAATATAGGATTAACGCGATCTTTGAACAAAGGTTTAAAAATCGCCAAAGGAGAATATATTGCCCGTCAAGATGCTGACGATATATCTTTGCCTGAGCGATTGGAAAGGCAAGTTGAATCCTTGGATAAAAATCCAGAAGCTGTTCTAATATCCTGCGATTTAGACTTGATCAATGCGAAAGGAGATCGAGTTGGAAGCTTTAGACGATCGTGTGACTCAAATCTAGTCGCTTGGTATCTACTCTTTTATAATCACTTAGCTGGGCATAGTCAAGTTATGTTTAGACGGAAGTCAGTTCTCAATTTGGGGGGCTACGCTGAAAATTATCGCTATTGTCAAGACTATGAACTTTGGTGTCGATTAGTTAAAATTGGTCGAATAATAATTCGACCTGAAGTTTTATTACAGCAGCGTTTCCATAGTCAAAGCATTTCCAGCGATAAAAAAACAGAGCAGAAAAGTTATGCTTTGAAGCAAGTTCAGGATAATATTTGTAATTTAATAAATAGAGAAATTAGTCTTAAAGAAGCCGAAAAATTATCCGGATTTTGGATCGGACACTGGTGGCAGCAATGCTTTCCAAGTAGTAGCGAGGTACGCAGTATCAATCTTTTACTTCAAGAGATTAGTAAAGCCTTTATCCAAAAAGAATTTCAACAGTTTTCTTCGTCAGTTGTGACTTACTCTCAGCTCAAGAATTTGATCTCTCAGCAGTTTATGGCTTGGATACAAGTTCCATTTAATAAACGTCATAGTCTCAAAGCTAAACTCAGAATTTCTTATTATGCCCTAGCTTGGAGTCCTTTGGGAGTATTAAAAAGTTGGATAATTTTACTATGGAAATCAAAGTCATACCTTCTAAAAGCTATAATTCGCTTACCTCAAAACCTAAAATCAGAGGCAAAAGGTTGTAGTTGACTTGACTTGAATGTTTTTTTTTAATTATCTTATCTGAGGTTTTTTATGAGCAAAGTCAGTATTCTAATGAGTGTCTATAATGGTACTCAACATCTAAACAAGGCTGTAGAAAGTATTCTTGAGCAGACTTTTAGTGATTTTGAGTTTGTGATTGTTGATGATGGTTCTACAGATAACTCGTGGCAACTTTTGACAGATTATGCTGCTCAAGACTCCAGAATTGTTTTAATTCAAAATGAAAAAAATATTGGACTAGAGCGTTCCTTAAATAAAGGACTTTCAAAATGTAAAGGAGAATATTTAGCCCGTCAAGATGCTGATGATATCTCATTTCCCAATCGCTTAGAACTTCAAACCCAATTTCTTGATACTCACCCGGAAGTTGGTGCTTTAGGAACAGCAGTAGAGTTGATCAATCAGACAGGTGCTTTTATTGGAAAAGATTACTTACCCCCAGACCATGATAGCCTACAAGCTCTGCTGTTTTTTAACAATTTCATGCACCATTCCACACTGATGGCTCGTCGTCAGTTAATGCAAGATGCTGGAGGATACAATATTAATCTACGCTATGCCGAAGACTACGATCTTTGGTGGCGATTAAGCCGTTTATCTCAGTTAGCAACTCTACCAGAAACGCTCTTATATCGGCGGATGGACGACAGCCCAAGAATCAGTAAGCTTCATCGTGAAGCTCAACTTCTTTGCTCTTTCAAAATTTCACTGAGAGCCGTTCAAGAAAGCTTAGGAAATCAAGCTTTAAATGTAGAAGCTTATGAAAGATTTTGGTGGAGTTATTTAAAACTTCTCGACCAACCCGCTTATAAGCAATTTTGGCAAAGTCGTCATGGTCAACAAGGATTAATGACAAGTAAAGATATTCAAAGGCTGCAACCTGTCTGGAATTTATTAGCAAATCATCGAGGAGGTGCAAAAGTTTGGGGATCTCGTCTTCAACAGCTTGCTTATCATCTTCTACGAAATCAACAAACGATAGAAGGAATTCAGTTGCTGCGGATAACAACTCAGCTCCTAAAAACTCCCATTCATTGGGAAACTGCTATCAAAGCTCTAATTAGACCTTATATTCCAAGTCCTGAGCATCAAATTTGGCAAATTTGGAAAACAAAACAAGTCGGTAATTAGCTAGCATACACACATTTTATATATGATGAAAGTCCTTCATATTAATCAATCTGACTTAGCGGGTGGGGCGGCGATCGCAGGCTATCGACTCCATCAAGGATTACTGACTCAAAACGTAGAATCTCGTCTCATTGTTAAAACGGTAAAAACGACTGATTCTCGTGTTACAACAATTCCTCAACGCCAACGACTTTTTGCAAATCAACTCTTCCGGATAACGACATATTTAGGTTTAAACTATGTCCATGTCAGAAATACTTTTGAGATTCCCGATCATCCCTTTTATAAAGAGGCAGATATTCTCAACCTACACAGTCTTCACACGGGATACTTCAATTATCTTGCTATTCCCTTATTAACTCGAAAAAAACCTGCGATTATTACTCTCCATGATATGTGGGATTTCACTGGACATTGTGCTTATAGTTATGATTGCGATCGCTGGAAAACTGGGTGTGGTCAATGTCCTTATCCCGAGATTTATCCCGCTATTAGAAGAGATAATACTCGCCTAGAATGGAGGCTGAAAAATTGGGTTTATCATCATTCTGATTTGACCGTAGTTGCTCCGAGTTATTGGTTGACTGAACAAGCTAAACAAAGTATGCTAAACTGCTGCTCTATTCATCACATTCCCTATGGTATTAATACAGACACTTATCAACCTCTTGATCAAGAAAAATGTCGATTAAAACTGAGTATTCCCACTGAAAAAAAAGTGATCATGTTTGGAGCTGAAAGCCTAAAAGATCCGCGTAAAGGAGGTGATTTATTAATCAAAGCACTCTCTAAGCTACCTGCTTCGATCAAAGCTGAAACTATTTTACTAACCTTTGGAAAGGAAAGTGATGCCCTTTCAGAAACGGTAGGAATGCAAACTATCAATCTCGGATATATCAGTGATGATTATCTGAAATCAGTTGCTTATTGTGCGGCGGATTTGTTTATATTTCCTACCCGTGCTGATAATCTTCCATTAGTTCTTCAAGAAAGTATGGCTTGTGGAACACCAATGGTTTCATTCAAAATTGGTGGTGTTCCTGATTTGGTTCGTCCAGGTATTACAGGTTATTTAGCAACGCCAGAAGATGCAGGTGATTTTTGTCGTGGTATTGTTCAGCTTTTAGAAGATGACAACTTACGCCAGAAGATGAGCCAACAATGTCGTGAAATTGCTATCACAGAATATCCCCTCGAACAACAAGCACAACGGTACATTGAGCTATATCAGCAAGTGTTAGAAAACTGGTGTGTTAGTAAATCTACTGAAAAAAGCCGAAAAAAAAATGCAATCTCTCAATATTTGTACGGATTTAGTAAATTCAGGTAGTAATAAGGAATAAAATGAAGTAATGCTCGTTCTCTAACGTTTCTTTTAGGTCTTGTATTGGTCAAATAAATTATTTATTCTGGCATCAGCATAGCTTTTTTTACTTTTTTATCTCTCTTATACCCAAGGATAACTCACATGAATTTTACTCAAAACCCAATTATTATTGGAGCTGTTGGAGGCTCAGGAACTCGTATTTTTACGAAAATAATTCGATGTGCAGGAATTTATATGGGATCGGATTTGAACGAAGCTGAAGAAAATGAAGACAATAAATCATTCTATCGAGCTTGGCTACCTCTATATCTAATGAAAACAGGTCAACCTGGTTTAGAACAGTTTGGTTATTGGAATTCCTTTAATTGGCAACAAATTGAAAAAGCAGCAACATCTTCCCGTTTTGAGCGTTACTTATTTCAACGCATTGGAATGAAAAATTTACCCCTTTAATTCATTCTTTTATTTCAGTTTATATTGACAATTTTATGAAGTTTAAAAAACACATACATGATGGCGATCAAAAGTTATAAGTTTAAGCACTCTTATGTGTGACCCGTTCAGCAATACAAAATTATCATGTAGATTCCAATAATTCTTGAAGAATGTTTTTGAAATAGAAAATACCACAAGTGAGTTATACTGATTTGAAATTAAATCTTAGGAGATAAGAGTAACATGACATTAGCATACTTTGGACATCATAAGTCAGGTTCTACCTGGATTGAGACACTAATTAAGCAAGTTTGCTACCAAGTAAACCTGAAGACAACAATCGCTAGTATTCCTAAACTGTTTAATTTTGATTTGGGTAGTTATCTTCAACAAAAGAATGTAGACTTAGTTTGTTATACTAACGCAGACATTCACTTTGTAAAACCTATTTTAGATAGCATAAAAGGATTTCATATCATTCGAGATCCACGCGATATTATCGTTTCTGCATACTTCTCTCATCGATATAGTCACTCGACTGATTCATGGCCTGAGTTAAATGATTACCGAAAGGAATTGGAGAAACTATCTAAGGAAAAGGGGTTACTTTTTGTGATGGATTACCTATCTTGCATGAAAGTTGATGAAGTGGAATTAAACATCTTCGGACAAATGCAGGAATGGAACTATAACCTGCCAAATGTGCTGGAGATTAAATTTGAAGAAATGATCGCCAACCCCTACAACAAGTTTCTCGACATTTTGCAATTTTTAGACTTGTTGGATGATTCTCCATATATTTCTGTTAAATCGATATCATCCTATCTTTTAGGTGAAACTTTAAACCGGGGAATGAAGAAAATTAATCCTTCTTCAAAAAATACAATTAGTTTTAATTCTAAAATTTATGCTTGGCAAGCTTTAAATATTGTCTATGAACATGACTTTTCTAGGTATGCTAGAGGTAGAAAACCCGGACAAGAAGATGTGAAGTCTCATAATCGTAAAGGAGTTGCAGGAGACTGGAAGAATCACTTTGAAGCCGAACATAAACAGTTTTTTAAAGAAAAATACGGTTCACTTTTGGTTCAGCTTGGCTATGAAAAAAATAATGACTGGTAAAGCGTTAAAGAGTGATTCTGTAATGAATATTTGTATTGTTACCCCTTACTACGCAACCTCAAACTTAGTTAACAGTGGAATTGCCAACCATTTCTATGAATTAGCCAATGGCCTAAGTCAGCTTGGTCATCAGGTTCATGTTTTATTTATAACTAATCAAGATTTTACAGAGGAGGATATCCTAACAGAAGTTTCAGAAAATCAACAAGTTAAAATCTATCTTCATCCCCTTGAAATTCAGTTGCCAAACTGGATTGAACAAGGGTTTAAAGGCAGATGGTCACAACAATTATTGTTGATCAAGATTTGGAATGTTTTGCAGATAAATAAAGTTTTAAATCTACTTGTTGATAAACATAAGATTGATGTGATTGAAACAACCAGTTATGATTTTCTCTGTCTAGCTTATTTATTGAAACGCAATCGTCCGCTAATTGTAACCAGGGTTTCCACAACTCTCAAACAAATTAATCGGGATCATTATGAATTTTATTCCAAAGCCATAAAGATAGCATCTAGCTTAGAAGGCTTAATGATTCGCTTTAGCGATCGCTTAACCACTCATACTCTCGCCCATCGAAATGAAATTTGTAAGGACTTTAAAATTAATCCTGAACGATTTCAGATTATTCCTCATGGAATTAAGCTTCCAGAAAATAGAGTTGTAGAGCCATCAAGTCAACCCTTAGAAAAGATTAATATTCTCTATGTAGGACGATTTGAATATCGCAAAGGTATAGATATTTTGCTAGAAGCGATTCCCTTAGTTTTAAACAAGATAAATAATGCTTTTTTTACTCTTGTTGGTAAAGACCCAGAAAAGATATATCAAGATAAATTTCACGATCAATGGGGTAATAAATTTGATGCTTATATTACCTTTGCCGGAGCAGTTGATTCAGAAAAGTTACATCAGATGTATCAGAAATGTAACTTATTTGTTGCGCCCTCGCGCTATGAATCTTTTGGCTTAATTTATGTGGAAGCCATGAGTTATGGAAAACCTGTAATTGGTTGTAAAACTGGAGGTGTTCCCGAAGTAATAGACGAGGGAGTAACAGGATTACTCGCTCAACCGAATGACTCTCAAGACTTAGCAGAAAAGATTTTAAAACTTGCTAGTGATGCCAATTTGCGTCATCAGATGGGTCAACAGGGTCGCCAACGAGTCGAACGGCTTTTTAGTCGTGAACAAATGGCTAAACAAACGATTGAAAATTACTAAGTTATTTTGCTATGAAGCCAATTATCAGTGTAATTATCTGTACCCATAATCCCCGGCTAGATTATCTCAATAGAGTCTTAGAAGCGTTAAAATCTCAAACATTATCCTTAGATAAGTGGGAACTTTTATTAGTTGATAATGCTAGTAGTAAACTTCTTTCTACTGAGATTAATCTAAATTGGCATCCAAATGCTCGCCATGTTCGAGAAGAAAAACTGGGCTTAACAGCAGCTCGATTGCGAGGTTTTAAAGAAGCGATGACAGAAATATTTGTTTTTGCAGATGATGATAATGTTCTGGCTCCAGATTATCTTAAAAATGTAGTTGATATTTTTGTAAACTATCCAAAGCTAGGAGCATGGGGAGGCAAAACTATACCTGAATATGAAATTAAACCCGAGTCTTGGATAACAGAAATTGGTGGGCTTTTAGGGCTACGTGATTTTGGAGATGATCTAAAAGTATGCTACTGGGAAGAAACATCAATTCCGTCTCTTAACTCTGCAAAACAATTGAAGCAATATCCTGATTGTTCTCCGATTGGTGCGGGACTTGTACTGCGACGAAAAGCAGCAGAATTCTATGCTCAACAAGTGACGGAAAGTGAAACCAGACTTGCACTCGGTCGCACCGGAAAACAACTGATTTCAGGCGAAGATAATGATATTGTTTTAACCATTTTAGAAGCGGGTTGGGGTGTTGGTTACTTTCCTCAACTTCAACTCATCCATTTGATTCCCGCGAGACGTCTGACGAAAGATTACCTAGCAAAATTAAATCGAGCCATGTCACGTTCTTGGATTCAGGTATTAGATTTACATGAAATTAGACCTTGGAAAAAAATTCCCCGTTGGACAGTTTTACCTCGAAAAATGAGAGCATTTTTTCGTTATCAACCCTGGAAAAATGCAGCTTCATACGTTCGATGGCAAGGTGCTTGTGGAACGTTTGAAGGCTTAGGTGCATTAACCCATTTAAACTTAGGCAAATAATCACAAAATTGTTATTTTTATAGGAGTTACTTTCATGTCTTTAGATTTATCCATCATTATTCCCGCTTATAACCGAGTTGACTTACTAAGATATACGCTAGAAAGTGTTGCTAGAGCCATTCAAAATCTCAAGGTTGAAGTCTTAGTTGTTGATGACGGTTCTGAACAACCCTTAGCAGAACAACTAACAGAATTTAATCACTTACCGATACACTTCATTCGCCAAGAAAATCAAGGTTCAATTGTGGCAAGGCAAACAGGTTTAAAGCAAGCAACTGGGGAATATATACTTTTTCTAGATTCAGATGATATTGTTCATCCAGATAAATTGATTGCTCAAATCAGCCGAATGCGAGAACAAAAAGCTGATATCTCTTACACTGATAGTGCAGTTACAACCCTCACAGGTTCCTATGATTCATTAGTTTTTAAACCTACAGGAACTCTACCAACTGTTGAGGAAGCTGCTGAGTTCTATTTAAAAGTTCAGCCCATGCCTCATAGTCCAATTTATCGACGTTCTTATATTCAAAAGCACTTAGAAAATCCATTGGTTCCTGAAAATCGTATTTTTGATTCAGTTGGAGATGTCTGGATTTATCACAATCTAGCAATTTACCCAGCGAAAGTGATTAAAGTAGATGGACACTATACCGTTGGAACCTTGCACGATTGTGATAGATTTACTCGACATTGGGAAAGGCTAGGGGTAGCAGCCGTAGCATTAAAATTAGCGTTTATTAAAAAATGTCCAAAGACCGAAGAAACACTCAAAGTTCGTCAATATATTGGTGAATGTGCTTTCATATCTTGGCGGAGATTACCTAATCAGTTTAATCAAACATTTGAAAGTACAATTTTGAGTATTTGGAGAAATTCACCGAAAACTTCCTATACAAAATTAGGAGGAAAAAAATTTCAACTTCTGGCTACAATTATAGGGCCTGAAAATGCAGGGCGTATCTTCAAATCTTTTCAACGACCAAATTATTCAAAAACTCGGACAATTAGTGAATCAGAATTGCAAGAGTTAGTGAATGTACTAGCCCAAATATAGTTGTCTCGGATAATTAGATGAACATATCACCCAAACAAATTGCTAAATCCCTTCACTTAGGAGTTGTCGCTTATCGACTCTACTATGCTCCGAAAGGATTAATTCAGAAATATCTTCATCGAGATCCAGTTCGACGGGCAATTGATGAGCAATCTCGTCAACAAATGGAAGCAGCAACTTATCAACTGAAACCCCTTGAACAGTTGATGTCGGACTCTCCTTTAGAAATTTATTTTCTAAGTGGGAAAAAATTTTGGTATCAAACTTGTTTTTGTGCTTATTCTATGGCAAAAACAGCACAAGTTAATCTTCGTCCGGTTATTTATGATGATGGTACTCTGGAGCGAAAAAACATAGACGAAATTCAGAGACTTTTTCCGGATTCTCGAATTGTTAACCTGAAAGAAATAGAAGAGTGTATAGAAGCACATTTGCCAACTGTTAAGTTTCCTTACCTCAGAGAACGTCGAGCAAATTATCCCAATATACGGAAATTGACTGACATTCATGTAGGTTCTAAGGGTTGGAAATTAGTGTTAGATTCTGATATGCTCTTCTTCCGAAATCCCAACTTTCTAATTGAATGGCTTAAGTCTCCTCAAATACCTTGTCATATGGTTGATGTCGAGACTTGTTATGGATATTCAAATGATTTGATGACATCTCTAGCACAAGCAGAAATTGCGGAACGATTAAACGTCGGAATTTGTGGATTAAAAAGTGAAGAGATTGACTGGGAAAAGCTTGAATTCTGGTGCAGAACCATGATTGAAAAGGAGGGGACTCACTACTACCAGGAACAAGCTATTATTGCAATGCTTATGGCGGGTCAGGCTTGTGCTGTCGCTCCGGCTGATGAGTATATTGTGATGCCAAACCGTCAAGAAGTTATTGCTCCCAAAGCAGTGCTGCATCATTATGTTTCTGACTCAAAACCCTGGTATTTTCGCTACGGATGGCAACATATTTTGAATTCACAAGTTTTATAGATTTAAGATGATGAATAATTGGCTTTTAGAAAATCAAAACATAATTAATTTTCCTTCCTTAAACGATCTTCCTGAACCCCCTTCAGGCAAAAAAGGATGGCCTTGGACAGTAGAAGAACATCAGTTATTTGAATCTCAAGCGGATATTTCCAACTGGCCTAAAATTAGTATTGTTACAACCAATTATAACTATGGTCGGTTTATAGAAGAAACGATTCGTTCAGTTTTGTTGCAGGGATATCCGAATTTAGAATATATCATTATGGATGGTGGAAGTACCGATGAAAGTGTTGATATTATCAAAAAATATGAGCCTTGGTTAACCTATTGGGTGAGTGAACCAGACTTTGGTCAACCTCACGGAATTAATAAAGGATTTAAAAGAGCGACAGGTGATATTGTTGCTTTTTTGAACAGCGATGATTTATATCAACCGAATGCTTTAAGAACAGTTGGTAAAATCTTTGCTCAACAAACAGAGACCAAATGGATTGGGAGCAGTTGTCAAGTTATTAATGATGAAGGTAAGAATCAATATATTGCTCCAGTATCACAAAATAGATCGAAAGTAAGTTGGGTTGGGGGAATCTGGTTTCCTCAACCTTCTGTATTTTGGCGACGCTCGATTATGGATGAAGTGGGATTGCTTGATGAAAGTCTTAATTACTGTTTTGATCAAGAATATTGGGCGCGTCTTGTCTGTGCTGGATATCAACCGGTTATTCTAAATCAACCATTAGGAACTCATCGCGATCATCCTGTTAGTAAAACGGGCGGAAATAATAACTTTAAAATTGTACTAGAACATCTTCAGGTTGCTCACCGATATATGACCAGTTTAACTCAAAAAGAATGTCAAGAAGTTCGTCGGATTATTCGTCGTCAGGAGCGATATTTAATTCGGATGCCAATTCATCAGTTAGCAGATAAAAATCCCGGTTTGGCTAGGCGTGAACTTTTTTCAGCTATCTTTCATCACCGTGATTTATTGCTAGATAGAGCAACTTGGGGTTGTCTTAAAAGTTTATTGTAGGTTACTTGAGTTGAAGTTGAAATCCTAAAGTATATAAGCTATGCTGACCCAAAAAATTCAGAAAGGAATTGAAGAATATAAAAGTAGACTAGAGTCTTGGATGATTGACCATCATCTGCTCTCTAGCCATAAAAATTATCAAAAATTTGTTATTGTTTGTAATATCAGAACTGGCTCCACTCTTCTCTGTTCTCTACTGTCTAGTCATAGCCAAATTATCTGTTTTTTTGAACTTTTTCATCGCCATCTTCAATCAGTTCCGTTTTCTGTTCCTGGGTATAGAGAAAAATCTAATAATCAACAAATTGTAGCGTTAAGAAATAGTGATCCTGTACGCTTTCTGAATCAAGAAATCTACAAGCCCCATCCTCGTAGAATTCAAGCTGTAGGCTTTAAATTATTATACCCACAAGCACGAATAAATAACCCTTGGTGGAACGCACCTGAATTTGATCGATGGTGGAAAGATGTTGGTTATGAACCGTCTTGGAGTGGAGCAAAATCTGATTTATGGGCTTACCTTCAGGAGAATAAGGACATTGCAATTATTCACCTGAAACGACAAAATCTTCTTCGCAGTAAAGTCTCAGCAGTTACGGCTCAAACCACTGGAAATTGGGGAATAGGAGCAACAGGCGGTATCAGTAATAATAGGAAATTTGTCAAACTCAAACTCGATTTTGATGAATGTCTACAGGATTTTGAAGCACATCGTCGAATGGAAAATGAAGCCGATGAATTCTTTGCAAATCATAAAAAGCTTTCAATTACCTATGAAGATTTAACCGTAAATTTCACCGAAACAACTAATAAAATTCAGGATTTCCTGGGTGTATAAATTTACCCGATGACGACTGAAACCCAGAAACAAGCTTCTAAATCTCTATCTGATGTAATTGAGAACTACGAGCAATTAAAAAATGACTTTTCCAATACTTCTTGGATTCGATTGTTTGAAGACTAATTTTTTTGATAGTTGTCTATAACATTTATCAAACTTCTTAGGAGGAGCAGAAGAATGAATGATAAAACTCAGTCTTCTACAAATAGAAACCCTTGGCTAGATACTCTACGGGGTTTTTCCGCTATCTGGGTTGTCCTTTATCATCTTAATGGTAGAATTCCTGAGCAGGATAATTTATATTATTACTTTGTTCGTTTAGGATATATTGGAGTACCGATTTTTTTTATTATTAGTGGCTATTGTATTCAGTTAGCTACAAAACGTTCTAAATCTATGAGTGATTTTTGCTGGCGAAGATTTTGTCGAATCTATCCACCCTATCTAGCCAGTATTTTTGTTGTTTTCGTAAGTCTTCTCATCTTAAAATTAGTTCTCGGAACTAACGATAGTGTGCAATTACCTCAAAATCTTCAGGAATGGTTTGCTACATTGACGGTAACAACATCTCCAGCAACTTCAGTTCAAACAGTAAATTGGGTTTATTGGAGTTTAACCTATGAGATTTTCTTCTATCTTGTTCTCGGTTTAACTCTAGTCTACAAATCTTTCAATATTCCGATTATTTATATAGTTACTGGACTGAGTTTTATTCCTGCTTTGTATCATTTACCGGGTCTGTTTTTTTTAGACAGATGGTGTCTATTTCTTTTAGGGATTGGTTTATATGAGCTACTTAAAGGTCAGATTTTTCAAGGAAAATTAATATTAGTATTAAGTGGAGTTGGAATGCTGATTCACACATTTAGTCCTACTCAAATCGATCAAGTTCATGCAAATCCAAGTTATCTTTCGATTCAAATTGCTTCTGTAATCACAGTTTTGAGTATTATCATGTCCTTCAAATACAACAGTTGGCTTAATACCAATAATGTACTCTGTCAGGTTGGAGAAGTATCATACAGCCTTTACTTATTACACGTTCCGATTGGATGTTACTTACTCATTCGGTATCGACAAGGGATCTGGTTAGAGTCTTTACCGCTTCATATTTTTTATGATTTTTCCGTCCTAGTGATTTGTCTGGGTTTATCTTTTTTATTCTATCAATATGTTGAAAAGCCTGCGATCGCACTCGGAAAAAAGAGCTTTAACTTCAACTTAAAAACCAATCAAAAGTCATTATGAAACCCCTAGTCTCCATTCTAATTCCTTCCTATAATTGCGAACAATGGTTAGCTGAAACTCTAGAATCAGCTTTAGCACAAACCTGGCAACACAAAGAAATTATTGTTGTTGATGATGGTTCTACTGATAACAGCTTGTCCGTTGCAAAACGTTTTGAATCATCAATTGTTAAGGTCATTTCTCAAGAAAACAAAGGTCAAAGTGCTGCTGAAAATCGAGCTTTGCGAGAAGCACAAGGAGATTTTATTCAGTATTTGGACGCTGATGATCTTTTATCTCCTGATAAAATTGATCGTCAAATTAAACTATTAGGTGATAGCAATTCAGAATTTCTAGCAGCAGGAGAATGGTCAAGATTCTACAAATCACCTCAAGAAGCTTTGTTTATTCCTCAACCGCTGTGGGCGGACTTTGATCCCATTAACTGGCTCATTTTTGCCTGGGAAAATCACTACATGATGCACGGGGCAGCATGGTTAGTTCCTCGAAAGATTGCCGAAAAAGCCGGGGGTTGGGATGAAAAGTTATCTCTAATTAATGATTTTGATTACTTCAGCAGAATTTTACTGGCGAGTCAGGGTGTGAAGTTTTGTTGGGGTGCTAAAACCTATTATAGATCAGGAAATTCTGGGAGTTTAAGCGGCTCAAAATCTCGTTCAGCTTGGGAATCTGCATTTTTATCTTTAGACAAGGGTACAAGCAATCTTTTAGCCAGAGAAAATAGCCCTTGCACTCGTCATGCTTGTGCAACTGTTTTTCAACGTTTTATTTATGAAGTGTATCCAAATGTTTCAGACTTAGCACAAAAAGCGGAAGCAAAAGTTAAACAATTTGGTGGATCTAATCTCAAGCCTGATGGTGGACCAATATTTCAATCTTTATCTCATATTATAGGCTGGAAATCAGCCAAACAAATTCAAAAATGGGTGTATCAATACGGTTACAGTGAAGTGGCTTTAGGATGGAAGCTTGCCAAACTTAAGGAAAGATTTGTTTATCGTTTTAGTGCAAATTCAGTTCGGTCATCTAATCATCTTAATAAAAATAGGAATAACTTGATAGACAAGAATACCTAATAATCAAAAACAATTGCTTTCCAATTACTTAGGAGTCAGTTTAAGACACTAAAGTTATTAATCAGAAATATGGCAAAAATTTTAATTTTAATTGGTGGTCATCTTTGCACTGCACCTAGACCTCAAAAAGAAGCAGATGCTTTAGCCGCAGCCGGACATGATGTGACTGTGCGAGGTTTCTGGTTCGATCCCGAACTGGTACAGCGAGATCACCTCATTTTAGCTCAAAAAAAATGGCGATTTGCACCAATTATTGACTTTCAACCTCAACACAAAATAAACAATTTTAAAGTTAGACTACAGGGTAGATTTGCCAAAGAAAAATATCAACGATTTAGCATATTTTCACCCGAGTTATTAGGCTATGGTGCAACGGCTATGCTGAAAGTCGCCCGTCAAACTCAAGCTGATTTAACCATTGTTCATTCTGAAGTTGGACTTTGGGTGGGAAATCAACTTTTAAATGAAGGTTTTCGTGTGGGTGTTGATTTTGAAGATTGGTTTTCCGAAGATTTACTTCCTTCTAACTGTGCAACCCGACCTATTAATAAACTAAAAACTTTTGAGCGTCGTCTTGCTCAAGACTGTGTTTACTGTTTGACCACTTCTAATGCTCTTGCTGAGGCTTTTTCCGATGCTTATAAAGTACCTAAACCTACAGCAATTTACAATACATTTCCTTGGGAAGAACGGTCATTTATCGATGTTAAAAAACTTGATAAAATCAACTCAAAACTTTCTTCTTTGCATTGGTTTTCTCAAACAATTGGGCCGGGACGAGGCTTAGAAATCTTGTTTCAAGCTTTAGCTTATCTGCAAACACCTGTTGAAATTCATTTGCGGGGTCACTATCCCAAAACAGCACAGCAATGGTTAGAAAAACAAGTAACTGACGAGTGGCGCGATCGCATTTTTATTCATCCAACAGTTCCCAATTCTGAGCTATTATCTCGGATTGCAGAACATGATATTGGTTTGGCATTAGAACAACCCGACATTCCGAGTCGAAATCTCACGATTACCAATAAACTTTTTCAATATTTACAAGCAGGTTTAGCTATTATTGCCACAGACACAGCAGGACAAAAAGAAATTTTTCAGCACAGTCCTGAAATCGGTAGTTTAATTCCTAATAATCACCCCGCTATCCTAGCTCAAGCGATTGAAAACTTACTAAAAAATCCAGAAAAACTAGCTTCAGCTAAACTAGCTGCACTGCAAGCCGCTCAAAATCAATTTTGCTGGGAACAACAAATAAACGTGCTATTACAAAAAGCTGAACAAGCATTAGCTCAGTAAAGTTTATTTTTCGACCTAAATTTTCCGGATCTGTAATTTTTAGCTTGTTCTTTGAATATAGAAGTATAGTAGAGAAAGCTGAAAAGTGAGTGAAAAAACAGTGGCTAACTCAATGACTATAAAGCAACGCTTTGGTGTATGGTTGATTCCTAAACTTCCTATTAACCGTCATGTCTTTAACCATATTCGCCTCGAACTTAATGCTTTACGAGTGCGTATTTTATCTCAACTTCATCCAGGACTAAGAGCAAAAATTCATCATTTACGACAGCAGCATGACCTATTAGTTAACATCGGTTGTGGCCCTTTTGGTCATCCAAACTGGGTTAATCTTGATTTATTCCCTCATCCTAATGTAACCTTTGTAGCTGATTGTCGGCGTTGGCTTCCTTTTGCAGACTCATCCTGTTTAGGTATTCATGTTGAACATTTTCTCGAACACTTAAACCCCGTAGATGAGCGTTCACAATTTTTACAAGAATGTCGTCGATGTCTCCAACCTAATGGTGTTTTACGGGTGATTGTTCCTGATGCTGAACTTTATATCAAAGCTTATTTAGAGTCGGGATGGGATACCCTTAATCAAATTGGTTGTGGTGGAGAGAAACCTGAAACTGTTTTTCAAACCAAAATGGATGCTTTAAACCACGTCTTTATTCAAGAATGGGAGCATTATTGTGGGTATGACGCAGAAAGTTTAGAGCAAGTTCTTAGAGATGCGGGTTTCAAAAATATTACTCGTTGGAGTTGGCAGCAAGGTGATTTTCCCAGTGGTTGTATTGACCGGGATCAACATCGTCCCTACTCTTTGTATTTTGAAGCAAAGCTCTAATTTTATCAAAATAAAAGAAGTGTAAATAGACAATCTGATGATTGGATTTTCAAGTATAATGTTGTACAAAATGTAGGATTATTTAGGATGAATTGGAGATACTTCGTCGGCAAGGCACTGGCTACTGTAGGGAACTCAATTTTAGCTTCTAGACTGATGCCTTTAACCCGAGTGATTCCCGTTGGAATTAGCTATCCCTACGATATTAAAAGATTTTATAAAAATTATCAATTTGATATCATTTTTGATGTCGGAGCAAATATAGGTCAAACTAGCTTATTTTTAAATAAACATTTTCCTCAAGCCGAAATTTTTGCTTTTGAACCGGTTTATAAAACTTTTAATGAATTATGCAAAAATACTAAGAAAACAAACACAATAAAACCGTTTAATTATGCTTTTGGTTCTCAAGAAGAAGAACTGTTGATTTCAATTCGGGAAAATTCAGAACTCAATACTTTAGTTAGAGATAGTTCTAAAAATCCAGCTTTAGAAAAAACTGTTGAAACTGTTAAAGTCACAACAATTGATACTTTTTGTCACCAACAGAATATTGAGAAAATTGATTTATTAAAAATGGACGTTCAAGGGTTTGAGCTTGAGGTTCTCAAAGGGGCAGACTTTTATTTAAAAAACAACTTGATTAGTTTTATCTATGCTGAAGTTAGTTTTGAGCAATCCAATAAAGAATGTCAATTTTTTAGAGATTTATATGATTATTTAAGAGAAAATAATTTTCGTTTCTCTGGATTTTATGAAGTTTTTAGATGGGGAAACGATAAGAGATATTTCGGATTCTGTAACGCTTTATTTGTCAATTGTCGTCTATAAAGAGGTTGAATAAAAGTGAAAAAAATATTGCTAACAGCCGATCCAGAACTTCCCGTTCCTCCCAAACTTTATGGGGGAATTGAACGCATCGTTGATTTATTGATCACTGGACTGCGATCGCGTGGTTATACTATTGGTTTAGTCGCCCATCACGACTCTACTTCACCCGCTCATTATCATTTTTCCTGGCCGGGGTTGCGTTCCCAAGATCGATTTGATGCTCTCAAAAATACAGTAACATTATGGTCAGCCGTTCAACAATTTCAACCGGATATTCTTCATAGTTTTTCTCGGGTTCTTTACTTATTACCCCTGCTCAAATCTCCTCTTCCGAAAGTTATGTCTTATCAACGCGCCACCGGAGGATCATCCGTTAAATGGGCAGCTAAACTTGCACAAAATTCTCTTACTTTTACAGGTTGCAGCGATCATATTTGTCGCCAGGGACGATCAGCCGGAGGCGTTTGGCATACTATTTATAATTGTGTTGAAACAGAAAAATACACCTTCCAGCCTCATATTGCTGACGATGCACCGTTGGTATTTCTCAGTCGAATTGAACGCATCAAAGGCGCACACACCGCGATCAAAGTTGCACAAAAAACCGGACGACGCTTGTTAATTGCCGGAAATTACAGCACTATTGGCGAGGCGGGAAGCTATTGGGAAAACGAAATTCTTCCCCATCTGGGTAAAAATGGAATTGAATACGTTGGTACTGTAAATGATGAACAAAAAAACGAACTTTTAGGTCAAGCTGCGGCGATGATTGTTCCGATTGAATGGGAAGAACCATTTGGTATTGTTTTTGCAGAGGCTTTAGCCTGCGGAACACCTGTAATTTCTTGTCCGAAAGGTGCATTACCTGAAATTATTCGTCCGGGAATTGATGGCTATCTTATCAAGACTGTAGAAGAAGCTTGTATAGCGGTAGAAAATCTGAACAAAATTGACCGTTACAATTGTCGTCAACGCGCCCAAAAATGTTTTTCAGCTTCCACAATTATAGCTCAATATGAGCAGCTTTATCACAGCTTAGTCGCTACAGGTTCAGAAAAAATTCTCATCGATTGCTAATTTAAAATCTAAAGAATTATCAAGATTTCCGGATCTCTTGGCGATTCCTTGTGATCTGTAGTGGAGAGTTTCTGTCAAAACTTTCACTCAGAGCAATTTCAAAAAAATTTTAGAGGAATCAACCTTGAACCGTAAAGTTTTGATTGTCAGTCCTCATTTTCCCCCCATTAACGCCCCCGATCATCAAAGGGTAAGAATGGGATTACCTTATTTTCAAAAATTCGGTTGGGAACCTCTAATCTTAACAGTACACCCAGACTGTGTAGAAGGAACTCTAGACCCAATCTTAACTCAAACTATACCTGAAAATCTTTCGATTACTCAGATTAACGCATTACCTGTAAAATACACTCGCAAGCTAGGATTAAGTAATATTGGCTGGCGGTGTCTTCCCTATTTATTTACCGCAGGTCAACGAATATTAAAGCAACAAAAAATAGACTTAATTTATTTCTCGACAACGGTCTTTCTAACAATGGCATTAGCACCGTTGTGGTTTCGTCGTTTTCAAGTGCCTTATCTCCTTGATTTTCAAGATCCTTGGTTAAATGACTACGGAAAAAAATTTGGATATGATCAACCTCCAGGAGGTCAATTGAAATATGGTTTTGCTCAACGACTAGCTGAAACTTTAGAACCGTTTACAATGCGTAAAGTCAGCCATATTATTAGTGTTTCTCCGGCTTATCCAAAAACATTAATTGAGCGATATTCATGGCTGAAAGAAGATCAATTTACGGTTTTACCCTTTGGAGCGCCCGAAAAAGATTTTGAGTTGCTTCCCCAGTTAAACGTTAAGCAAACTATTTTTAATCCCGATGATGGTAAACGTCATTGGGTTTATGTCGGTCGGGGTGGAAGTGATATGGCGTTGGCATTACGAGCTTTATTTTTGGGGATTAAATCACAGCGCGATCGCCATCGGGAATACTGGAATTCGATCAAGTTACATTTTGTTGGAACCAGTTACGCTCCGGGTGAACGAGCAACTAAAACTGTTGAACCGATAGCTGAAGAATTGGGAGTCAATGATTTAGTTGAAGAACATCCTCATCGCATTCCCTATTTTGAAGCATTACAACTTTTAAGTGATAGTGATGGCATTCTACTGATTGGTTCTAATAATCCCGATTATACAGCTTCTAAATTATATCCCTGTATCTTAGCTCGCAAACCTATTTTAGCTCTATTTCACCAACAAAGTTCGGTTGTAAATATTCTCAAAGATTGTCAAGCCGGTCGAGTTGTTGCTTTCGATTCTCACAACAGTCCAACTGATTTACTTCCGCAAGTTACTGAGCAATTAAATTGGTTAACTTCAACTTCACAAGGATATAAACCTGAAACGAATTGGTTAGCCTTTAAACCTTATACAGCAGAGGAAATGACTCGACAGCAATGTGCTGTATTTGATCGAGTTTTAAATCATTCATTGTTCTCTTAATTTATATGAGCTTTTATCACCAAATTATTGCTCTTTATCAAAAAGCTCAATCTCAACTAATTCGTTTGGAAAGACGACGTTTACTCCAAGCTTTTTGGTTGGGAGTTGGAGTATTGTTTATTCAAAATGCTCAGTCTTTACAAACCAACGATCCCCTCGTTAGTCTGGCTGCAATTTTAGTTAGTATTGCATCCTTATATCCGATGTATCTTTGGTGTTCTGGAAAAGCATTAGGAATGCCAATTTATCCCTTCTTTGCTTTAACCCATTTAAACACAAATGCTATTCCTCTACTCAGTAATCATCCTTTAGTGATTACCTATTCTTCAGAAAGTCAGTTTTATGCAGGAATTACAGTCACTCTTCACTTAGCAGTCGGAACTTTTTTTTGGCTAAAAGAAGTGAAATCAAGTCCTCCTCCACCTCTATCTTATCGCGCTCTTGTTGATAAGAATGGAGAAAACTTTTTCTTATTGATTTTAGCAGGTGCCGTGTTCTTTCAGATGTATGCTAGAGGAAAATGGTTTCCTCTGAGTGGTGGATTATTTGCACTGATTCGAGGCGGAATTTTAGGACTTTCTGTTTTAGCCGTTTTTATTTTATCTTATCGTCAAGGCAAAAAACAATTAACAGGTGTTAAATCACAAATTTATGTAGTATTAATGATTTCTTATTTCATTAGTAGTGCTGCTGGATTAATTCTTAGAGACAATGTTGGGGTTTTTTCAGTTGCTTTTATCGCTTATATTTTAGGCAGTAATCGTATCCCATTGATGACAATTGCAATTGTATTAGCCTGTCTAACTGTTCTTCATTATGGTAAGACTGAAATGCGATCTAAATATTGGTTTGATCAGGGAGGATTCACATTACAACCTTGGGAATATCCAGCTTGGTACAGCGAGTGGATTGGTTACTCTTTAGAAAACCTAAACCATGAAGAGGAAGAAGAAGGTTCAGAAGAAAGTTCACCTTCTGAGCGCTCAAGTATCATTCAAATGCTGCTTTTAGCTCAGAAAAAATCTCCAGAAGAATATCCCTATTTAATGGGAAAAACTTATCTGATTTTACCTCAGATGATTCTCCCTCGGATTATCTATCCGAATAAACCTCGGAGTCACGAAGGCACTTATATTTTAAGTGTTTACTACGGGTTACAAAGCCAAGAAGACACTTATAGAACTACAATAGCTTGGGGACTTTTAGCAGAGTCTTATGCAAATTTTGGGTTAATGGGTTGTGCTGGACTTGGCATGATTCTAGGAATGGCTTATGGTAAAGTTGCTCGCTGGAGTATGAACACCTCAATTCTCTCGGCACCATCACTTTTTTCTATTCTAATTATTAGTTTTGCGGCTCAAAGTGAATGGTCAGCTAGCGTTTATGTGGCTTCACTCTTTCAGTCGAGTATGGTTTTAGTGGGAATCACGTTTGTATTTATGAAAGTTCTTCCCAATCGTGAACATCCTGTTTTTGAATTGATGAAATATAGTCAATACTACGAGGTTGAACATGAATAAAATTGCTATTATTACCACTCATCCCATTCAATACTATGCACCTTGGTTTCGTCATTTAGCTCAGGAAAATGAGATTTCAATTAAAGTTTTTTATCTCTGGAATTTTGGGATTACTCAACAAGTTGATCAAGGATTTAAACAATCAATCCAGTGGGATATCCCTTTACTATCAGGATACGATTATGAGTTTGTTCCGAACCAAAGTTCAAATCCAGGAACTCATCACTTTTGGGGATTTAAAAATCCATCTTTATTATCAAGAGTTGCAAGCTATCAACCTCATGCCATTCTTTTAATGTGCTATAACTACGCCAGTATTTATAATTTTATTTTGCGCTGGAATACTCGTAAAATTCCCCTCATTTTTCGGGGAGACTCCCATCGACTGTTACCCAGAACAGGTATTAAAGAATGGTCACGTCGTCAATTTATTTCTCTCATTTATCGTCGCTTTTCTGCCTGTTTATATGTTGGAAAAGCGAATTATGATTACTATTATTATCATGGAGTTTCCGCACAAAATCTATTTTTTTCTCCCCATGCTGTTGATAATGATCGCTTCTTATCTCAAACTCAGGAAGCAATGAAACAGGCTAAACTCTGGAAACAGGAACTCAAAGTTCCCGAAGATCATGCTGTTATTTTATTTGCCGGAAAATTTGAACAAAAAAAACGACCGCTTGATTTACTTCAGGCTTTTATACAGTCGAATTTACCCAAGGTTTCACTCTTATTTGTTGGGGCGGGTTCCTTAGAAAATGAATTGCGATCGCAAGCCGCAAATTACCCCTCCATCTATTTTGCTCCGTTCCAAAACCAGAGTCAAATGCCGCGTACCTATGCGATCGCCGATGTCGTCGTTTTACCCAGTTATGGCGCTTGGGAAACCTGGGGACTGGCGATTAATGAAGCCATGTGTCTTTCCCGTCCAGTTATTGCTAGCGATCATGTTGGATGCGCTCAAGATTTAATTCATCCTAACCGCAATGGATTAGTTTTTCCGGCTGGCAATATTTCAGCTTTAGCCAACTGTCTTCAACAAGCCTTTTCTAACCGCGAACAACTCACAAAATGGGGAGAAGAAAGTCGCAAGATCATTATGAATTATAGCTATATTCAAGCGACTCAAGGACTAAGAGATGCGATCAATTATCTCAATGGTTCTGTTAATTTTTCTGAAAAAATTTAGAGTTTTTTGTTTCTAAAAGGAGATACTATGTATACTTCTGCTTTCCAAAATATCACGACAGAGGAAATTGTTAACTCTCTCCAACAGAAAGGATTCTTTGTTTTTGAAGAAGCCCTGACAGAACAGTATATTAATGAATTATTGCAAGAAGTAAACTTCGATCAAGTTTTGGTCAATACGAATGATGTTGGTGTTGTTCTTGCCAAACATCAGAGATTTTTAACCCATTGTCTGGCTCAGTCAAAAAAAGCTTACGATTTGATTACTTCACCTCAAATTTTAGACATTTGTAAAAATTACTTTCGGGATAGATATGTATTAATCAATCATCGGATTTATCAAACTGAAAAAATATCTCATATGCCTTGGCACACCGACAATAACCGACAAACAGGTAGACAACTTTCTAGTAAACATAATATGCCAGGACTACTGTTTTTGTTTTATCTTTCTGATGTCACTAAAAACCCTTTTCAATTAGTTAAAGACTCTCATCTCTGGTCGCATAAACATGATTCTGAAATTTATCTCAGCGATCATTTTGTGGAAGAAAACTATAAAAAAGATATTCTCACTTTTTCCTTAAAGAAAGGAAGTTTAATTCTGTGTAATATTCATGCTGTTCATCGAGCCGAACCTTTTCAAGATGACAGTTATACTCGAACAACTCTACTCTTTCAAGTTGATCAAGTTGGTTCTAATATCATCGGTCATGGTGAAAAAAATTTAGTGAATACAGAATTTATTAATCATCTTACTCCAGAAATTATGAATTATTTAGGATTCGGTTACAAGACTGATTATCCGGCTTTTCCCAATACATCAGTTGCCACAATGACAACTCAAGATATTATAAGTTTGCAACGTCAACTCTTACCCCTTACTCTCAAAGCAATTGCTAAAAATTTAGCTCTCAATTTATTACCCGAGGAAGTCATTATTCAAATCAAGCGACTACTCTGGAATTTTAAACAAAAGCAAATCAACACTGCAAAAATTAAACAGTCACAATGAAAATTTTACTCATTGGCAACTATCAACCCGATGGGATTATCAGCATGGATAAATTTTTAAATGTGCTAGCTACCACTTTACCTCAATTCGGTCATCAGGTGCGAATTTTACGTCCTCAACCTTACTTAGGAAGCTTAGAATTAACTTTAAAACCTATGGGAAAATGGTTGGGCTACATTGATAAATTAGTTCTGTTTCCTCCCCAACTTAAACAAGCTTTATCTTGGGCTAATGTCGTCCATATTTGCGATCACGGAAATGCTATCTACACTCAATATTTACAACATATTCCTCATGTCGTAACGTGCCATGATTTATTAGCAATTCGTTCAGGTTTAGGAGAATTTCCTGAATATAAAACTCGCTGGACAGGTCAAAAATTGCAGCAAATGATTCTGAAGGGACTGAATCAAGCTCAAAGCATAGTTTGTGTTTCTCAAAAAACTCAAAGCGACTTATTACGTCTTTCCTCAATTAAACCGGAGGCAGTTTCCCTAATTTACCAGGGTTTAAACTATCCCTACAGTCCAATGCAATCTTCCCAGGTTGAATATTATTTAGAACCTTTAGGAATTCCTAAAAACAGCCACTATATTTTACACGTTGGTGCTAATCATTGGTATAAAAATAGATTGGGTGTACTCTCAATTTTTCAGAGGTTATTACCTTTGTATAAATTTTCAAAACTCCATTTAGTTATGGTTGGTAAACCTTTCACACCCGAAATGCACCAATTGATTAAAACTCATAATTTAAGTCAAAATGTGATTGAACTTGTTGAAGTTACTCCTGAAGATTTACGTGCGATCTATTCCGGGGCGATCGCTTTACTTTTTCCCTCTTTACAAGAAGGTTTTGGCTGGCCAATTATAGAAGCTCAAGCCTGTGGTTGTCCGGTATTTACATCCAATCGTCCTCCGATGAACGAAATTGGAGGTCAAGGAGCAATATACATCGATCCGACTCATCCTCAACAAGCAGCCGAGGAAATTATTTTTCATCTACCTAAACGGCAAGAAATAATTGCTAAAGGTTTAGTTAATGCTCACAAATTTACAACAAAAAAAATGATTTTAAATTATATCAAAATCTATAAAAAAGCCATGCTAAAAACTCGTTTATATGCCAATTAAAAACCAAATATTTATAATAAAAATGAATGTTTATTTTCAAAGTTTCATAAAATAAAACTTGTGATTCCGGATCTAGCCAAGGAATTCTGTATTTTATAAGTGTCTGCTTTTTCTAGCTTTTTTGCAGTCTGGCTAAAACTTGTATGACAATCTATTATAACGCTCGCTCTAGGTCTTTACCATTGATTATAAGTCATACAAACCCACTCCGGATTTGTCAAGTTGTTGCCAGTATTAACGAGCATACAGGCGGCACTGCTTTTGCAGTTACGAGTCTCGCTGAAGTCCTTGCTAATCAGGGAATATCTTCTTATTTATTTACCTTAGATTATCAGCAATGTGGTCAACAAGTTACAGCACCGGGTGTCAAAGTTCATAGCTATCATGCTAACCGAATTACTCGTTATATTCGAGGACTTCATCCTACAGCTAGTCGTGCGTTGTGGGAATTAGCTGCAACAGAATTGGATTTAATTCACAATCATGGTTTATGGATGTTTCCCAATCTTTATGCACGTCAATCGGCTCTAAAATCTCAATTACCTCTTGTTATTTCAACTCATGGAATGCTCAATTCTTGGTCAATCAAATTTCATCATTTTAGAAAATGCATAGCCTGGTTATTGTATGAATACAAAAATTTACTAAGTGCGACAGTTTTTCATGCAACTTCTTTTGAAGAATTCTTAGCAATTCGGAGTTTAGGGTTTAGACAACCGATTGCGATTATTCCAAATGGAGTAGAATTCAAAACTAAAATTATTAAAGAAGATCGGGAGATATTAATTAATAGTTTTGGAAAATTAAACAATAAAAAATGGTTGCTTTTTCTTTCCAGAATACACCCGAAAAAAGGCTTAGAAAACTTGCTCTTAACTTGGAAGATCATTTCAGGAATCTTCGACGATTGGCATTTAATTATCGCCGGCCCGGATACATTAGGATATCAAAGAAAATTAGAATTATTAGCCGCAGAGTTAGGACTTCAGGATCGCGTGACATTTACGGGTATGCTCTCAGCACAGAAAAAAAAAGCTGCATTCGCCAATGCTGATTTATTCGTATTACCAACCTATTCTGAAAATTTTGGGATCGCGATCGCTGAAGCTTTAGCCTATGGAGTTCCAGTGATTACAACTAAAAATGCGCCTTGGGAAGACTTATTAACCTATGACTGTGGCTGGTGGATTGAAAATACAAAACCTACACTCGCAGCGGCTTTAACTGAGGCTATGCAACTGTCCGATCAAGAACGTCAAGCAATGGGATTAAGGGGAAGAGATTTAGTAAAAACTAAATATTCTTGGGATTCAATCGCTCAAGAAATGTCGCGAGTTTATCAATGGATTGTCCGAGGATCAGATCCTCCCAATTGTCTTCATTTTTAAACGATTTCTGTCTTTAAAATCGATCAAATTTACCTTTTAATTTTACACTTTATTTATGTCAAAAAACATCGATTTTAATCATATTCATCTGTGGTTTCCGAATATGTTTGAATTTAAAGGAGGCATTCAAGTTTACTCATCCTTTTTTTTAGAAGCCTTACAACAAATTAAAAATTCAGTTAAATATGATGTGTTTTTAAAACATGACAGTCAGATTTCTAGTGCATTTACCCCTCTCACCAATACTCGGTTTCACGTAGCTGGAAAATGGCCAATGAAATGGCGAACTGCAATTTTTGTCAGTCAACTACTTGGATATGGAATTTTACAAAATCCCAATCTAATTATTAGCACTCATCTAAATTTTAGCATAGCTGCTGACTATTTAAAACGACTAAAAGGTATACCCTATTGGGCGATCGCACATGGGATAGAAGCATGGAATATTCAACGTCCTTCCCTCAAAAAAGCACTCCATAATGCCGACAAAATTCTCTGTGTTAGCAACTATACACGCGATCGCTTAATTAAAGAACAAAATCTTAATCCAGAAAAACTCTCACTTTTACCGAATACATTCGACAGCAATCGATTTAAAATCTCCAGCAAACCTTCCTATCTATTAGAGCGATACAAACTCAAACCCGAACAGCCAATTATACTAACTGTTAATCGTTTAGTCAGTCAGGAATCCTATCGAGGTTATGACAAAATTCTAGAAGTATTACCGCAAATTCGTCAGGTTATACCTAACGTTCATTATATTATTGCAGGTAAAGGAGATGACCGACCTCGGTTAGAAAAGTCAATCGTTGAACAACAACTTCAAGACTGCGTTACCCTTGCCGGATTTGTTCCAGATTCAGAACTTTGCGATCATTATAATCTTGGCGATGTGTTTGCAATGCCGAGCAAATTTGAAGGATTTGGTATTGTTTTTTTAGAAGCTTTAGCCTGTGGAAAACCTGTCTTGGCAGGCAATCAAGATGGTGCAATTGATGCTTTATCTCAGGGTGAATTAGGCGCTTTAGTTAATCCAGATGATACTAAAGAAATTGCTAAAACATTAGTTGAAGTTTTACAACGCACCTATCCACTTCCTCTAATGTATCAACCCGAAGCTTTACGAAAGAGAGTCATTGAAATTTATGGTTTTGAGCAGTTTAAAGCTCGCTTAAATCAATCTATCAATGATTTTTTTATTAACCTTAGTTAAACACAGGAGCATCTTAAATGTCTCACAAACTAGCTATCAAACCTCAAAATCGTTATCCCCATATCTGTCATGTTGTTGCCAGTATTAATGAAGAAGTTGGAGGGCCAGCTTATTCAGTTACCCATCTCACTCAAGCTTTATCTGAACAAAAAATATTTCCTCACTTGTTCACCTTAAACTATCAAAAAGTCGGCGAGCAACTTGCCACAAATGGAGTCAAGCTTCATAGCTACAATGCCACTCCAATTGCTCGATATCTACGAGGTTTTCAACCCAGCGCTTACCAACATCTTGAGCAACTTGCTTCTACTGAAATTGATCTAATTCATAATCATGGGTTATGGATGTTTCCAAATATTTATGCTCGTCAAGCTGCTCTTGTCAATCGATTACCTTTAGTAATTTCTCCCCGAGGAATGTTAGAGTCTTGGTCACTCAAAAACAGTTGGTACAAAAAATGGTTAGCTTGGATTTTATACGAACGTAAAAATCTGAATAGTGCAACGGCTTTTCATGCTACCTCCGATGAAGAACTTCAATCAATTCGTCGATTAGGTTATAAACAACCGATTGCATTAATTCCTAATGGAATCACTATTCCATCCCTTGATAATTTACCAAGCAGAGAAGTCTTAAATCAAGTGTTTCCCCAACTATCCGACAAAAAATGGTTGCTCTTTTTATCGCGACTACATCCCAAAAAAGGAATAGATAATCTTCTCTATGTTTGGCAATCATTAATCAATCAATTTCCCAACTGGCATCTGATTATTGCCGGCCCTGATTTAATTGGCTACCGGGCAAAACTTGAATCTTTAACAACTCAATTAGGATTAACAAAACAGGTGACATTTACCGGAATGCTTTCTGGAGAATTGAAAATCGCTGCTCTCAGTCAGTCTAATTTATTTGTTCTCCCCACTCATTCAGAAAACTTTGGAATTGCTATTGCTGAGTCTCTCGCCTATGGTGTGCCTGCTATTACTACAAAAGGTGCGCCTTGGAAAGATTTAATTGAATATCATTGTGGTTGGTGGATCGACGATCACCAAAAGGCTTTAAAAGAAGCTTTACTCGAAGCCATGAAATTGTCAGATCAAGAACGTCAAGACATGGGATCGAGAGGACGAATAATGGTTGAAAACAAATACTCTTGGAGCGTAATTGCTGAGGAAA
Organism: Lyngbya sp.; assembly: GCA_035285085.1. GTDB lineage: Bacteria > Cyanobacteriota > Cyanobacteriia > Cyanobacteriales > Microcoleaceae > Capilliphycus. The sequence continues at coordinate 44,048 of JAYKHV010000106.1, read as the reverse complement.
TGTCAAAAGTTTATCACTGGATATTAGGAGATGGGGATCATCCGAGTTGTATTCATCTAGATTAAATATTTTTGTTCAAATCATCAAGCGTTCCGGATATCTAATCTAAGGCTGGAATAAGGGATTGGAACCTGAGTATTTCACGACTATAAAGTACCCACTAACTCACCGACTTTCATGCGAATTAATATTGTTACAGGCCCTTGGCTTCCTGTTCCTCCGCTACAAGGAGGTTCAACAGGAAGAATTTGGCAAGGTTTAGCAGAATCTTTTGCCAATCAAGGTCATCAAGTTAAAATTCTCTGTCGTTCCTATCCGGGTCAACCGAATCACGAAATCAGGAATAAAGTCACCTATATTCGTCGAGGCGGGCTTCCTCAAAGCACGAATATTTACTTAGATTTAGTGAAAGATTTTGTTTATGGTCTGACGACATTTCCAACTTTATCGTCAGCCGATATTTTAATTATTAATGATTTTTGGTTGCCTTTTTTTGCTTCTGCTTTTCGTCCAGATGCGGGTAAAATTGTTATTCATGCGGGTCGATTTCCAAAAGGTCAATATCGTTTAGGTTTGTATGCAGGTGTAACTCGGTTTGTGGCTTTATCTCGTGTCATTCAAGAGGGAATCGCTCAAGAATATCCGGCTGCGATTTCTCGAATGAAAATTATTCCAAACCCGATTGATACTTCTATTTTTTCGCCTCCGACTTCTCCCAAGGTTCATCGAGAAGAAAAAACAATTTTATATGTTGGTCGAGTTCATCCGGAAAAAGGAATTCATCTTCTTATAGATGCTTTCGGCATTTTAGTTCAGAAAATTCCCCTAGTTCGCTTAAAAATAGTCGGCCCTGTCAAAGGAACTCAAGGAGGCGGAGGAGAAGACTATTTCCGCATACTTCAAACCAAAGCTAAAGGATTACCTATTGATTTTGTTGATCCGATTTTTGACCCGTATAAACTCGCTGATACTTATCGTTCGGCTGATTTATTTTGTTATCCTTCACTTGCAGAAAAAGGAGAAGCTTTTCCGGTTGCTCCTCTTGAAGCAATGGCAACAGGTTTAGTTCCTATTGTTTCTAATCTTGCTTGTTTTGAGGATTATATTCAAGAAGGGATTGATGGCTATTTCTTCGACCATCGAAGCGAACAAGCTGTTCAAAACCTCGCTGAAACATTCACCGCAGCGATTGAAAATTGGGAAAAAACGATTGAAATTGGTTTAAATGTAGCTCAAAAAGCGCATAATTATAGCTACGATCAAATTTCAAAAATATATCTTGATGATTTCAATAATTTACTTAAACACTAGATCTAATTAGCCTTAAGAGTCGATAAATATTCAGGTTTATCAACTTATATTTTAGAAACAAATATAAATTTAGGTAATATTTAATGCTCGAAAAAATCACACCTTTGATTCTCACCTATAACGAATCTCCCAATATTGAACGCACGCTTAAACAGCTTACTTGGGCGAAACGAATAGTTGTTATTGATAGCTACAGTACAGACTCAACCTTAGAAATTTTAAAATCTTATCCTCAAGTTGAGATATTTCAACGCGAGTTTGATACTCATACTTATCAATGGAACTATGGTTTAGAACAAGTCACCTCAGAATGGGTTTTATCTCTCGATGGGGACTATCAGTTAACAGATGAACTAATTGAGGAAATCAAAACACTTCCCCTCAATGCTGAATTTGATAGTTATTTTGTGCGATTTAGATACTGTGTTTTTGGTCAACCTTTACGAGGCACAATTCTTCCCCCTCGCGAGGTTTTGTTTAGACGAGAAAAAGCGATCTATATCGATGATGGACACACGCAATTATTAGAAGTCAAGGGTAACTCAGGAATGTTATCCTCCTATATTAATCACGACGATCGCAAGTCTCTCAGTCGTTGGTTATGGGCGCAAGATCGCTACATGATTATTGAAGCCAAAAAACTACTAGAAACACCCGCATCAGAATTAAGTGTTGGCGATCGCATCCGACGAAAAATAATTTTTGCTCCTTTTATTATTCTTTTTTATTGTTTAATATTAAAAGGGGGAATTTTAGATGGTTGGGCGGGTTTTTATTATGCCTTTCAACGAACGCTAGCAGAACTATTGCTCTCAATTCGGTTAATTGAAAATCGACAATAATAAATAGCTCTCGGAGTTTGAGAAAATATAGATATAAATAAACTCGATAAACGGAGTTTATTAAAATTGTTATTTCAATAAAATTAACCTTAATCTTTTTTCAAAAACTCTTGATTGTTTGAAAAAGATCAGAATCATTTCAAATGAGAACAGGGTAGCAATCTCTAAGGCGAATCAAAAAGATAAAAATCAATGGGTTAATCAGCCCTTGGCGATCGCTACCTGCTCAAAAAACTGATACAGTTGCTTAAGAATCGCTCTGCATCAATTTTTTCTGGATCTTTCAGACAACCTTGTGAGGAACAACGAGTGGAAAAAAACTGAAAGTTAGTTAAGTTTATTGCTGTTCAATTTGGAGATTACCATTTTTGTCTCGCCCAAACTGTCCCTTTCCAAATGCTGACAAACAAAGCACCTCCAATTAAAGCACCTAAATTCCATTTTATTGAACGCTTGAGAAGGTTTTGACGTTGGGTGCTACGGGCTTCTTTGGCTCGGGTTGTAATTTGTTGATCGCTATTTGCCACCACCGTTGATAGACGATTTTTTATCTCTTCAAATTGCTGAAAACTCTCAATTTCTGGTGTGCCTGCTTGAGGATTAATTTGACTGAGTAAATTTTCCATTTCAGCCGGACTATTTACCGTTTTCAGTTGGTCTTTGACCTGTTGAATTTGAGTTTGAACTTGATTCACCTGAGTGGTAAGTTGTTGATTGGCTTGACGATCAACTCTCAAGGTGTTGAACAGCCCAAGGGGAATCAGCAATAAAAAGATAATTCCATAGAGTAAAGTAAACCAAGATAAAAAATTTAAAACCGGAACTTCCCAACGATCTCGGGAATTGCGTTCTCCAAAAAAGATTAAGACAAAAGCCAGGATAGGAACAGCCACTCGTTCAACTAACTGTCCCATCGTTTGCAATTCCCAAGCCGGATTCATAAAGTCAGGCGGATAAAGGATATCAACTAAGTCAAATAAACTCAAAACTAAAAATCCATATCCTACCCATCGAACTAAATTAATTGAACGCAGAAGACTGATATTAAAACGTCGTAAAACTTCTACAGATTGATTAGAAGAAGAACTATCAACTTGAGTCATGGCTAGTAAAAATAAATCCAATAAAAAGTTGACTAAATGAGAGGATGAACAATCTCAGTTTAAACGAGGAAAATTAGTAGACCACCATCCATACCAAGAAAACCAAGCTTTCTCTAAGACTTGATAAGCTGCTTCTGGAGAAGAATCTTCTAAAGGAATAGATAAATTCGCCCACAAACAACCCCGTTGTCGCAATTGTTTTTGTCCTAAAAACCAGGGAAGCAAGCGATTCCATTCTAGAGTAGAAACCGATTGATTTTGTCGGTATTGTTTACGGGTAAATGTGCTAATTCCCTTGGGGTTAATACAAGCACTCAGATAGGCTCGCTCTTGAGCAACGAAAAGCCCATAAAAACCGACTTCATCTTGCTGACGGACCAGAGGTAATGATGAGGGAAGCTGATACTTTTCAACAAACCTCTCTACATCTCCTACAGAAATATAGCGCATTTCAATATTCAGAGGAATATCATTCTGAATATATTGATAGCGTTGATCGGGTGACTTGAAGAGGGAATCTTCTTTGAGTTTTTCGAGAGGATAACTAGCTGCTTTCCACTCAGATAACGGCACCGTTTCGGGTAAATTAATCGTCGTTTCGCTGAGAGTTTGAGTTGAAGATGCAAATACAACTCGGGCTAAAACTAAAATGACTAAGCTACCCGTAAAAGCTAACAGAGGCGTTCGGAGTTGATGCCACATCTTCATACTTCATAACCCTCCGTTGTCTCTTGAGGTTCGCGATCATTATATTGTAAAAGGAACCAGCAAAACAACCCAAATAGCAACACAGCTATAATCGAAAAAACAAATGACCCATCTCGATGATGCCAATACTCAAAGGCTTCTGTATTGTTCTGTGCGACTAAAATTGCCAATAACATCACCCGAAACCCATTCACAAAAAATCCCAGACTCAAAGCCACAATTGGCACAAAAATTTTCTGTATCCAAGTTGTTGGAAACATCAGCAGAAATAGCAAGGCTAAACCCAACACATGAATCATGGTTTCGATACCCGAACACCCCGGATAAACTTCCACAGTTCCGGTTGGTAAGCTGATATATACTCCATTGAGTTTAGCTTCAAAACCGGAATACCACAACACAAATGCAGAAAATTTTGCTGTAATGGGTGAAATATCAACAATCCAAGGTTCTAATAGGCGGGGGGCGCCAATAAAAAACAAAGCGACTAACTCCGTCCAATATTGTTTTAATCCTCGAAAACCAGAGGCGAGTAACCCCAGTCCTAAACCCGATAGAACGGGTATTAAATCAAAGAAGTTTCCACCCAAAGGAATAGAAGCACTTCTAATCAGAATGACAGCAATTAGCAAAAAACCAATTAGACTCGCCAACAGTCCGCTTTCGAGTTTCAAGTCATCCCGTCTTTGCCAAATCAATGATGCGACAGCAGACCAAAATAAAATACTGGTGCCGATTGTATTGGGATTATCCGCTCTCCAAACTAAGGTTAAATGAATCGCCATCAAGCCGGAACCAATGGTTAGAAGCCAGAACGGAGAGGTTTTGATGCGTTGAAATAAAACAGGATAAATTGCGTTCATAGCCATCGGCAGTTAGGTCAAGAAAACCCCCTCATTGAGAGAGAATGAAGGGATTATTCAAGGTGATTTTGCAAGTCGATTAGGCGTCAGACTTGACTTGGTTTTGACGCTTGTCGTGTTGTTTTTTCATCAGAGTTCCAGCGCCGAGAGCAGACAAAGAACCTAAGATGGTAAAAGGTTCGGGAACTTCAGTAGACAGGGTTAACTCAAAAGTATCTGCATCACCTGCACGGGAAGCAGTTAGGAATCCTTGTGCAAATGTCTGTCCGTTAAACTGGAAGACTCCTGTCAGTAGTTCTGAGGTTACAGTCTGGACAAAATTGTTTCCAGAAGTGAGCCGGAAAAATCCGGTATCGTTCAAGTCGAATGTTAAAAGTCCATTTTCCCCATTAATCGTTTGGTTTCCAAAGTTGATGAAGCTTTGTACACTACCAGAAGTATATTCAGCAGTATTCGCACTAATAATATTAGTCCGAGTCAAGGTTAAATCAGCAATCGTGGGCGTACCTACGATTTGAAGGAAGTCAAATGATGGGTCTTGTACATTAGTATTCGAGAACTCAAGAGTCGTTGTCGCGGGATTTACTCCAGCTGGAACCTCTGCATTTCCACTAAGACCTATACTTCCCTTCAGTGTTAAAGCCTGTGCCGGAGCGATCGTTGAAACTGTTGCTGTCATCGCTACTGTAGCGACGGATAATGTTTTCAGAACAGATGAAATTGTCATAACACAAATTCCCCATAAAATACTTGTTGACACTTAAGAAAGGCAATCCAAATCATTACTTCACCAATGAAGTCACGAATTTTTTTGGGACTTCAAAGGGGGCTGGGTTTCAAAAATGAAACTTTGGTAGTGTTCCCTTGTTTTCAAAAATTTTTGATGACAGGCTCCGGCGCCAAACTTAATCCTTAACTTGTTGTGTTTATGGCTCTACCCTACCTTCAACTCACCGAGCCGATCATTACTCCTGTTTTTCAAACTCTGAATACTTCTCAGAGTTAGAGGTGTAGTTGCTGATTCAACTTAACCGTATATTTACGGAGTCAAATCGTTACTCCCCTTTTCCAAACTCTGAATACTGCTCCGGAATTACAACCCTAGCTTTACAGATTCTTTATATTTTCTATACTGAAATGAGGTTCAACTTTAAAAAACCCCCCCTTATGTAAAGTTTATGAAACTTCGTATTTGCTCTCTTTACCTTGGAAGTGATTTGAAATATAAATCAATTTTTAATGATGATGGGAAATTTTGAGACTTCCCTCTCAAGTTAGTTGCTTAGGGGGTGAACTCTAAAGCGGGAAGTAAGCGATCGCATCCCCCGATACAGAAGAATAGCGATCGCCAAAATTATGCAAAAATGGGAAAACACTTTACATTAATCCCTTGACCTTCAAGTTTCTGTAAGGGTTCGGGTAATCGACTTTAACAAAATCGAGGGTTCAATTAGCTTTTTTTCTGCTGTTTTTTCTTCAGTGCCGCACCCATTCCTAGAGCAGACAAAGAACCCAAGATGGTTAAAGGTTCGGGAACAGGTTCAACTTCGATAGAACGGAGGAAGTAGTCATCATTGATAAGAGATTTATGAAGATGATCTCCAATTCAGCATTAAATAACTGTCTTTCTGTAAAATTTTAAAATTTATGAAATATTGTGCTTGCTCTCTCTATCGAAATTTATTAACACAAAATAAGCGATCGCATCCCCCAACACAGAAGAATAGCGATCGCCAAAATTATGAAAAAATGGGAAAACACTTTACATTAATCCCTTGACCTTCAAGTTTCTGTAAGGGTTCGGGTAATCGACATTAACAAAATTGAGGGTTTAATTAGCCCTTTTTCTGCTGCTTTTTCTTCAGTGCCGCACCCATTCCGAGAGCAGACAGAGAACCCAGGATAGTTAAAGGTTCGGGAACAGGTTCAACTTCGATAGAACGGAGGAAGTAGTCATCGTTATTGTCTGCGACAGTGAATCCTAAAACAGAACCAGTTCTGTCAGGTAGCGCAAATGAGGTAAAATCGAAGGTTCCAGTACCGAAATCAAGAAAATTTCCACCCGGAATATCTGCACTTACTAACTCATCTCCATCTACCAGAAGTCGGAAGTCATCATTAAAGCCAACTCGGGAAAAGGTCGCAGAAATCAAGCGAATTTGCTTATTGAAAGCTAACTGGAGAGTTTCGTCAGCTCCTAATCCATCAATTTGAGGATCTTCTAGCGAACCGAGGAAACCTGAAAACTGAACCCCCAAACCGTCAGAACGTCGCACAACATTACGATCATTTCCGTTTGTAGAAAATCCAGTCGCAGTGTAGCTAATACCCCCAACGGTATCAGAGATTGACGGAGCAGTAAGGTTTGAGCCTGCAAAGTTGAATGTAACAGCTTCAGCAGCTTGTCCACCAACGAAACTAACAACGGTAGCGCCAGTTGCCGCCATCAGAGCTTTTTTCAGGAAATTCACAGTTGTCATTTAAGAAGTTTCTCCAAGAATTGAGTGCGACCACAGACACACCCAGATGTTTCTAAGTTCAAAAAATACTTTCAAGTTCGATACTGAAGCGCGATTAGCAAATTGATATTCACTTCAGTCGCCTAAATCTACAGTATTTTCCACAATCTTCAGGAATCAACCTCCGTTCTTTACATTTCTGGGGGATTTGTGAAGATGATCCCCGGTTGAGCTTTAAAAAACCCCCCCTTTTGTAAAGCTTGAGTTGATCCCAAAAAGATCGTTCGCTTCAACTCTCGGAGAATTGAAGCGAACGCCAGTGAAAACTATTCTTGAAGCGATGAAATTTAGTCGGGGTTCTGGTCTTGGGAATGGTGCTTTTTCAGAAGCGCTCCCAGTCCTAATGCAACGAACGAACCTAAAATCGTCATCGGTTCAGGAACAGATTGAATTTCTACATTGTCTACCAGCAAAGCCGACGGGAAAAAATCATTACTATCTTCCGCATCCAAAACCCCAATTCCTAATAGATAGGTTCCCGCTTCGGTAAAGGTGTAGGAAAAGGTTCGATATCCGCTTTCTTGATGAAAGGGAGTATTCGATGAGCCGACTAAATCAAAAGTATCAGCGATTTTTTCTACCGTACCAATGGAGACAAACGCCAAGTCATTGAAAGTCGTCGGATCGTCATCAAATAAAGTTTCATTGGAAAGGAAATTCCAAGAAAAGCTGAGGGTCTCTCCGGCTTGAACGGTCAGGGTTTGTTTGATAGCTGAACCTTCCACTGCTCCTTCAGGGACTAGAGTATCTAAACTCCCGACAGGTAACTCTAGAAAAGATTCCAAACAGACCGGATAAAATTGTGAGCAGGTATCAGAAACGGAGCCGCTTCTCGTTGTAATTAAGGCTTGAAACCCCCCTTCAGTCGGAGTTACACCGTAGGCATCTGTAACAATGCTACTGTTGCCAATCGGAATCCATCCACCAGAGAAATCACCGCTCTCAAAACCACCATTTAGGACGATAGCCTGAGCCGAACTCTCCAATCCAAACAGGGTGGCAAAACTGATTAGGCTAGCCACACTGGCGGTTAATGTTGAGTGATAGATGTACGCTATGGGATTGAACATGAAATTGATTTCTCCATGAGTTTAATCCAAAGTTTGGAGCTGTCAAAAATAATTTCTTTTTGGCTGACTCACAAGGAGGGGGAGACTATTCCATTCAACAGAGGAATTTGGATTGGTTGAGAACATCCGCGCTCTCTCTCAGGAAGAGTAGAGATTCAATCCTGCACTCAACTTTTTCTGGTTCAGTTTACAGAACATTCAAGGGTTCTCAGGAAAAATCCAGCTAGTTTTACAGAATCTTATTATTTATTTAACAAAATAATAAACTGCCTTGAAAAAACCTCCTCCTCATTCAAAGTGAAGTCCAAAATTTAACTCAGCTCCGATCAATTTGTCCTCTTCTGATCGATAGATCGCGAACCCTGAATCAGTGTAACTCCCCAATCTAATTTAGCATCGGTTACTATAATAGTAAAATCTACGATCTATGAAGTGGTTTCAGCGCAAACAATCACCCTACCATTGGATTATCTGGCCCAGCTCAATTCTACTTCTGTTTCTGATCGCCATTATTCCAGTCCAACTGGCGATCGCTCACTATCAAGCCCCACAACCGCAAGCAATTTTAACTTTGGGGGGAGGATCTGATCGAGAACTGTTTACCGCTCAATTTGCCAAAAATCACCCCAACTTAGACATTTGGGTATCGTCCGGAATTCCCCGTGAACCGGCGATGGATATCTTTCGCGCCGCCGGAATTGCCGATCGTCGCGTTCACCTCGATTACTTAGCGGTGGATACGGTAACAAATTTTACCTCGATGGTCGATGAGTTCAAACAACGGAATATCCAGCACATTTACTTGATTACCTCAGATTTTCATCTCCCTCGCTCCCAGGCGATCGCCACGATTGTACTCGGGAGTCAAGGAATCACCTTTACCCCTGTGGCTATTCCTTCTAGAGAAGCAGAAGAATCTTCCCTGCGGATCTGGCGGGATGTCGGACGTTCTGTGATCTGGGTGGTCACAGGGCGAACAGGAGCCAGTCTTAACCCTAGAGTAGCAATGACTCATGCGTTTAAATCAATACACCACGGGAACCTATACCCCCGGCGCTCCCCTGTTTCAACAGCTTCTGTGGTTCTTTCTCGGCGATTCTCTCGTTCGTAGCCGACTGTTACCGTTTTCGGGTTTGAAAGTCTGGATTTTGCGATGTTTTGGCGCCAAAATCGGTCAAAGCGTGCGGATCAAACCGGGAGTTCGGATTAAATTTCCCTGGCGTTTAACCGTTGGGGATCATGTTTGGATTGGTGAAAATGCCTGGATTGATAATTTAGCTCCCGTAACTATTGAAAGTCATGTTTGTCTGTCTCAAGAGGTTTATTTATGTACGGGAAACCATGATTGGAGCGATCCCAATTTTCAACTGATCACAGCAGAAATCTACATCGAAAAGAGTAGTTGGATCGCAGCCCGAGCCGTTATTGGGCCGGGAGTTCGAGTTAGTCAGGGTGCAATTTTAGCGTTAGGTAGTGTAACCGGATGTTCTCTCGAAGCGATGACCATTTATGCAGGAAATCCCGCTCAACCGATTAAAAAACGAACCCTTCAAGAAGCAATTCCAGAAGTTATCCAAAACACTTCCGAATCTTTAACCCCCAATTCCCAATTCTCAATTGCTGAGTAATCCGGATTTGAAATGACATTGCTGTATAGGGGAATAGAAATCGTGCAACCTTAACACTCTTCATTCCCCTACAGTTATGGTATTTTTTTATCCTTATGGGGTTGCCTTCATTGTTTCTATCCTCGTGGTTCTCTTAAGTACACCCATTGTGAAAACAATTGGTCTTAATATCGGATATTTTGATCATCCTGGAGAACGAAAAATTCACGAACAACCTATTGTTCGTTTGGGTGGAATCGCAATCTGTTTGGCAACCCTCAGTAGCTGTTTGATTCTCGGATTATTTGGTGATTTTACCAGTCTACCCACCGTTAAAATCTTAGAGTTTTGGGGGGTAATCGTCGGAGGTTTCTTATTTTTTCTGATTGGATTAACCGATGATTTATCGGATTTATCCCCTTTCACCCGACTGGGATTACAACTCGCTGTTGCCAGTTTAGCCTGGATAGTGGGTGTTCGGATTGAATTTCTCCCCCTTCCTGGGTTGGGATTGATCCCTTTAGGTCTATTGAGTTTACCCATTACTATTATTTGGTTAGCTGGAGTTGTCAATGCCATTAACTGGATGGATGGTTTAGATGGACTAGCGGCGGGAATCTCTGGAATTTCAGCTTGCATTATTCTCGTGATTTGTTTATCGATCAATCAACCCGCAGCCGCTTTAATTGCCATTTCTATAATGGCTGCAACTCTAGGATTTCTCCGGTACAACTTTAACCCCGCTCAAATTTTTATGGGCGATGGAGGGTCTTATTTTATCGGATTTACCCTGGCAAGTTTGGCTGTAATTGGGTTGATGAAAACACCTAATTTTAGTCTGGTTTTTCTTCCGTTTCTGATTTTAGCCGTTCCGATTTTAGATATGTTGGTGGTGATTATCGCTCGACTTTCCGATGGGAAATCCCCTTTTTATCCGGATCGCCGTCATTTGCATCACCGACTTCTCAACCGAGGTTTATCCCAACGGTTAACCGTTCTATTTATCTATACCTTAACATTATGGCTGGGATGTTTGGCTCTGGCTATGATTGGGATTCCGGGTGGGATATTTTATGGGATCGGAGGAACCGGATTACTCGTTTATATGAGTCGATATTTATGGCAAAACAAACAACTCAATTCCGTTGATTTATAAGCATTTAGATTGATCAGTCCTTAAAAAAAAGATGGGATTGCTGTTGCGGATACCCGAGATATTTTCCTCTCTGAGAAACCACGAACCCCAGAAATGAGGTTAGAGGGGTTTTTTTTCGTATTCTGGAAAATGACAACCTTGTTTTACACAAGCTTTACATAAAACTCGGTAAACTTTACACAAACCCCTGTAATTTTTTGAATAAAAGCCACTATGATCAACCCAGAGTCAAAACAACTGCTTGGGCTTGGGAATTGAACTGAGTGAACGCTGCCAAGTTCTAAGCATTGCACAGATTGATGAAATCGTTATTTCAACCAGGTTTTCTATCTTTCCTCAGATTTTTATTTACCGTTTCCCACAACTGGAACCAACGGTAAATTCAGATTAATCATGATCTCTTACACCAGTTTTATGTTCAAATTTACGATTGGGTAGTTGTTAGAAGAGAAACCATTTATATTCTCTATTTGTTGAAAGAATTGCAGTTGTGTTTTCCCGTAGGACAGCCGTTTAAAACTTAGCACGGTAAATTCAAGTTCTATCTAGAGATCGAGATTTTGATTGTTAACTCTTTCGAGAATAAAGAGTCGATTAAATATTTTTTTCTCGACTAATTTAAGCTTTTTATTAAGCTGATTTTTTGCCGTAAAACCAAATCTTAAAAAAATGATAAAAAATTCATAAAACCTTTAAAATTCCGGATGTTGTTTAAAGCTTTTGTAAAAGGGATTAACGATTGAATGCAATCAATTTAGCTCAATCTATCTGGTATTTTAGTTATGCTCAACAAATCTGCAATGACTAATGTTGGTCTGGAAAAAGTAGAAACGGCATCAGTTGAACAGCATAAATCATCAGAAACATCTGCAAGTTTGCAAATAGATCAACTCAGTCAACTGTTAATTATTACTCAGTTTTATCCTCCAGATTATGCCGCAACTGGGCAGCTCATTGCAGAACTCGCCGCTCAATTGCAATGCTTAGGAATGCGGGTAAAAATATTCACCGGACAGCCCGGATATGCATTTCAAAATAGCACCGCTCCTCAAAAAGAAATTGATAGAGGAGTACATATTCGGCGAACCCGAAGCACTCAGATTTGGTCGAAAAGAATCAGAGGTAAAGCTTTAAATGGATTGTTTTTTTGTTTTAGAGCCGGTTTACATTTGCTCAAAAGTGTTAACCGTTCTCAAGTTTTACTGCTGACAACAGCACCCCCCTATTTAACAATATTGGGTTATTTAGCCAATCTCTGTTTTGGTCAGCGTTACGTTTGTTTATTGTATGACTTATATCCAGATGTTGCCGTACAATTGGGCGTGGTTTCACCCAATCATCCCTTGGTCAAATTTTGGGATTGGATTAACTGTAAAGTTTGGAAAAGAGCCGACTCAATTATTGTACTCAGCTCAACCATGAAAGACCGAATAACCGCTAAATGTCCTGAAATTGAGGATAAAATTAGTGTGATTCCAAACTGGGCTGATTCTAACTTTATTAAACCCATCGAGAAAACCGAGAATTGGTTCGCCCGTGAATTTAACTTACTGGAAAAATTTACGGTGCTTTATTCCGGTAATATGGGCCGATGCCATGACATGGATACCATTATGGAAGCGGCTGTCGAATTGCGAGATGAACCCATTCAATTTGTCTTCATCGGTGGCGGCGCAAAGCGAGAAACTTGCATCAAGAAAGTGCGAGAATTAGGATTAAATAACTGTGTGTTCTTGCCCTATCAAGACAAAGCTGTACTGCCCTATTCTTTAACCGCTTGTGATCTTTCTTTGGTCAGTGTGAGTGCGGGAATGGAAGGGATTGTTGCCCCCAGTAAAATGTATGGTGTTTTAGCCGCAGGACGTCCGGTAGCCGTTGTTTGTGAATCCCATTCCTATTTACGTCAACTGCTTGCCGAAGCCAAATGTGGCGTTGCATTCGATAATGGAGATCAGACTCAACTCGCTCAGTTTATTCGTTTACTGTCATCCGATCCTCAATTAGCAATCCGAATGGGTCATGCTGGCCGTCAATATTTAGAAGCGAAGTTAACTCCTGAAATTATTGCTCAACAATATTTTGCCACCTTATCAAAGTTGAAAATTTAGAATTTATTGTTTCACGTGCAATCTAGTTTTCCACTAATCGGTATTCAGTGTAGACAAACTTTATGCTGAGTACCGTTTGAATTTCATCACGGTAATCGAAAAGCTATTTCAGGATTGATTTAGATCTGAGCCGATTCAGACTAAAAATTGAAATCCTGAATTTCTGCTGCTTTCAATTTTTGGGAACGCCATCGAGGGTGAGTTGATTAGCACCTCTTTCAACAGTCTACTTCTGGTCAAATTGACTTTTGATAGAAAACCCAAATTAATTCAGAATAATCGTTAATCTACATTTTTGAATAGCTGATTAATTTCAGCTATTTTTTGATTCTGTTTCAAGATTTTGTAACTTATACCCATTGACAAAATTATATAAACCTGTAACAGCAAGTTGGGCTGCATCCCATTCAACCGAATCAGATTATGTCCGATTAATCGATACCAGCAACTTTCCCAGTCTTGACTTTCTTTAGATCTCTATCTAAAGGAAGACTTTTGGATATCATATAAATCTCAAGTGCTAAAATAGTACATTAAATTCAAGTCAAAAGGAAAACTAACTCTATTTTATGATTGTATCCGAAAATTTACGGAAACGCCTAAAATTTACAGTTAGTAATATTCCGTAATTGTCCGCTTGCCCCCTGGAGATTTTGGGTTTAATCTGAGATGAGTAGCCTCGGCTTGACTCGGCTCGGGAGCGAAATCTAAAGGTCTAGGAATTCACCTGTTTTAAACAGGGAATCCGTTTCCCGTAATTTTAAAATAGACTTTTCTCGGAAATTGGAGCCTTAAAACTTGACAAAAAAACAACAATATTACTCTTATACTCAATCTGTATAAATTAATTTCAATCCATCTTTTAAATCATTAGACTAAATTATTAACCCCTTGAAGTCTCTCTATGAAACAGATTCTAGGCTATTGTATTTCCGAACAAGTTTATGCCAGTTCTCGTACTCTGGTTTATCGCGGCAAGCGAGAAAATGATCAACAGTCTGTGATCATCAAGTTACCGCGTCATCCCTATCCGAGTTTTAGCGAAATTGCTCAATATCGCAACGCTTACACACTGATCAAAAAATTGCCTATTCCCGGAGTAGTGCGGATGTTAGCACTTGAAAAAGTCGATCAGTATCTCGCATTAGTCATGGAAGACTTCGGAGGAATTTCACTGCACGATCAGATCATCAAAGAAAAGAACAGCATCGGTTTAGGAAGAACAACTGAAGGGATGAATCAATTTCTGAAAATAGCCCGACAACTTGCTCAAATTTTAGAACAACTTCACCAACATCGGATTATTCATAAAGATATTAAGCCCGATAATATTATTATTCAGCCCGTCACCGGAAAAATTCAACTGATCGACTTCACCAACGCTTCACAACTTCCCCACATCAACCCAGAAATTAATAGAATTTCAGCCATTGAAGGGACACTGACTTATATTTCTCCCGAACAAACCGGACGCATGAACCGAGGAATTGATTATCGCAGCGATTTCTATTCGGTTGGCGTGATGTTTTATGAACTTCTGACTGGACAGCTTCCATTTATCTGCGATGATCCGATGGAGTTAATTCACTGTCATATTGCCCGTGAACCGGTTTTTCCGAAAGATAAAGTTCCGGAAATTCCGGAGATGGTTAGCAACATTGTGATGAAATTAATGGCAAAAATGCCCGAAGATCGCTATCAAACCGCGAGCGGACTTAAGCAAGATTTAGAGACTTGTATACAGCAGTGGCAAGCCCATCATCAGATTACCAATTTTACTTTAGGAACTTACGATCTTTCCACCCAGTTTTTAATTCCCGAAAAACTCTATGGACGGGAAAAAGAAGTTGAAATATTGCTGCATACTTTTGAACAAACGGCTCAAGGAAATCGAGAAATGATGTTAGTTGGGGGAAGTTCAGGCATTGGAAAATCTGCCCTCATTAACGAAGTTCATAAACCTATTGTTCGCCAACGAGGATATTTTATTAGCGGTAAATTCGATCAATTTCAACGGGATATTCCCTTTTCTGCTTTTGTGCAAGCCTTTCAAACTTTAATTCGACAACTCTTAAGTGAAACCGAAATTGCAATTAAGCAGTGGAAAGCTAGCATTCTTTCTGCGTTGGGCGAAAGCGCTCAAGTCATTATCGATGTCATTCCAGAGTTAGAATTATTAATTGGTTCCCAACCTCCCATCGCTACACTCGAACCAACCGCCGCAGAAAATCGTTTTAAGTTGCTCTTTAGTAAGTTTACCCAAGTATTTACAACCGCCGATCATCCCTTAGTTATTTTTCTCGATGATTTACAATGGGCCGACTTAGCATCACTCAAATTAATTCAACTTTTAATGACCGATCCCGATACTTGTTATTTATTATTAATTGGGGCTTACCGAAACAATGAAGTCAGTCAAGCTCATCCGCTAACTTTAACCATTGATGAACTTTGTAATGCGGGAGTTAGCATACATCACATGAGTTTGAAACCCCTAGAATTTGAACACCTTAATTATTGGGTTTCTCAAAGCCTCAAATGTTCGCTTTCTCAAGCTACTTCTTTAACTAAACTTGTCTATCATAAAACACAAGGTAATCCTTTCTTTAGCCGTCAATTTTTGAATGAATTGTATCAAGAAGGATTAATTTTCCCCAATTTACAGTTGGGATATTGGCAATGGGATCGAGCAAAAGTTGAACGTTTAACAATGAGTTCTGATGTGTTAGACTTGATGAAAGCTCAGTTAAAAAGATTGCCCTTAGCAACTCAAAATATTCTCAAACTCGCCGCTTGTATTGGAAATTTATTTGACCTGGAAACTTTAGCGATTATTTCTGAAACTTCTACAACTAAAACTGCTAATTATTTGTGGAGTTCCTTAAAAGCTGGATTAATTGTTCCGGTTGATGAAATGTACAAATTTTTCCCGGAAAATGAATCGGAAGCCATTCCAGACCACTTCACAGTTGAACAACAAAATCCTCGATATAAGTTTCTCCATGACCGTGTTCAACAAGCGGCTTATCGTTTAATTGAACCCGACAAAAAACAAGAAACCCATTTAAAAATTGGTCGGTTACTCTGGAGAGAGACTGGGGAAATAGAACGAGAAGAAAAACTCTTTGAAATCACCAATCATTTGAACCAAGGTGTACAGTTAATTCAAGAACAAGCCGAACGAGTTCGACTGGCAAAACTCAATCTAATTACCGGACAAAAAGCCAAAATTTCTACCGCTTATGCTGCGGCTGTTAATTATCTAAAAAACGGCTTAGAATTATTAGATGAAACCAGTTGGCAATCCCAGTATTATCTCACGTTTGAACTCCATAAAGAACGGGCAGAATTAGAATATTTGAATGGCAACTATGAGCAAGCTGAACGATTCATTTATTTAACCTTATCCCGCTCTAAAACGGTAGTAGAAAAAGCTGAAATTTACAATTTATTAGTCATTCAGCATACTTTCAGAACTCAATATCAAGAAGCAATTCGGGTGGGAAGTACCGCCTTAAAGCTTCTCGGGCTTGATTTGTCTAAATCTCAGCTTAAGACAGCTTTAGAGGCAGAATTCATCGAGGTTCAGTATCGCTTAAAAAATACAAAAATTTCTGAACTCATTGACCAGCCAGAACTACAACACCCCGAATATAAAGTGGCGATTAAGATTTTGAGTAATCTCGAAGCCCCGGCTTATTTTACCGACCCGGATTTATGGTCATTGATTGTCACGAAGATGGTTAATATTTCCCTCAAATATGGTCATATTTCTGAATCCTCTTTCGGTTATGCAACCTATGCACTTCTTCTGATTTTAAAATCCCAAAACTATCAACTGGCTTATCAATTTGTTCAGTTAGCAATTGCGTTGAGCGAACGCTTTCAAGATCGGGGTTACAAATGCCGAAATTGTACGGCTCTCGTCGCTGTTATTAATCATTGGGTTAAACCGATGAACAGTATCTCTACAGTGGTTTCTGAGGGATGTCAGGCGGGTTTGGAAGCAGGAGAGTTGCAATATTCGGGTTATATTTTGGCTTACCAAGCGATCACTTTATTTTACAGTGAAAATCATCTAGAACGTTTAACTCAAAAACTGGCTGAGTCTTTAGTATTTGCCCGAAAAATTAATAACCAACTGGCAACAAATATTATTTTGGGGTTAAGTTTAGGAATTAAATTTTTCTTAGAAGAAACCACAATAACAGAGCTTTTCGGGAAAGAAGTTATCAGTGAAACCGAGTATATCTCCCGATGCAAAGAAAATAAAACTTTTATGGGAGTTAGCTTTTATCTGATTATCAAAGCTCAAGCTTTATTAATGTTTGGAAAATTTGAGGAAGCTCAATCTTCAATAGAGGAAGCTCATAAATTTACTCAATATATTCCCGGTTTTATCTCCATTGCACAGCTCAATTTTTTGGAATCTTTGATTTTAACTCATCTCCATTCTCAGACCTCATCGGAACAAAAACAAAAGCATGAAAGCCGGATTCAAACCAATCTACAGCAAATGAAAATTTGGGCTGAAAACTGTCCTGAAAATTTTCAGGCTCCCTATTTATTAATTGTAGCAGAACAAGCACGAATTCAAGGTAAATATTGGGAAGCTTTAGAATATTATGATCGAGCCATAGCCTCCGCTAAACAGCATAGATGGGTTCAACAAGAAGCATTAGCCAACGAACAGGCGGCTCAATTTTGGTTGGCTCAAAATCGAGAAAAATTTGCTCAAACTTACATGATTGAAGCCTACTATTGTTATGCGCGTTGGGGAGCAGTGGTGAAAATTAAACAATTAGAACAGGATTATTCAGAATTGCTTTCTCCGATACTAAAGCGGGAAAATAATATTCTTAACTCCTCGATTTCCAAGACAAATACCTCTGCTAGTCACTCTTCGGGATCGGGAACTGGAACGCAGAGTTTATTAGATTTAACAACCGTAATCAAAGCGTTTCATGCCCTTTCGAGTAAAATTAAACTGAACAATTTATTATCAACTTTAGTACAATTGGCGATTGAAAATGCCGGAGCGCAAAAATGTGCTTTAATTTTGCATAAAGATAATCAATTGATTCTAGAAGCCTTCGCCTACACTTCCTCAACTGCTTTCACCTCCGATACTCATTCATCTCTCGACTCCTTTGAGCGTCCTTTAATTCCGGTGAATTTGTGTCAAGACTTGCCTCAATCTTTGATTAACTATGTTTGGCGAACTCAGAAGTCTTTAGTCTTAGATGAAGCAACCAATAACGCTTTTTGGGTTGGCGATCCTTACATTAGCAAACAGCAACCTAAATCAATTCTTTGTACTCCCGTTTCTAAGCAAGGTCAATTGATTGGTATTCTTTATCTAGAAAACAATCTCGTCAGTGGGGCTTTCACTTCAGAACGTTTGCAACTGTTAGAAGTCATCACAACTCAAGCAGCAATTTCTTTAGAAAATGCTCGACTTTATGACAATTTAGCGATCGCCAAGTCTCAACTCGAAGCCACCAATCAAACCCTCGAACAAAAAGTGCAGCAACGGACTCAAGAATTGCATGAAAAAAATCAGTGTTTGGCTCAAACCTTAGAAGAACTGCAACGGACTCAAACCCAACTCATTCAAAGTGAAAAGATGTCAAGTTTGGGTCAATTAGTGGCGGGAGTTGCTCACGAAATTAATAACCCCGTTAACTTTATTTTTGGGAACATTACTCACGCTCAAGAATACGCCGAAGATTTGTTAGAAGTGATTAAAGCCTATCAGGAGTGTTATCCCGAACCCGTAGAAGCGGTACAAGATTTAATCGAAGAAGTGGAATTAGACTTTTTAGTAGAAGACTTCCCGAAATTGTTAAATTCGATGGAGATGGGAGCCAATCGCATTCGAGAAATTGTTGAGTCCTTGCGGAATTTTTCCCGCCTGGATGAAGCGGAAGTTAAATCAGTCAATATTCACGAAGGAATTGATTCGACGTTAATGATTTTACACAATCGTTTGAAAGCCAAACCCGATGAACCGGGGATAGAAGTGATCAAAAATTATGGTGATTTACCCCCAATTGAATGTTATCCCGGAAAACTCAATCAAGTGTTTATGAATATTCTCTCGAATGCCATTGATACTTTGCAACAAAAGAGAAAAGAAACTGATTCTGAACCCGGTAAAATTACCATCACCACAGCAGCGACAACCGATCAAAAAATTAAAATTAAAATCGCCGATAATGGTTTAGGAATGAGTGAAAAGGTACAAAAACAAATCTTTGATCCGTTTTTCACGACTAAACCCGTCGGGAAAGGAACAGGATTAGGTTTGGCTATTAGTTATCAAATTGTAGTTGAACGTCACCAAGGTCAATTGAGCTGTATCTCTACTCCGAATGAAGGGACAGAATTTATCATTGAAATTCCCATCAGACAGCTATCAATTTGATGATTACATTCTCTCAATCTTATAATTTTCCTGTTCCTTTATTTGGTGAGATTTGGGGAAAACTTAAGCGAGATTCGTCAGGTTTATGGCTAACGTTTGAGCGGTATCTTGCAAATAATAAAATAGACCTAGTAATCAGTCTGCACCGATCAAGCCAACCCAAAGAGACCATTATCCAAGACAAAAAAAATCGCATCCTCTCAACAAGAAGATGCGCCTGATGGAACTCGGTGAGAACATTCAATTAACACCCTGATTTGATGTTCCGCTCACCTGTATATTTACTCAAAGGGTGCAGGTACAACAAACAAAGTAATATTTTCTTTCTTGACAATTTGAACAACTGTTCCCGGTCTGAGAGTCTCATTGGTCACACAGCGAGCATTCCACCAAGTCCCTCGAAATTTCACTCGTCCTTGACGATAAGGTTTGATTTCTTCAGAGACAATTCCTTCTCCGAGAATCGTCACAGGTTTAGAATCACAAGGCGTTGTCTCTATCTTATTGCGAAAAAACATCGTTCAATCTCCCTTTCATCAATCTAAAATCAGCCAATAGAGGAAACTTAGGCACTTATTCAGCCTCTAGGGTTTCGTAATCTTTTTACGGTAGTTCTTGTCTTTTGGAAATAGCTTTCTACTTAACTATTACCTTACCCTGGCTGTTGTATGGAAGAAATTCAAGCTGTATAGGTTCCTCAAGTGGAACCTCCCAACCTGACTCGGGAATCGAGTCATCGCAGTCACCGCCTTTTTAAGGCGGTGTACCGATGACCGAGGAGATCAGTTTGACTTCCTGATGGTAATCTGGCTGAGGTTTGCTTGAGAGATCCTCGCGGATAGTCCCTCATCGAAATTGAAAGCACCATCCTCGGTAGAATCTCTACTAGCATTGGATCGACAACGATGAGATCAAATCCGGAATGAATAAAATTTAAGTTCTCATTTAAGACAATTTCTGGTATCTCTATATACAATATGAACCTTAAAAGATCATTGAATTCAATTTCTCAAAATCGGTGATTCTTGGGACAGATCGGATTTCGTCCACTCCCGTGCAATTTATTCCCCTTTTCCCCGTCCACTATTTTTTTGAAAAATATGTCTGATCGATACATTTTGTTTTATAAACCCTATGATGTTTTATGCCAATTTACCGATAACGATCGGACAACTTCCCCCCGGAAAACCCTCAAAGATTTTATCCCTATTCCTGGGGTTTATCCCGTCGGACGATTAGACCGAGATAGTGAGGGATTATTGCTTCTCACCAATCACGGAAAAATTCAACATCGCTTGAGTCATCGCAAATTTAATCACCCTCGAACTTACTGGGTTCAGGTGGAACGCATACCGGATGAAACCGCCTTGAATTCTCTGCGATCGGGTGTCGATCTCAAAGATTATCAAACTCGCAGCGCTCAAGTGCAATTACTCCCCACAGAACCCGCTTTACCCCCTCGGGAACCGCCGATTCGTTTTCGCAAAACCGTCCCCACCGCTTGGTTAGAAATCACCCTGACAGAAGGTCGAAATCGTCAAGTGCGTCGCATGACCGCAGCCGTGGGATTTCCAACTTTGAGATTAATTCGAGTGGCGATCGCTGATTTCTGTTTACAGGGATTACAACCCGGTCAATGGCGCGATTTAACTGCAATTGAAGTGCAGAATTTGTATAAGTTAACCGGTGTTTCTCCTCCGAAAAAATAACCCTTCACAGCTTAAGGAATACCCGCTTGTTGAAAAAGTTGTTCGGGGGTCAGTTCTAAGCCTTGAAAAATTGAGTCAACAATGGGTGCAGTTCCTCGCTTGATTTCCGGGGGTGCATCGGGATAAAAAATCGTAATACTTTTATCTTGAGGATCGATCACCCAAACCCTTAAAACCCCCGCTTTAATATAATCAACCGCTTTCTCGCTCATCTTTCCAAAACTTTGTTCGGGTGAAATAATTTCAATTGCTAATTCCGGTGGCACCGGACAAGCAACATTATCTATCCAATCCGCATTTAAGCGATCGTAGGAAATATACAGTAAATCCGGCACCGGAACCCAGTCTTTTTCCTGACGTCTCAACTTCACCGACCACTCAATCGCGACTCGACCTCGATTTTGACTCCAGCGCTGAAGTAAAATAAATAAAAGACCGGTTAGTGAGGAATGAAAATATTTCGGTGACATTTTAGCTTGAGCTTCGCCATCAACGAACTCATAGGTGATATCATCTTGAGGTAGACCTAAAAATTCTTCCAGTGTTAGGCGGTTCTGTGTTTGAACAGTCATTTTTTGAAAATCCGAACCCACAAATTAGTCTAATTTTAGCCAAAAATAAAATGATCGCGATCGCCCTCGTTTGAATCGGCTAGATTTCCGATATTTTCAGACATGAAACGTCAACCAATCCCTTATCATATTGAAAAGAAAAACAATTAAACTAGAGTCAAGCCAGTGAACTTTCAATCCGTCATTGCCACGTTACATCAATTTTGGAGCGATCGCGGGTGTCTGATCGCCCAACCCTACGACACCGAAAAAGGCGCCGGAACCATGAGTCCCCATACCTTCCTGCGGGCGATCGGCCCCGAACCCTGGTCTGTCGCCTACATCGAACCCTGTCGCCGTCCCACCGATGGACGTTATGGCGAAAATCCTAACCGCTTTCAACATTATTATCAATATCAAGTCTTAATTAAACCTTCTCCTGATAACATTCAAGAAGTCTATCTCGACTCGTTGCGATCGCTTGGAATTCAACCCGAAGATCATGATGTGCGGTTTGTCGAAGATAACTGGGAATCTCCCACTTTAGGCGCTTGGGGAGTCGGTTGGGAAGTGTGGTTAGATGGAATGGAAATTACCCAATTTACCTATTTCCAACAATGTGGCGGAATCGATTGTCGCCCGGTTTCTATAGAAATTACCTACGGACTGGAAAGGCTGGCGATGTATCTTCAAGATGTCGATGCGATGACTAAAATTGCCTGGACGGATACGATTAATTATGGGGATATTCATCTTCAGGGCGAAGTCGAACATTGTACCTACAATTTTGAAGCGTCCAACCCCGAGTTACTGTTTACTTTGTTTGGTTTATATGAACAAGAAGCCGAACAATTAATCGACAAAGGATTAGTTTTGCCGAGTTTAGATTATGTGTTGAAATGTTCTCACACCTTTAACCTCTTGGATGCCAGGGGCGTGATTGCTGTGACCGAACGAACTCGTTATATTGGCAGAATTCGGAACTTAGCCCGACGGGTCGCTGGGCGGTATTTAGAACAACGAGAAACCTTGGGATTTCCCCTGCAAAAGTCGGTTTAATGGGCAGCAATCTAAATACTATTTAGGGCGCGAAATTCGCGCCCTTGGTTTCTAGAAGTGCCTGAATAGAGGTCAGATGAAACGCGGTCATCTCACCGGATCTCGAAGCGATCGCTTGTGAATTTGATGTCATTCTGAAAATTAAGTTTTAAGTTCGATGACCAGACATTAAACGAATTAAAGAGAGTGTTGCTGCATCCGCAATCAGTTCTTGCAGCATTTTACCCATTTTTTCCGATGGCTGATCCCACCCGGTTTCCGTCTTTTTCCCCAGAGGAGGAAGAAATTTGAACACATAAGCGATCGCCTGATTTTTATCAATGGACTGGGTAATCTCCCCAGGAAGTGTCCCCAGTTGGAGTTCAATTTCTTGAGTAACCCAAGATTCGAGACTGGGACATTCTAACGGAATAGACTTTGCAAACACTTCACTCATCAGACTGGTATGGAGTTGAGATGAACTGACATCCATCAATGTACATAGGGTGCAGATGAACTAGCATCTGTCAAGAGTACATATAGCTCGAATTTTGACGCTTATGCATTTTGACGGTGAGATGGGAAAATAGACCTCTACCGCTAGAAGGAGGTTCCTGCCATCACCGCGATCGGTATTTCTTGATTCTCGATCGGATTGCTGGGTTCTGGGGTTGTCGTTGAATCTCTCTATTATCTCAGTTTGAATCGATATAGCACTACTTGCGATCGCGTACATCCCAAACACCCGGTTTCTCAATAGAAACCGGGTGTTTAATCGAACTGTGCCTCTAAAAATTGAAAACCGCTATAGATTTTCTTACCGATTGTGACCAACTCCGCTTCAGTGAATAATCTCTCTTTTGAGGGATGTTTCTGTTTCAGATAATGCCTTTGAATTGTTGGATATCCTACAACGATTTTCCGAATTTATCTTTCTTACTCTAGGAGGAGGATCGCCTATCAAATGTTTATTAAGATATATTACAGGTTGGTTAAATGACAATTTTTCAAATTTTGTTTTTGCTCATTTTTCCAAGTTTTTTTAGATAGGAAATTGGAGGATATTCTATGACATTTTCTCAACTCAAAAACGATATTACCCCCGCATTAAACGAGTTTAATAGTTTCGACACCGATACTCAACTGGCGCTGTTGTGGTTCTTGTATACGAAGATGGGAGGTTCCATCACACCCGCCGCTCCCGGTGCAGCCTCACCCCCGATTGCAGAAGGATTGTATAACCAAATCAAAGAACTCTCTCACGAAGAACAATTACAAATTCAACGGGATTTCTTGGAAAGAACAAACAATCAAATTGCCCGTGAATATGGTGCTTTAAGCGATAATACCAAGCTGTTGTTATGGTATCGTTTAGCTCAGGGAATGGAAACCGAAGAAATTGTTCCCATGCCCGAAGATTATCAACTGAATGAAAAAGCAGACACGCTGTTAGCTGCAATCGAAACCTTAGATTTTGAACAACAAATTACCTTCTTGCGGGAAGTCGTTTCTCCGACGGGTTCCGATCAAAGATCTCCGGGAAATCTATAATCAAATACGGGTCGGACTTTCCCCCAAAATCGATCCGAACATTAGATTTTTCCTCAACTGATAACAATTTGTTCTTTTCACTGACACAGAACTGACTCATTTTGATTTAAGTTGTAGAATTTAGCAATTAAAACTCCCGGTTTCTACCCGAAGCCGGGAATCTTTTTTTGGTAGGGAACAGGGTTTACAGTCACCAGTCACCCTTCGGGTATCTCCTTCGGAGACGCTTCGCGAACGGCAGTTGCTCTCTTGCGAACTTCGCTCTCGACGGAAACCGCCAAGTCGCGAGTTCGCGCTCCTTGATGGAAACCACCAAGACCGCACTGCCTCACTCATTACCAGTCACCAGTTATGAGTAGCCAGTTTTCAGTAAACAGTTTCTCCCCACCTCCGGTCCTCCCCACCTCCGGTCCTCCCCACCTCCCCACCTCCGGTCCTCCCCACCTCCCCACCTCCGGTCCTCCGGTCCTCCCCACCTCCGGTCCTCCCCACCTCCCCACCTCCGGTCCTCCCCACCTCCGGTCCTCCCCACCTCCCCACCTCCCCATCACCCGATCAATGATCTGTAGCAAACATTAAGGGATTTCAGATTAGACTCGGCAAAATTAAGTTATCATTAACTCAGAAAATATACTGAAGTCATGATTGAGCTACTTTCCGCCAAACGAGCCATCTTTATGAAAGCTTTAAACTCCCCGCTTTTTTTTAAAGATTTTGTCAAGTTTAGACGGAGAACATCCGCTTGAATAGCCCTGATGAACCCTAAGATTATCCGCCAATTCATTGCATTCTTGAGCCAATTTAGATTCACTTGGCCGCCTTCTAAAAATTGTAACCCATAGCTTGGGTTTGTTATAACTGAGATGTTGGATCAGTATCAGAAACTGGGTGTAGGGCCAATGCTTTTAGCTGAATCGCCTATATTTTTCGTCAATCTATCCCGTTTCTCAGATCTGATTGACTCTGGGTGCAAGATGTGAGTTATAATGCTTCTTTGAAAATATTTTTTGAACAAAAATGAGTTGAATAATTTAGTTTTTAAAACATCATTTGGCAAGCCATTGTCCAATGTTCAAAATGAGCGGATTTCCACTGAAAGTCTACCGAGATCCCTTTCCCATCTCAACCCCAAAGGTTTGATGGGGAAGACAACCCGAGAACAATATTTGGAACGGTGAAAAATTTCGAGTAGAACGGAAGAGGTGGAGGTTCAGTTGAACTCGGGTGACATCTTTGGAGGAGGCAAAAACTGCAAAGTCATAGCCAATAGACTCAACAAAGATAGCGCTGATGGTGGGTTGATGTAGAGTAAAACTCCCAGAGTTGCCTTCCCCGGGTACACCAACATCGAATGCGTGAGTTTCAAGTTCATCATCGAACCGATCATCAAACTTGATATAGGCATCAACGTATGTACAACAGCAAATATTTACTGAAAGACGCCCCGATGAGACAATGGCTTCCGATCGCAATTGTGATGGGATTGGCGATTGTCTTGCGTCTTTATCAACTCGGTACTGAGAGCGTGCTGTATGATGAAATGCTCAGTATTCGCGACTCAGAAAACTTTCAATTCAGCTTTCCCTACAATCGTCCTCTGTTCTATATGCTGCTGCATATTTGGATGCAGTTGGGCAGCAGTGACGCTTGGCTGAGGTCAATGTCTGTATTGTTTGCGCTTGGTGCAATTTGGTTAACCTATCAGCTAGGCTGTCGCGTCGTCGGTCAAGCAACGGGAGTGATTGCCGCTTTAATCATGGCACTATCGCCGTTATTTCTCAACCACTCTCAAGAAATTCGGATGTATGGGCCGATTATGTTCTTGAGTGTGGCGGGAACATTGGCTTTGTGTCATTTCCTGGAACGTCCAACCTATCTGACCTTGGGCTTGTGGATGGTGGCGCGAATTGGTTTGCTCCTGAGTAATGCCAATAATGTCTTGATTTTACTACCGGATACGATTTTATTAGCGTGGCAGTTCCGCAAACAACTCTATTGGTTTGTGGTATCAGCGATTAGCATGGGGTTAATCTGTCTTTCGTTTTTACCTGTAGTGTTGTCGATGACCGCAGGGGGCGAATACGGCGAATACATGGAAACCACCGTCGCGGAATATTCCAAACCGGGTTTAGTGTTAATTCTCGGTGAACTGACCCAAATGACGGTTTACTGGCCGATGAGACACTTGCTCAAATCCAATGAAATTGTACTCGAAAACAATGAATTGGGTGACAGTTCCCTGTTGAGCAGTCTATTCTCGACTCAAACGTTGACGCTGCTGTTTTATGCGGGTTTTACCCTGGTGTTAATTGGCGTGATGGCGGTCGGGTTGTTCTCACTATTTGCCGATAAAGAACGTTCAGAAAAATTGCGTTGGGTGGCGGCTTGGGCAATTTTACCCACCGCTTGTACACTGATCATTTCCTATATTTCCAATCCCATCTGGAAGCCCCGTTACTTACTGTTTGTCGATCCTTACTTCCTGATTTTACTTGCCACCGGTTTTGTGATTATTTGGCATTGGCGGCGATTGTTGGGTATTGTTATAGCAGTAGCCTACTTCGTTGCTGTATCGGGAGGACTATCGGCTTATTACGGTACCCTCTACCGTACAGATTGGAAAGGGGCAATAGAGATGATCACCACCAACGAGCAGCCCAACGATGTAATTATGGTTTATGCTCCGCCTCTGGGCTATGATTACGCCTTTAAACGTTACTATCAGGGTTCGCTACCAGTCTACCGTGTCGGGCCGAAAGATCAAATTCCCCGATTTCAAGCCGACCGGGAGGCTTTTCGGGTGCAACTTGGCGAGGGTGAATCTTCCTCTACTCCTAATCGCCTCTGGTTATTATGCTGGTCTTATTGCAAACAAACCGCCGAAATGGATCAATTAACTCAGATTCTGCTCGGAGAGTCATTTGAGGTCAAAGATCGTCAAGTGTTTAAAAGTCTCGAAGCTTCTTGGGTGGGTGTTTCTCTGAGAAGACCGAATTCTACTCCAACCCGCTCATCTAAGTCCGGCTCGGATAACGGTTCACAGGTGATTTCCTCAACGGATAGTCCCCCATAAAGCCGAACTTGAGAATTTAATTGTTTTCTCAATTGAGAACAACATCCAGTTTCGTTGAGCATAGACTCACGGCTTCCACCGAAGCAGATTAGCCGATGCGATCGTTGCAAGTTTGACCATCCTAAACCTCAACCCGTCATTAATTGCTGAAATAACAAGTTATGGATATTTTACCAACCTCAGTAGAGCAATTCCCTTCTTCAACTCTCTCCGGTGAAACTCTCGCTCAACCCCAGGTTTCAATTGTTGTGCCGATTTACAATGAGGTTGAGAGTCTACCTAAACTCATTGATGCCATTCAAACCAGTTTACTCAGCACGGGTTTAACTTATGAATTAATTTGTGTCGATGATGGTTCCCGAGACGGATCGACGGATTTACTCAAACAACTGGCCGCTACCAATCCGATTTTAAAAGCGGTGATTCTCCGACGCAACTATGGACAAACCGCGGCGATGTCGGCTGGATTTAATCATTCTCGCGGAGAGGTAATTGTCACCCTCGATGGGGATTTGCAAAATGATCCGGCTGATATTCCCATTCTGCTCGATAAACTCGCTGAAGGCTACGATGTGGTGAGCGGTTGGCGTAAGAACAGACAGGATGCTGCTTTGACGCGACTTCTGCCTTCAAAAATTGCTAACGGGTTAATCGGACGGATGACCGGTGTCAAACTCCATGACTATGGCTGCTCTTTAAAAGCTTATCGGGCTGAGGTGGCCGCCGATCTCAAACTCTATGGAGAACTACACCGATTTTTGCCGGCTTTGGCGGCGATCGAAGGGGCAAGAATTACAGAAATGCCCGTGCGTCACCATGCTCGTCAGTTCGGTCGCAGTAAGTATGGTTTGGATCGCACCTTCCGAGTGGTGATGGATTTGTTGACGATTTCCTTTATTAAAAAGTTCCTCACTCGGCCCATGCACGTCTTTGGGCTACTGGGCTTGCTCTCGCTGTTGATTGGGGTTCTTTCGGGATTATACTTAACCTTCCTCAAATACGGTTTAGGTGAAAGTATTGGCGATCGCCCGCTGTTGATCCTCGCGGTTTTACTCACTTTAACTGGAGTTCAACTGTTTAGTTTTGGCTTATTGGCTGAGGTGTTAATGCGAACTTACCACGAGTCTCAAAATCGACCCATTTATCGGGTTCGAGAAGTGGTCAGCACGAACAATTCCAAGTCACCGCATCTCGCCGAGCGCTCTTAAGCGTCTTCCTCTGAAGAAATCGGAAAGATTTTACAAGCCATGTGGCGGGGTAGAACTTGATGAGAGTGTTCAGATTTTTTCGAGGAGTCTGAACGCTCTTCTCCTTCTTGGGAGGGTGCAATGCACACGGCGACTTGTCCGACACCGGCCATCAGGGTACTGACTCGTTCCAAGATTGAATGGATCTCTTGAATCAGTTGTTCTGCGATCGGCCGAGAAGGGGCGATGATCATAAAGGTCATTACTCCGGTGGGACTCGGTGCCATCCCATAACTACATTCTCCCAGCCGGCTTTGTGTCGCCAGGTTCAAGGAATCGTGAAAGCGATTGACTAAAGCTTGATAGAATGATTCATTTAGAGCGCGATTGTTGAAGATCGGTTGCGGTATCATAATAAGTCCTTTGTGTAGTACGTCCTGGTGTTGCAGCTATGCCAGCTTCCCTCCTTGGACGCGCTTTTCAGCCTTTACTTTTTTACTTTAACATTTATTTACAAATTCGAGAAACCCCCAATTCGATCAACGGTAATCCTTCGATCGCGCCAATTCCCCAGTCCGTCGCCTATTGCGGTTAAAATTTAAAGAAACTGATAGTTTTGATTAGATTTAACTAATTTGGCCTCACTTCTAGAGCAGTTCTGTCTAGAGGGTAAAAGGCACAACTTAACTCTAAAGAAAAAATTATATTTTGACAATCACTTTGAGAAAAGAAAAACGAATAATTTTCAACGCCCAAGAAATATTGATCGGCTAATGTGCATTTAGATTTGAGATCGAGTCGCTTTTACAAAAGTTCAAACTGTTCACTGGTCAGGTGTTCACTGTTTTCAGGTGCGGAAGCTTCGCGTGCGCTTCGCGCAATCGCCATCCAACAACTGCAAATTACCCATTGGCTCGGTAAATAGCGTCTATGGTGGGCTGACAAGGGTTGAGTTTATCTATACAATCGCGATCGCAACAATCCAAGAAACCAGTATAATTGGGACTATTAAGGAGATGATTTAGTTGGTTAGTTGGGTGGGTATTGCTCACCCAAATCTCTATTATATTCTAAAACTAAAGTCGTTTAGTGACCAACCCAAACTGTTAAAATACTCAGTCTTTAAAATAGAAGGGAATTGATCATGGATAAAGGTGTATCAAAATTGGAATCCCTCAAAATGCTGAAAGAGTGGAGTACCTGGCTGTTTACCATTCAGACAGCTATTTGTACTCTCTTGTGGCAGCGACTTAATTTCAATGGAATGAGAAAAATGCCCGAGGTTTTTTTGCATTTAAGCTGGTTTTCATTTGCTTTTTCCGTAATTATTGCAACTGTTCTGATTAGCCAGATTTCTGGTGTGATTGAAAGCCTTTCCAATGATGATGTATCAGACCGAAGTATTTTGCATTATCCTATAAATTTTGGGAAAATTAGACTGAATTTAAAATTCCTAGTGCGAGCCGAGCATATATTCTTTTTGATTGGGGTATTTTTTGCATTTATTTTTATTCTAAATAAAGGTTTAGGAATCGTTTCACCCGCTGCCAACTAAATTGTTTCTAGTGGGCAATTCTTACTTGAGTTAGCCGATCAAGTCAGTAAACAACCTGATCATTTAACCCTCACTTAAACCCTATGTACTGAATTACTTATATTTATAGACCTACTTCCATTACACGATATATAATAATCTATAGGATTGACAGAAAGGACAAATCCTGAAAAGCTAATGCTAATAGCCGTTCTTTTGGCGATTTTAACTTGAAACAGTCGTCTTATTGGCAACTTCTCCCCTTTCTCCGTCCCCACTGGCAAACCATTGCTAAAGCCTTAGCTTGTACCGTCGGTTTTACGGTATTTTGGCCGCTTTTGGCTTGGCTGGTGGGTGAAATTGCAGGCTATATTGGTCAGGGTGATGTCTATGCGATCGCCCAACTTGCCGGTTTAGCTGCAATTATTTTTCTAATTCGGGGTACGGTTCAATATGGTCAAGATACGTTAATGGCAAAGGCGGCGTTAGCGATCGCCCTCGATCTGAGAAAACAAGTTTATACCCACCTTCATCAACTGAGTGTCGGTTATTTTGAAACCGCAAAAACAGGCGATCTTTCCTACCGTCTCACCGAAGAAATTGATCGCGTCGGTGAAGTTATTTATAAATTTTTTCATCAGTTTGTTCCCTGCATTTTACAATTAATTGTGGTGTTGGGGTACATGATCTATATTAACTGGCAACTCACCCTCGCCACCTTCATTATTGCCCCATTAATGGCGGTGTTAATTGGTTGGTTTGGGGAACGGTTGCTGACCTACAGTCGCCACAGTCAAACCCGCACGTCTAACCTCGCTTCTTTATTAACAGAAGTCTTCAACGGTATTCGTTTAGTACAAGCTTTTTCCGCCCAAGATTACGAAATTTCTCGCTTTTCTCTCGAAGCCGAATACAACCGACGGGCTAAATTTCGCGCCGAACAAATTAAAGCCATTCAGTTTGTGGTTGTGGGTTTTTTAGAAGCAATGAGCGTTGTATTTTTGTTCTTATTGGGCGGTTGGCAAATCTCCCAAAATCACCTCACGGGAACCGGATTTATTAGTTATGTCACTGCCGTTGCTTTATTAATTGACCCCATTGCTTTAACCACCAGTAATTACAGCGAATTTAAACAAGGTGAAGCCTCTTGCGATCGCCTGTTTGAACTGTTAGCTATTCCGTCAACAGTCCGCGAAAAATCAGATGCTATTATACTTCCATCCGTTAAAGGAAAAGTAGAATATCAAAATATTGACTTTGGTTATTCCCCGGAAAAACCCGTCTTAAAAAACCTCAATTTAACCGTTCAACCGGGGGAAATGGTGGCGTTAGTGGGGGCTTCTGGGGCGGGAAAAACCACGTTGGTGAACTTATTACCCCGATTTTACGATCCCCAGGCGGGTAAAATATTAATTGATGGGGTGAATATTCAAGAGGTGACATTTAGCAGTTTGCGGCGACAAATTGGGATTGTTCCCCAAGAGGTGATTTTATTTTCGGGAACCATTGCTCAAAATATTGCTTTTGGTCAAGTTTATTATAACTTAAAAGAGGTGGAAACCGCCGCAGAAGTTGCGAATATTCACCAATTTATTAGCCAACTTCCCGAAGGCTATCAAACCGCAGTGGGGGAACGGGGAGTTAATTTATCCGGAGGACAAAGACAGCGAATTGCGATCGCCCGGGCGGTATTATTAAACCCGAGAATTTTAATTTTAGATGAAGCCACTTCTGCGTTAGACTCAGAGTCAGAAGCTTTAGTTCAAGAAGCATTAGAACGGTTAATGCAAAATAAAACTGTATTTGTAATTGCTCATCGTTTGGCAACGGTACGACGGGCCGATCGCATTTTAGTGATGGAAGGAGGTAAAATTGTTGAGTCAGGAACTCACAATCAGTTATTAGAAAAAGGCGAACGATATGCTCGCTATTATGCACAACAATTTAGTTAAACATTTGTTTTTATTTTCCTAAGTTCTATGAAAATTTTAATCAGTACGGGTGAAGTTTCGGGAGATTTACAAGGGGCGATGCTGATTGAAAGCCTTTACCGTCAAGCCGAAAATTTGGGTTGGGAATTAGAAATTACCGCTTTGGGCGGAACTCGCATGGAAAAAGCCGGAGCGAAATTGTTAGGAAATACGACAAGTATTGGTTCAGTTGGGATTTTAGAATCTTTGCCTTATATCTTTCCCACTCTGCAAATGCAGCGACGAGTTAAGGAGTATTTACAACAAAATACACCGAATTTAGTGATTTTAATTGATTACATGGGGCCGAATATTAATATTGGTAATTATATCCGACATCATTTTTCAACAATTCCGATTATTTACTATATTGCTCCTCAAGAATGGGTGTGGTCTTTGGGTTCGGGAAATACCGCCGAAATTGTTAAAATTACCAACCGACTGTTAGCCATTTTTCCCGAAGAAGCCCGTTATTTTCGAGAGAAAGGAGCAAATGTAACTTGGGTGGGTCATCCCTTAATTGATCGGATGCAAACCGCTCCTAGTCGAGAAGAAGCGAGAACCCAATTAGGCATTCCATCCGATGAAATTGCGATCGCCCTTTTACCTGCTTCCCGTTGGCAAGAAATCAAGTATTTAATGCCAGTCATGTTTGAGGCGGCGAAAATGATTCAGTCGAAATTGCCTCAAGTTCGCTTTTGGATTCCCCTCTCACTACAAGAATACCAAGATTCTCTGGAAAAGTCAATCAAAAAGTTCGGTTTAAATGCAAAATTAGTGACAAGTGAAACCGACCAAAATCAGACTTTAAAGGTGTTAGCCGCCGCCGATTTAGCGATTACAAAATCGGGAACGGTTAACTTAGAAATTGCCTTGTTAGATGTGCCGCAAGTTGTCATTTATCGGGTGAGTCCGGTAACGGCTTGGATAGCGCGAAATATCCTCAAATTTTCGATTCCGTTTATGTCACCGCCCAATTTAGTTCAAATGAAATCAATTGTTCCCGAATTACTCCAAGAAGAAGCCACGCCTGAAAGGATTGTTTCGGAAGCAATGGAACTTTTAAACAATCCCCAACGCCGTCAAAAAATGCAAGCAGATTATCAAGAAATGCGACAAGCTTTAGGAGAAATAGGAGTGTGCGATCGGGCGGCGCTTGAAATTCTTAAAAGTAATATAACAATCAACTTTTCCAGTTCGTAGCTTATGTTTAGAATTAAAAACCCGGTTTCTCAAAGAAACCGGGTTTTTGAGATGTACTTTCTGATAGAAACCGAGTTTTTGGGATATCTGTTTAGGAAAATAAATTTTTTTCCGGTAAAACTCAGTTGACCCTTGAAGTAGACAGGAGGTTTCGCGATCGCATCTGTTCAACAAACTCTATCACACCCCTACTCGAAAATTCCTTAACTTATGAAAACAATTGCTGCTTTTATTTTACTCTTGATCCTGTCGTTTACAACTCCAGCTTTAGCCGATCAAACTCAAATTCGCAACTATGACAAAGCCCAAGATTTATTTTGGGGAGAATTGTATTCAAAAGGCGGAGAAGAACTTTACTGTGGTGAACGTTTTACCCCAGGCGATAGGGCTTTTAATATCGAACACGTTTATCCCGCATCTTGGATGAAAGAAGCCGCAGGTTGTGCAGGAACGTCTCGCAAAAAATGTCGCAAAGTTAGCGAACGTTTTAACCGCATGGAAGCAGATTTACACAACCTCTATCCTTCTTTAACCTATTATAACAGTAAACGAGCCAGTTATAGCTTTGCAATTATCCCTGGAAATTCCACAATTCAAGATTGTGATTTTGAACTAAACGGAAAACAGGAATTAGTAGAACCTCGTCCAATATCCAGAGGAAATATCGCCCGTTCTGTCTTTTACATGAACAAAGAATATGGGGCGAAAATTGCGCCTCCGGGAGGTGACGATGAACTCAAAGACTTATTAACAGCTTGGCATTGTACCGATCCGGTTGATGAAGCCGAAAGAGTTCGCAACGATCGCATCGAAAAACTGCAAGGAAACCGCAACCTGTTTATCGATAATCCCGATTTAATTTCTTGTAAAAACATTAAATTTTTTCCCGAAGATTAACAGTAAAATTTGTAGAGATGGGTTAATTTTAGTCAACCGCCTCTCGTTTTTTTAGATATTTATTAAGTTAAAATAATGAAAAAAGAAACAACAAAACAAGCTTTGCTTAGTCCAGTTCTGGATAACATCTGGTCAGATATTAACGATCACTGGGCGCAAAACTGTTTAAATGAATTGGGGTTTGCTGCTTTATTTAGCGGTTATCGTGATGGCACATTTAAACCTGATAAATTAATGACACGGGCGGAATTTGCAGCCGCTTTAAAGAAAGCCTTTCCCGAACTTCCAGCCAAACGACAAGCGATTAAATTTGCCGATGTTTCCTCGAATTTTTGGGGGTTTGAAGCCATTCGTTGGGCTTATGAACGTCAGTTTCTTTCTGGTTATCCGGGAGGAGTTTTCAAACCTCAACAAAATATTCCTCGGGTTCAAGCTTGGGTGGCGTTAGCAAGTGGATTAAATTTGCAAGCTAATCCTCAACTCATCAACTCTTTTAGTCAACTGTTTGAGGATGCAGAAGATATTCCGAATTATGCTTATTCTGGTGTTGCAGCAACATTAGAAAAGCGAATTATTGTTCGGGTTCCGAATAGCAATTTTAAACAACTTGCACCAAATAAACCCGCAACAAGGGCGGAAATTGC
The DNA here is from genome assembly GCA_035285085.1 of Lyngbya sp. Lineage (GTDB taxonomy): Bacteria > Cyanobacteriota > Cyanobacteriia > Cyanobacteriales > Microcoleaceae > Capilliphycus. Next base: position 8,977 of record JAYKHV010000106.1, on the reverse strand, counting down.
TGTTTTTATTGCCCAATCTCGTTTACAACCGGGACAAATAGATCGAGTAGATTCTCAACTGATTATCGAACCTGTTATTTCTCCCGATTTTCTTCCGGCTAACCCTTGGAAAAACAACCAACTTTATCGGACATTATCTCAACCTTCAACAGCAATTGCTTGGAGTTATAACGAAGAAGTTCTCGGGAGTTATCAACCCAAAAGCGAAATTAAACTTTGGGATGTTAAAACCTTAGAAACTGTTGAGGTTATTGCAGAGGATAGCAATCAAACTTATCTGAGTTTTGCCATCAATAACACGGGGGAGGTTATCGCTTTTTACGATTATAACACCGAAACAAAGCAACTCACTCTAAAAGTATTAAATCGCACCAGTAAAGTCATTCAAAACTTAGAAAATATTCAAGTCTTGGATAATTTTATTCTGAATGAAAACTTTTTAACTTTGTTAGAATTTAGCCCCAACGGAGAGATTTTAGCGACATTTACAGAAAGTATCAATCCCCAACGTCCCGACAGTGGAGAACTTCAACTTTGGGATATCAAGCAGGGTAAAAAAATTACAACTTTGACGATTACTCCGAAACTTTCAAAACTGGTTTTTAGTCACGATAATCAAACCTTAGCGACTTCTAACACTCAAGGAGAGGTTAAAGTTTGGAAGGTTAGCACGGGTGAATTACTCTATACATTGAACGAAGAAACAGTTATTGATAACATCGCTTTTAGCCTGGATAGTCAATTTTTGCTGAGTTCAGTTTTAAGTTTTGTTGGCGGTTTTCCCATCGATACTAATGTTCGAGTTTGGGAGATGTCAACAGGATTGTTACGATTTAACTTTGGTTTACCTGTAGATAGAACCAGCAGAAATAGAAGTTTATCTGGAGATGGAACAACTTATTTTGCAAGTGGAGAAGTGGCGGGGGCTAGCTTTTTTAAGGTGGGAAATAATGAGACTTTTAACTTGGTTTTTCCGCCCAATGTTTCTCCAATGGCAATTTACAATGCAAAACAGAATTTATTTAGCCCACAAGGGAATTTATTTGCAATGGCAACTTCTGAGGGAGTGTTTATCTGGAATTCATCTTATTAATATTTTTTGGAGGGAGGTACACTGATTACTGGTAACTGTTAAAACTGGTGACTGGTGACTGGTGACTGGTGACTGAAATGATGCACCCTAGACATTTGGAATAGAAACCCGCTTTCTCAGAGTACACATTTTTAAGAATATGTTTTAAGCTTTTCTAGTAATGCTACAACGCCATCACTTATGTCTGAATCTCAAAATTCCCATCCCCAAGCTTTATCGCCCACTTTAACCGCTTTACAAGGTTTAATTGATGTTGTTGCCCAGTTGCGATCGCCGGATGGGGGTTGTCCTTGGGATCTCGCCCAAACGCCTCAAACCCTGACTCCCTATGTCATCGAAGAAGCTTATGAAGTGGTGGATGCTATTCGCAGTGGCGATGTCGAAGCGATCGCGGAGGAATTAGGAGATTTATTGCTACAAGTGGTTTTACAAGCCCAAATTGCTAGCGAGTCTCAACAATTTTCCCTCGAAGATGTCGCCAACCGCATTACCGAAAAGTTAATTCGCCGTCATCCTCATGTATTCGCAGAAGTTGAAGTGGAAACAGTAGAAGAAGTCCATCAAAATTGGGAACAAATTAAAGCCGCAGAAAAGGGAGAAAACCCAGAAACTCAACTGTTATCGTCTAAACTTAGTCGCTATGCCCGTCAACTTCCGCCGTTGATGGCGGCGATGAAAATTTCAAAAAAAGCTGCATCTATTGGCTTTGAGTGGGATAATATTGAGGGAGTTTGGGAGAAGTTTCACGAAGAATTAGACGAGTTTGAACACGCACTTTTACACGAAGAAAAAGCTAATCAACAAGCGGAATTGGGGGATGTTTTATTTACTTTAGTTAATTTAGCCCGATGGTCTGAACTCGATCCCGAAGCGGCGTTACAGGGTACTAATCAGCGGTTTATTCAGCGATTTTCTTTGCTTGAAAATGCTTGCGATCGCCCTTTGTCTGAATACTCTTTAGAAGAATTAGAAGCCCTTTGGCAAACTGCTAAAGCCCAATTAGCAAAGCCCAGTTAGCCTTTTTTATCTCTTGCGAGGCACAGCTTTTATTGTGCCTGGTCTTTCCGCTTTTACTATTCAATGAATTGGGATTACTTTTTTTAAGCAAAGAATACCCCAATATACTACTGTAACTACAGTTTAACACGGATTTTGAAAAAGGGCAAGATTTAAGCTGAAAATCTTCTGTTAAAAATCATAAACGAACCCCGTAAAATTGCTCAATCTAGAGGAAAATTAAGTTGTAAATTAAATGTTGATTTGAGTAATTTTGCTCGGGACTGGTGAGCCGAGTTGAAATTACGCGAGTTGATTGTTTTTAATTCAGGGGAGAGGGATGAACGATGCTTCAAACTAAAGTTTATTCAATTGATCTCATCAAAGATGAAGCCCGTCACCTGGTTTGTCAGGGAGTTTTGTGCTGTCATCAACCCATTTACACCCTTTGTCAATATATTCCCTCCCGAGACTGGGAATGTGTTGAGTGTGAATTAGAAGACAATGACTTTTTACTGCGAGATCGGATAATTGATTTGATTGGCTGTGAAGATTGGCTGGAAGACTAAGCAGATTTTACCTTAAAAAGATTTTGTTTGTGTAGAGAAAATAAAGCCAATTTAATACAATCCATTTGTCTGAGTTGAAATCCTATCTAACCCAGAGTTCTAGGGTTAGTTTTTTTCTTTGTAGAGAGAAAATTATATGTCTTGAATGCTGAGAGTTTGTTCTGATAAACATAAAGTCCAAGTTTTGACTAGGGTTTGTAAATAAACTTAAAATAGCTATCAAAAATCTCCACTTTCAGCGACAATGAAGGTAGTTGTTAATGAATCTGTAGACTAAGCTACCAATTCTCAATGGAAATCTGAATTTATTCCTAAAAAATCCTTTCACCTCAAACAGACTCAAAAACTCGGTTTCTCGTGGGTGTAGAGTGGCAATGTAGAAGAGATAATGGAAAATCGGGTTGATGGGTAATCTCATTTTGAGAAAAAGTTAGCATTTTTCAAGATAGAATTCAGCGTAAACATTTAATCTGAATAGAGGAAAAAGAAATGGCTTTTCAAAAAATTTTAGTTGCACTTGATTATTCATCTCCCCAAGCAGAAACTGTATTTCAACAGGCGATAAAACTCGCCAAAACTGAAGGAAGTCACCTGATGTTATTTCATTGTATTTCTTGGGAGAACGAAGAAAAAATTAATCCTTTAGTGGGAATTGGAGCTTTAGGAAATGTGAACTTACACACCACTCTCCAAAAATGTTGTCCAGAACGTTGGACAGAGGAACTAGAGCAAGTTCGCCATTGGTTACAAACTTACCGGGAACAAGCAACCTCTGAAGGCGTTTCTGTCGAATACAAATATCAAGTCGGAAATCCCTGTGCGTCAATTTGTGAGCAAGCCAAACATTGGGGTGCAGATTTAATCATTATTGGACGACGAACCCGCATGAAATGGTCAGAATTACTCTTAAAGAGTGTCAGCAGTTATGTTTTACATCACGCTTCTTGTTCTGTTTTTGTGATGCAAGCGGGAGTTTCCTATGCAGAAAACCTATCCGTTTCTAACACTCAAGCCCTCTATAATTAACTTGAAATTAGACTTTAACCTGTTGATTTAATCGGAAGTCCCCCGCCCACAATGGTGACAATTTCTAGAACATCTCCCGCTTTCATTTCTGTGGTTTCCCAAAATTGTCGATGCAAAATTTCGCCGTTATATTCGACGGCTACCAAACGGGGATTTAACCCCATCTGTTCTAAGAAATCGGGTAATTTGGTGTGAGGAGAACAGGTTTTTACGTCTCCGTTAACCTGAAGTTGTATTGGTTCGGACATAGGAGTTGAAGGGTTTATTTGATCAAGGATTCTATGAAGGATTGGGTAAAATATTGTAAGCCCTTAAGGTTTGAACTCGGGTCAGTTGAGACAGAAAATATTGCGTGACCAAAGTCGGTTGTTCGGCTTGCATAATCGCCCTAACGACCGCAATGCGTTCGCCGCCAACCGCCATCACATCATCGAAATTATTCATATCAATTCCGCCAATGGCAAACCAGGGAATCGTACAATTTTCAGCCGCATGACGCACATAGTCTAACCCCGCAGCCGGTTTATCTGCTTTCGTTGGCGTTTCATAAACAGGTCCGACTCCAATATAATCGGCACCGGCGTCAATTGCTTTTTGCATTTCTTGGGAGTTTGTCGTTGAACGTCCGATAATTCGTTGCGGGCCAAGTAACTGACGCGCTAAACTAATGGGAATATCTTTTTGTCCGAGATGAACTCCATCGGCGTTAGAAGCGATCGCCAAATCAACGCGATCGTTCATAATAAATAAAGCATCATAACGATGACAAAGTTCACAGAGTTTTTCAGCATTGTTCAGGCGAGTTTCATCATCGTTTTGTTTGTCTCGATACTGCACCAATTTCAACCCGCCTTGCAGCCCAGCTTCCACTATCGAGAACATTTTATCCGATGGAGAAGTCACTAAATACAAATAAGCATCATTGAGGAGTTGATAACGTCGATAAGCCAACAACCGACTTTCGAGGGTATAAACTCGATAGCGCATCTGCTTAAACGAGACACCCATATCCGGGTGATAAATTTTGCCGTATTCTTCGAGTACCCGCAAGGCTTCTTCAACGCGACAAAAATTCGCCTGTAAGACGCTATCAATCCCAGAGCGTTTTTCTTCACCGGGATGGGTTAACTCCGTCCCCATATCGCCCGGAGTGTCTCTAGATAGACGCAATTCCATTGTATGCCAGTGAGCCAATTCTTGTCGCAACTGTTTGCACTCATCCGCCAACTCGGCGCTATCGAGTCCAAAGCGACACCATTCTTCAATAATTCTCATTCCCTCACGAGCGCGATCTAAATTTGCGTCTAGAATGCGACAGAGGGCGGGTTGTACCCGTTTATCCCAACTCTGTTGATCGCCCATCAAGCCCACCTCAATCTGTATTTATGTTACCCGATTACAAAATAACCGCAGGTTACTATAGCGCTTCCGACAGGCAACAGGGAATAGGCAACAGGTAAAAGGGATAACAGACCTTAAAAATTCTTAACGGAATAAATTAATGACTGAGGCTTTCAAACAGTCCCATAATAGGGCATACTTGACGCAATTCCAATTTCTGATCGGATTTGGCAATTCTACAACAGTTTGTCGGAGTACCGCCGTGAGTTCAGCATCCCACCGAAACTGTGAATCTACCTCACATCATCTCAAGCTTGACAATCAACCGTTTGAGCTAACCCATCGAACGACCGCTTTGAACTGTTTTTCTCTCAAACCTCATCGGTCTAACCTTAACTGTGAGTCGGTTCACCTACTATGGAGTGTAAAAAAATTTCAGCGTTTGTCGTTCTTACTCGCTGCGATCGCCGGTTTGAGCGTTTACCTAGATGCAAACCCGACTTTAGCAGAACCGTTGCTCACCCAACAAGTGGCTCAAACCCCCCAGTCAGCCAATACACCCACGAACATCATTTACGTGAGTGCTTCCACCGGGGATGATGGGGGTGACGGTTCCCAGCAGTCTCCGTTAAGAACCATTACTCAAGCCATCAGCCTTGCTCAACCCAATACCGCGATTATCCTCGCACCCGGGACCTACAGCGCCCAAACTGGAGAACAGTTTCCCTTAATGTTGCCAGCGAATATCACCATTCAAGGCAACCCCAACAGTCACGGAGAAGGGATTATCATCTATGGGGGCGGTTTCTATACCAGCCGCACCTTTGCCAAACAGGATATTGCGGTTCTTGGTGCCAACGGTGCGCGAATTAGCGGTGTTACCATTACCAATCCCAATCCCAGAGGTTATGGATTATGGGTAGAATCGGCTTCGATGATTATCTCAAATAACACCTTTACAGGCAATACCCACGATGGTATTTCTATTGTGGGAAGCAGTGCGCCGTTAATTCAAGAAAATAACTTTAACAAAAATGGTGCCAACGGCATTACCGTGTTTGGTTCTGCTCGCCCGGAAATTCGCAATAATGAATTTCAAAATACCGGGTTTGGTATCAATGTCTCCCAAAACGCCGCTCCGTTTATTGCTGGAAATCGGATTATTTATAACAAAGATGGCGTCGTGATTCAAGCCAACGCCCGTCCGATTTTAAGAGATAATTATATCGAACGCAACGAACGAGATGGAATTGTGGCGATCGCCGAAGCGTTACCCGACTTGGGAAATAGCAACGAACCCGGTCACAACGTTATCCGCAGCAACGGCCGTTATGATGTCAACAACGGCACCAAAACCCAAGTTATCCAAGCCTACGGAAATCAACTCGCCTCGACCAATATCACCGGTTCAGTCCAAGTTAGCGGCAATTATAGCGCCCCCGATGCGCCCTCACCCATCGCCCAACAACTTCTCGCTAGCCGGGTGAGTGATGACGAGTCTACTGAGAGTCAAACCGCCTCTAATAACCCCTCGGCTATCTCTCCGGTCAACACCAGCGCCGCCTTACCCGTATTCATCCCCGAACCCTCAACTTCTCGCCCTTCCCTCCGCAATACTCGTCCTGCGGACAACGCTCGTCCCGTCGCCATTGCGGTTCCCCCCCCGGAAACTCAACCCATATCCGCACCGCCCCCCGCACCTCGTCCGCCTGTCGCCAGCAGGTCTAACTCCTCTAGCCGACCCTTAATTTTATCCAACCTCTCCTCAACCCGTAAAAACGAGTCTAGCGCCATTCCCATCGCCGTACCGCCCCCCGAAACCGGAGGCGTGTTAAACCCCTATCCGCCCCAAAATTCCCAACCTCCCGCCCTATCTTCGGGGGTGTTACCGGTTCCCGGTTCCCGCATTCCCATTAGCGGCGAGGGGTATACTCCCCCCGGTTTAAATACTGGCCCATCTGCGAGTCCAGGGACAGGTCAGTTGACCCCTCTGACAACCGCTTTAAGAGCAAGTATACAGTATCGGGTTGTGGTCGAGGATAACAGTGAACGGGCTTATCAACGAGTCAGAAGGGTTGTTCCCGATGCGTTTCGCACAGTCGTTGAAGGACGTTCTATTATTCAAGCGGGTGCTTTTCAAAGTCGTTATAAAGCCGACGAAGTGATACAATTGTTAAACCGAAATGGGATTAGAGCTAAACTTGAAGCCTATAATTAACGATGGGGTCATTGAGGAGCAAGGAGGAATCATTTCCCACTCTTGTTATCAAGTTGGCTTTTAGTTAATCTATTCTAAATTTATGAAACTCTCGGGTGTGTTTTTACTTTTTTTATAACCGATGAACACAAAAATTAAACCAGACTGGGCGGGGGAAGATTTATTATCTCGATTGGTGAATGTGTTAATTCAAACGCCACCGATTTACAGCGTAATGAAACGTCAAGCCCGACAAGTTTTAATTAAAACTGCCGAAAAAAATGGCATTCAGTGGCGCAACAAGTATCAACAGCTAGAAGCGTCGGACGTGAAAAATAGATTTGCAGAAATAAACGATAAAAATATTATTTATCCTGATTATTATCAAAAACCCTTTCATGCTTACGAAGCCGGAAATTTATGTTGGCAAGCGGCATTTGAAGCCGAATCAGCAACTTATTCGATGGGGTTGAGAGTTTGGAAAAATGAAAAGATGACTTGGGAAACCGCTCACGAAAGATTACGTTCTAGTTTTCATCATGTTCTTAAAGACTATTTACCTCAATCTGTGAATAAGGTTTTAGATATGGGCTGTTCTGTGGGGATTTCCACCCAAAGTTTACACCGTTATCTGAAAGAAAATTATAATCAAAACGTTCAGACAATCGGTTTAGATTTGTCGCCCTATATGTTAGCAGTCGCTAAATATCAAGATACTCAAAACGAAATTGAATGGAAACACGCCCTCGCCGAAAATACAGGTTTTCCCGATAATTATTTTGATGTAGTTACCCTACAATTTATCATCCATGAACTGCCCCATCAAGCTACTCGAAATATATTCAAAGAAGTCTTGAGAATTTTGCGTCCGGGTGGATGTTTAGCAATTGTTGATAATAATCCCAAATCTCCCGTTATTCAGAATTTACCGCCCGTGTTGTTTACGCTGATGAAAAGTACCGAACCCTGGAGTGATGACTTTTATACGTTTGATGTAGAAACCGCTTTAAAAGACATCGGTTTTGAGTATAAAACCACTGTAGCGAGTGACCCCCGTCATCGAACAATTATTGGAATTAAACCCTAATAACAGCACCGTTGTTGCGATTCACGCCCAACAAGAAGAGACTCTTTGACATCCTCTTCGCCCTATAGGAGGAAGGATTCAAACCTTATTAATTATAGAACAAAGTTGCCCTGAATGGCAAGGCTTGAGACCCATTTTCTTTGGGTAATACCATTTCTCTAAAGTTGAAATACAAATGATTTGGCCTAAACCCTTAGCCTATCTACTTCTGACGACTGACATCACGACTTGGTGACTTCCGCGAAGCGGTATAACTTGTCCTTCAAATGTGCTAGCTAAAATATGTGTCACTCAAAGAAGCGACTGCTACTTGATTGCATCTGAAGTTATGACTAGCAATAAATAACTTCTCAACTCAAGGAGTGACTTTATGTTAGACGGAGAAACATTACAAAACGAATTTGAGAGCGAATTTGAAGACGAATTTGAAGGGGAATTTGAAGACGAATTTGAAGGCGAAGAATTTCTCGGTAACATTCTCAAAGGCGTTGGGGGTGCCTTAGGCTTATTTGAAGGTGAGGGCGAATATGAATATGAAGACGAATGTAAACTACCCATCGCCAACGCAAAGCTTATGGCGTGGGCTTTATCCCTAATCTATGTGTCTGGAAACAACGTAAGTTGTCCCTCTAACTGACAAGCATAGACCGAGATTCCAGGCTGGTTTA
>JAYKHV010000105.1:0-11755 GCA_035285085.1 Lyngbya sp. | reverse complement strand
TCATCGGTACACCGCCTTGAAAAGGCGGTGCCTGCGATGACTCGTTTCCCGAGTCAAGTTAAAAGTCGTAACGATGCTTATGCCTACTGCAAACTGCTGTCAGACAACCCGGAGTTTCCTTGGGTTGGCAAGCTAAATTCTATGGCACGGGCTCGCACACGCAGAAAGAGCATGGGCATCCATTGAACGGTTCTACAAAAATTGTCGGCAAAAGATACCAGGCAAAAAAGGGTTTCCTCGGTTTAAAAAATACCAAGTTCGAGCCTCTGTTGAGTACAAGACATCAGGCGGTCAACTATCTGAGGATAGGCGCTATTTAACCTTTTCAGACAAGTTTCAAGCAGGTACATTTAAACTCTGGGGAAGCCGAAACCTGCACTTCTATCAAATCCACCAAATCAAACGGGTTAGGGTAATTAGAAAGCATGACGGGTCGGGACGCACAATTCCTGATAGACTACGAACGAGAGGAGAAAAAAGAACTCACAGGAAAACAGACAGGATTAGATGTTGGTTTAAACTATTTCTACACTGATTGTTCTGGGAATCAAATAGACAATCCTCGGTTTTTGAGAAAAGATGAACGCAAAATTAAAAAGTTGCAACGCAGATTATCAAGAACCCACTCGGGAAGTCAAAATCGTAAAAAAGCCAGAAACAGATTAGGTAGAGCGCATCTAAGGGTTTCACGCAGGCGTAATGATTGGGTTTGTAAATTGGCCCGACACGTCATCCAGTCTAACGACTTGGTAGCGATTGAAAACCTACGGATACGCAATTTAGTTAAAAACCATCACTTAGCCAAATCAATAAACGATGCCGCGAGGGTTCGATTTCGAGAAGGGTTGGAGTATTTTGGCAGAATTTATGGGGTTCCGGTTGTAGCCGTTGAACCCGCATATACCTCTGTTCACTGCTCAAATTGCGGCGAGAAAGTTGTTAAAACTCTCAGTACCCGGACTTCACGAATGCCCTCACTGCGGGTATATTGCAGACCGGGATGAAAATGCAGCCAAAAACATTCTAAAATCTGCACTAAAACAGCTATCAAATACCGTCGGGCAGACGGAAATCAACGCCTCCGGAGAGACTGGCCTCTGCTTGAGCGGGGAAACCCAATCAAGTAAGTCAACGAGGTAGTTAGAGGAAATCCAAATCGTGAGATTTGGAATCCCCGTCGTTTACGGCGGAGAGGATGTCAAACGATGATATCGGGAGAACCCTAGAAATTCAATCAATAATATTTCAGACAAAAAGAGATGCTGTTCTTCGGGGTCAACAGACTCGAATTCCCCGACCGATGTCAATTTTCCGAATCTTCGGTTAATTTTTGATGGCTGTTAGAATTGTTTTCTAACGTTGCAACGCGCCGCATTTCCGCTAAAGCGAATTGGGGATTATCGTTGGAGTTAAGCAATCTAATCTTTGTTGGTATCTTCTCGCTTCCGATGAATCATCGATCAAAGAAATCACTTGTTTGACTTGATCTATCTGTCCGTTAAAAAGATAGCTTTCAATCATAGAATTCAACTCATAGTTATCAATTAACAAACCCTTCTCGGGTTGCTCCTGCATCAGTTTGAGGATTTGGTCATACCAGACAACCTTCTCCGGTGAAACCCCAAGCATCCTGACACGCTGGACCATTATAGAAGCCTGCTCGCGGGGAGACAACTGAGCGCGGGGCAACCATTCGGTGATTATATCCGTCTGACCGGAAAATACGGCAGCTTCAAAAATTCGTTTAGCCATCTGAGTTTGGTCGGCGACGCCCACAGCTTCGGCTAACTCGATAAAATGGGTAATCGCCCCTCGTGGATCATCCAAGCTGGAACTAAACGGTACGAGCGCCGCCCGTTGCTGCAAATCTTCAATCTGCTTGAGATAATTGACCTGCAAGGCATAGAGGCGATCGGCCGTTGAGGTTTGCTGCTGACGACGGAGGTAGCGCTCTAAGTTATGTACCCACAGGATCGGATGCTGCTCCGCATACAGCTTAACAGTTGGCTGGCGATTGAGGAGTTCTTCGGCTTGGTTTGCCAGCGCCGTACTGAGCCGACCAGCCAGTTCTGTCTGTCCCTGTTCCTGAAGCAGCGAAATCGCCTGTATCGCCATGTCTTCTGGAAGGAAGGGAGCGGGAGGAATATCCGTGAGAAAGTAGGGCGGACTATTGCTAGAGGGTTTGTACATACCCAAAGTATCGGAAATCTTCCAGGCCGACAACTCTATCGGATCGCTGGTTCCGACTTTGGGTAAAATCTCCTCACTCAGAGCAATCAGCGGCTGGGGTTCACCTGAGACGGCGGAAACAGTAGCAACCCACCAGCGCCAACTGTCCTGTACATCATACACTCCCACATCAAGAACAATCCGCATCGGCTTGGGAATCAGTCGTAGGGCTTCGTCATAGCGTTTAGCCTGAACGGCTTCGGTTATCAGAAACTCGACAGCTTGGGTTTTGAGATTCAGTCGTTCGATAAACTGGACCATTTCGGGAACATATCCCTGACTGCGGCTGAGAGTGTAGAGCGAGCCACTCCATTCGACATCGCTGAGGGTGCCAAAACCGGAGCCGAACCCCTGTTTTTGACCGATTTTACCCGCAGTAATCAACTGTTCGAGAGCTTCGGCCGCTTCTTTGGGCCGCTTTTGCTGACGGGCTTCTCCGGCGATCGCCAACCAAGCTTTTGCACGCAGGGCCGGCCGATTGCTCGGTAACTGTTTCGCCGCCTGAGTCGCTGTAGTCACACCCCCTGCTTGGGCAAAGGAAATGATGCCCTCTGTCGCGATCGAAGCTAAATTACTCTGGGCAATACCCGGAGTTTTCAGCAATTGGGCGATGGTCTTGTCGAACAGGGCTTGAGCGGGTTTGAGTTGTTTGGCTCGTAGATAAGCCGATGCAATCCGAAACAGTTGTTGACTTTGTTGGGTCTGCATAGGAATTGCTCGCGCCGCCGCTTCCGCTTGAGACCATTGCCCCTGACGCAGATAGCTATCGATCAACTGTTCGGGGAGGTTGTTGTTGAGGGGAGGGGATTTGGGGGACAGGGTTTTGACTGTTGCTGTGGCGGCGGCGAGGCTGGCTTCTCCAGAGGACTTTTGACCAATGGCAAACCAAGCTTCCGCCTGCCGCCACTGGGTTTCGGCTTTCAGTGCGGGAACTCCTATTCCAACGACGGTTTTATTGGCTTGTTGGAGTAAGGGTGTACTGCGCGAAGGTTGATTTAATTTGTGGTAGGCGATCGCGGCGGTGATCAGGGCGCGGCTTTGGGCATAGTTGTAGCCTGGAGGGAGTCTGTTGGCTAGGGTGACGAGTTGCTCAACCACTGGAAGGAGTTGCGATCGCTCCTCGGCCGGAGTCCGTTCAATCAGACTCAGCAACAGTGGCGGTTGCTGAAGATCGCCCACTAGCGTCAAGCGATCGATGGCGAGTTGGGTGGTGCGCGGAGTCTGCCCAGCTGTTTTCAGCAGGTTGAGCATTTGCGTGATCTCCGCTGGCAAAACCGAGGATGTAGGGTTGGGAGCAACCTGCTCCGAAAGCAGTCTTGTCCATTGAGCAAAGGCATAGACCATTTGCTCATTCTCACAGAAGGCTGAGATTTCTCTGGGCTTAGTCTGGGCAGTTGCAGACAGGGCAGTGGAGAACGTTAGGATGGGGCTGGCTCCAAAGCCGAGTAGACAAATCAGGGACAATAGGCGCTTCATCGATGTTGGAGAAGGATGTTAACGGTATTTAATGCTTACCCTTTGCCTGTAAGGATTAAACTCCTTATCTTGACCGGGGCTTCTAAACAGTGCCTGCTCAAGGCAGTTAATATTCCCTTCATCCTCCCTGCGATGATTCGGGGTAAAATCCTTCTTCGATTTTGGTCAACCTATTGATTAACCGATGCCGTTGGTTAAAAATGTCTGAAAGTGTTCTGTAGAACTCTATAGAGAAAGAGAGGGAAAGAGAATGGTCGAAAAACGTTTCTTCTTTCCCCCTCTTTTAGAGAAGAGATTTGAAATAAGTTAACATTGTTATTGACTTAAAACAGAAAACTCAATTATTGATTAACGGCTTCGCTACGAGTTGCGCGAATACACCAACCTAAAACTACACCCACAACCGTTAATTTAATCAGTTCTAAGCCCCAATAACTGAAATGGAGTTGATTCATTCCGGAGGGAACTTCCACAACCGGATTAAATAGATTTAGATTCAGCCCTAAAGAAGCCATTTGCGGCGTTAAAGCATAGGTGTAAGTTAACGCGATCGCCAACAAACCCAATGCTAAAACACTCAACGTGCGAATGCGATTACTAAACCCTTCCGGTAAGGTAATTCCTAACGCCATCAAGCCGGTTAATCCAACTGCGGCACAAACGACTTCCACCCGATTAAAAGCAGAAAAAATCATTGCACCCGCAGATGCAAACCCGGATTCATTCATCATACCGGTCATATACATACTCGGCATAATCACGAAATCCAAAACCAAGCTCCCGCCCATCCACAGGGCGAGTGTTACCAAAATCACCGTTAACCAACGAGAAGGATTGTATTCGACTTTAGATAATGCTGCCATGAGATAATACCTCAACACTGCTATTGTGTCTTACTTTGTATTTTAACGAACATTTCCCCCAGAAAATATGAAGTAATCTTTCAATTTGTACGGCAATCCGTAAAAAACATTCGTCAAAATTTAACTTCCTCCTCTTCCGTCAACTTGATTAATTTTTGTTAAAATCACGGGCAGAAAAGCGAAAATAAGGAAAATAACAACAAAAACCCAAAACTGTGAAAGCCGTTATATTACTATCGGGGGGATTGGATTCCTCAACCGTTCTCTATCAGGCCAAAGCCGATGGCTGCGACTGTTACGCCATTTCCTTCGACTATCAGCAACGCCATCAACGGGAACTCCTGTCCGCCCAACAAATCGCCGAAACTGCGGGAGTAGTCCAACATCAAGTGGTAAAATTTGACTTGAGTTTATGGGGCGGATCGGCTTTAACCGATCGCAAAATGGATTTACCTCGCGATCGCTCTTTAGATCAAATGAGTGAAAATATCCCCATTACCTACGTTCCCGCCCGCAATACCATTTTTTTAAGCTTTGCTTTGGGCTACGCCGAAGCTGTTAACGCCAGTCGAGTGTATATTGGAGTCAATGCTTTGGATTATTCCGGTTATCCTGATTGTCGTCCCGACTACATCGCCGCCATGCAAGAGGTGTTTACACTGGGAACCAAACAAGGCCGAGAAGGAAATCCCATCTCGATCTATTCTCCATTAATTCATCTCAAAAAAACAGAAATAATTCAACTGGGAAATAAATTAGGAGTTCCTTGGGAAAAAACCTGGTCTTGTTACGCCGGAGAAGAAAAAGCCTGTGGCGTTTGTGATTCTTGCAAACTGCGGTTGGCTGCATTTCAAGAGCTAGGATTAACCGATCCAATTCCCTATGCTGACGGGGTTATATGATATCCGGTTGATTAATGCCTGTTCTGGTGGTTGCGGGGCGGGTTTAACTCAATCTCGGAGTGGTCGTCAAGATATGGGCAGAACCCGCCCCTACATCACAATCATTAAATAGTGCTAGGAACTAACATCAAATCGGTTTCTCGCACAATTACACTCCATCTAAATCTGTGATTAGTTCTGCGGGAGTAGTAAATCTGACATCGTTGAGTTATACGAATTCTGCACCTCTAAATTTTGGTTCAGAATAATCGATGGTTCTTCAGCTATATCAATAACCAGCAACCTCGTAAACGAACGTTGATTTGTATATTCTTGAACCACCAAGAATAATAGTTGGTCAATTGGCATTATCCTCGCCTTCAGGTGATAGTAATCTTTCAATTCCCCCAAGTAAAGTTTATTTTGAAAGTTAATTCGATGATTATCAGTTTGAATTTTAGCCAAATAAAGCCGTTTTCGTTTCTCATAAATCAGACCCCAAATTGGAGGCAAAGGCGTTACAGCTATTAAATTAAATCCCCACTCCTCTGAATAATCAAACGAAGCATAACGAATTGATTCATAACCTAAAATCGATCCTTCGTTCAAGTAGCTCCTTTGAAAGGGAAACTGTGATTTTCTAAGGTCTACAGAACCCGTATCTAAATTAAGAGGAAGAATGATAATATTTTCTCCCGAACCCGCCTGAGTTGCATAATATTGAAGAATACACCACTGATTCAAATCCGGATTGATCCATTGTCCTGTGAGATGATGGTTAATTCCATGAATATCAAAGGTAGTCAGAATTTGTAGATGACTAGGATTAGAGATATCAACTCGAAGAATATAAGTAGGTTCAATGATATTATCGAGTAAATAAGCAATTGATCGATAAATCAAAATAGCGTGGGCATTTTTATTCCTTTCCCATCCTCCACTTTCAAGGTTTAAATTCACTTTTTCCAAACATTCTAAGTCTGAGTTCAAAGCAACTAGCTTTCCTTCAGTGCAGATAAAAATATGATTTCCATCGACAGCCATTGCTGCAATAGGAGAACATTCATAAACTTTAAGTTTGGCTAGAGATTGTGATAATTTTAGAACTTTTGATTCAGATTGATGGGTTTGATCTTGATTGAGTCGGCTGTCAATATTTTTACCTAAAATAATTGAATCGGACAAGGCTAGAAGCTTGCTAAACCTTCCATGAGAAGGAGTTTCTTCTAAATCAACTGTAGTTTGGGACTCATATTTTTGGGTTTGATTATTATAGACAAACTGAATCAGTTGACCGCTACATTCAATCAGAAGGTTTGGCAACGAGTAGGATAATGCTCTTTTTTGGGATAGGTTAA
Source organism: Lyngbya sp. (assembly GCA_035285085.1). Taxonomy (GTDB): domain Bacteria; phylum Cyanobacteriota; class Cyanobacteriia; order Cyanobacteriales; family Microcoleaceae; genus Capilliphycus. Next base: position 4,948 of record JAYKHV010000105.1, on the reverse strand, counting down.
CGTCAGTAAAAAAGTCTTCAGGCATGATGTAATATGAGATCCGACTAATCAATCAGCGTCATGTAGGGGCGGGTTCCGCATTGATTTTGAGGACCACTCCGAGATTGAGTTAAACCCGCCCCGGACCCAGAACTCAACGCATTAATAATAGCTCAGAATTGGTCACAAGTGAATAGTCACTCCTTTGTGTGATCCGTTTGATCTTCCTCCTGAACTTTGATGACTAGCATAACCCAACAGGGGCAAAAATTAATAGACTTGCTATCCTTAACTTGGCTAAAACGCGATCGCTTTGGCAATTTGTGGACGGTGTAACGCTGAGTTTATTCTCTTTATCATCATAGGTAATGGTAATAGAAGCAGGACTCACCATTGGGAACAGGACAAAATTCATATAAGTTTCCATCCCATCCATGACCAACAATGTGTACTGCATGAAGCCCAGCCTCAAGTTCCGGCATAACTTCAATTAAATAGTGAGACGAGTTCCCACCACCAACCGGGAGATTGATATCATAAAGCTGACATCCAGGAACAACATAAAGTGTACAAATAATATCGTCAAAACTGTCGATAGGATGCAGATCCGCCAGGTCTCTCCAAGAGTCCAAGGGTTCCGACTGCATCCATACAAGACAACGCACGCTCAAAGCAGTTCTTACAGCAACTCTCAGGGAAATAGGTGCAGTTTCTAACGACTTTCCATCATCTCTGTAGAGATAATGAATTGTTTTTTCTACCATCGAACCAAATCGCTGTTCAAGAAACTCAGGCATCCCACGTTTATAAACATCAAACTCTGGCTGCGAGAACACTGCTGAGGAGAACCGATGCGGTGCATCAACAACCCAGATTTCCTGTTTGGATAATGGAGGTGTTGCACGAAACAAACAAGTGATTTCACGGTCTAGACTAACGATGAAACTTCGGTAAGAAAAATATCTACATAGCCATTTTGCCTCTAGTAGCTTAGTCTTTCCGTAGGTAGGGCCATGCCGCGAGAGTGCATTCGCAACAATTAACGCACGTTGAGCTTCATCATCTAGAACCCCGTTCGGTTGTTTTCCATCGTTAAGCAGGACTCGCCATGTAAGAGTCATAAGAAACTTTTGCGATCTTGTATTGTCAAATTATAGCAATTGGATTTTGTCTCATTTTTCCCATCAATAAATGTTCTTGGAATTGTTCTCCCAGATTCCCATTGAAGAAGAAGGAGATATTATATATAAAATTAGCGATCGCTTAACAGTTTACCACAAATCTTATACAAATTTTGAGCAAATAAAGTCGGATTCCATAGCGGCGCCAAATTTCCCGAGGTTTTCCCTTCAACAAGCTGATTTTTCACCGACATTCGCAACTCATCATCTTCTCCCAATTTTACCGCCCAATTAATATAATCATCCCAAGACTCAGCAACTCCCACTTCTACCCCCACTCCTCGCAGAAAAGAATAACCCATTCTCGATAAAAATTGTTCTCCTTTACGAGTCACAACCGGAACCTCAAACCACAACGCCTCTAACGTGTGAGTTCCCCCATTATAAGGATAAGAATCTAACAATACATCCGCCAACGCATACACCTGACGATGTTCTTCTTCAGTGGGAAATCGAGGAATAAATTTCACCCGATGGGAACTCACCCCCACCGCTTGACAAGCCTGTTGATAAGCACTTTTAAAAACCTCTTGATCTCCGGCTGCTTTATGAATTATAATACTATTAGAAACTCGTTTGAGAATCGCAACTTGAGCCTCAACTAACTCCCGATTAAACTTCCGCCCCGGTGCCACAGACAGATAAACAATTTGATCGGAAGCAAGGCGATAAGCTCGGCGAAGATTCTCACGATTTACCGCTATTCTTTCAAATCCAGAAACCGCGACAAAACTATCTGGCATTTTGACTAATTGTTCGGTATAATAGTTTTCGCGTCCTTCCGGGTGAGTGTGGCGATCGCACAAAAAGTAATTTTTTTCCGAAAGATAAGGCGCATCAAACCCCAGCCAAGATAAACAAACTGGAGCGGGTTGAGCGTAGAGAATTTCCGTGTGAATGGGCATACTAATCGCATCCACATCAATTAAAATATCAATCTCATCTTGGCGAATTTCTTCGGTAATTTCCCGAGCATCGGGTAAACCATTGGGATAACGTTTGGGTTCGTAGAGTTTGCGAGAAATTTGTTGAAAAAGAGCGGTGCGATCGTCAATTTTGGGTCGGTCGGTAAAATAGAGATAAATCTCCGGGGTAATTTGAGATAAAGCCCGAATAATATCTAAACTACACCAACCGACAGCATGACGGTTAAAATGACTGGAAATAATCCCAATTTTCAACCCCTTTTCCGGGTTAGGTTGAGAATATTCTAGAAAGTAAAAACTGCGGTTTGCTTGCAGAATTTGTTCCACATATCGCCGAGAAACTTTTTGAATTAAACCCGTATTTTCGACTAGATTATCCCGCAAATAGGGTAAACTAAATAAGAAATTAGAATACAGCGAACGAATTTCAATTTCTGTCGTGCGGTTGAGGTGGGTATCGAGTTGGGATTCTAACTGCAAAAATTGATCTTTAGCAATCTGATTTAAACCCGAGACTTGATGGGTACTAATCGAATAAATTGCCGTCATAATCGGATCGGTATCACTACACATTTGTCGATAACGATTCACCGCTTGACGAGCCGCAGCTAAATCCGAAGAATCTCGAAAAATACCACACAAATGTTGATGAGCCGGAACTAAATCGGGTTTGAGTTCCAGAGCCTTTTCAAACCGGGAAATCGCTTGTTTTTGTTCACCCCGATAACGTAAACTCATCCCAATTTGACAGTAAGCTTCCGCGAGATTTGGATCGAGAGCGATCGCAGTTTCCCAAGACTTTTGAGCCTGATCTAATTTTCCCTGAGCGGCGAACTTATTGCCTTGATTAAACAAGAAATTAGCCCCGGCGAGTTCAGGTTGGTATTCAACCGCTTTTTGTTCACAAATTTGGGCTTCTGGTTCATTTCCCTGCTGGCGTAACGCGATCGCTAAATTCCAATATACCGCAGCAAAATCCGGCTTTAATGCTAACGCTTGACGATAACAAGTAATCGCCTCCTCCAGCAAGCCCTGCTTGTAATACATACTGCCTAAATTAGCATGAGCGGGTGCTAAATTGGGATCGAGATCTATTGCCTGAGTGTAGGAACGAATCGCCGCATTCAGCATTCCTTGAGCCTGTCGCACATTTCCCAAGGTCACATAAGCCGGCGCCCAACTCGGTTGTAACAAAATCGCCTGCTCACAATTGGCGATCGCCACAGCAAAGTTACCCTGAGCATAGCTAATTTCAGCCTGTAGAGTCAACGCTTCAGGGGAGTTAGAATTGGGGTCAGCCGACGATGAACTGAAATCAGGAGCCATCAATACAGTTTTGAGCAGGAGGTCTAAAAAAAGTTTATCTGGATTGGGGTTCACCTGACCAGATCTTCAGGAGATTTACTCATAGTATAGGCAAACGTCTCGTCTTCTGTTATCTTAGGCGAGAGTTTCACAAATTTTACAGCCCGTACCAGCCAATCCGTAAGTTGGACGAACTGAACGCTAAATATTCTACCATCGAAACCCAAAGTTTTACCATGAACTTGATTCAACCTAACAGTCGAAAATCCCTGAAATCTAACCTGATTCGCGCTATCGTGTTGTTAAGCTTGACTGTTGCTGTACCTCTGGGTCGCTTGGGCGTGGCACAGGCTCAGAACAACTACGAAAAACGCTTATTTGATGCAGCTTTAGCGTTTACGCTGTATTTTGAAGGGGGGTTTAGCGATCATCCCGCCGATCTCGGGGGTCGTACCTATCGCGGAATTTTGCAAACCGAGTACAATGCTTATCGAGCCAGACGGGGTTTACCTCCCCTTGATGTGACGCAAATGTCGGATGCTGAACTGTTAGAAATTTATCAGGGATATTGGGATGCTTCCCAGTCGGCGAAAATGCATCCGGCTTTATCAATTGTTATGTTTGATACTGCGGTAAATTTTGGCATTCAAAACTCGATTACTTTTCTCCAACAATCTTTAGGTTTACCGCAAACGGGTGTATTTGATGCTGTAACCATTGACGCTCTCAGCCGGGGAAATAACAAATATACCGCCCTACAAATGGTTAATGAACGCATTCTTTATCGTTACAAACGGGTGCAAGAAAATCCCAGTCAAATGGCATTTTTTCACGGCTGGTTGAGTCGAGATTATAGCCTGTGGGGTTACGTTGAAAAAATTCAAAATTAAGTGAAATAGGGAACAGGTAACAGTTATCAGTTTACAGTGAACAGAAAGTATTGATGACTGCTAACTTAAATAACTGTTACCTGTAAAAGCTGGTCACTCTCTTACGAAGTTGCTCTACTTGGGGAAACCCCAAGATCGCACTTCGCGCTGGTTACTGTTCACTGTTCACTGTAAAAGTTGGGCGAGATTAGCACAAAATTGATCAAATGCAAATCGTTCGATAGTTTTTTCTCGCAATAAATGGGGTTGATAAAGGTTTGAATTGGGATAGGAACCTTGTAAAATTTTAATAAGATTTTCGGCGATCGCATTAACATCTTCGGGATCAACTAAACAACCTAAATCCCCACCCCATAACGGATCAACAGCACCATCTTGATTCCCGGCTAATACAGGTTTCCCACAGGCTAAGGCTTCGAGATAGACAATACCAAATCCTTCGATTTGACTGGGAAGGGCGAAGACATCACACAAATGATAATAATCATTGAGTTGTTCATCCGGTACAAATCCGGTTAAAGTAACACAATCCGTTAAACTCAGTTGAGTGATCAAAGATTCAATCTCAGGGCGTGCATCTCCTTTCCCGACTAAGAAATAATGAACATTAGGAATTTGGCGGCGAACCTGCACTAAGGCTTGTAAAACTTGATAATATCCTTTATAG
>JAYKHV010000104.1:0-36247 GCA_035285085.1 Lyngbya sp. | reverse complement strand
CCGCCTTTTCAAGGCGGTGTACCGATGACCGTCTATCCACGCTTTGATGATGCTATTACGGACGAATCGACCAGTGCGGATGGCTTGATCCAACCGACTGTACTGAGATTCAGTTCCTTGCAACTTCCCGATCGTAGACGAGCATAGCTTATCATCGTCGTTGACGATAAACTATCGTAGCACAAAAATAATCCGTCGTAAACGACGGGGCTTTAAACCTGCTTCTCTTGGTAAATACTCAGTTGCCGGACGAATCAAACCTGCCTGTCTAATAGAATCATAAGCAGTCAACACAAAAGCCCTATACTAGCAGTGTACAATAATAGAAGCGCTAGTATAGGACTTTATTTTTCAGTCAATGACTTGATTCGATAGTAAATGACTTTATTGGATCGCTACAAAACGTTTTACCAGCAGAAAATCAACTATTCAACTGTTACCGATTTTGCCAAATTACGAGGCTGATCCACATCTAAACCTCGACGAGCGGCAATATAATAAGCCAAGAGTTGTAAAGGAATAACCGCTAAAATTGGCGATAACAATTCATCGACAAAAGGAACCGGTAAAATCTCATCAAAAACATCCGATTCTTCCAAGGTTTCTTTCGCTGTTACCCCAATTAAATGAGCATCCCTCGCCCGGGCTTCTTGGGCGTTTGAAATCACCTTTTCATAAACACTTCCCGGCATGGCGATCGCCACAACCGGCACCTCTTTATCTAACAGCGCGATCGGCCCGTGTTTCATCTCACCTGCGGGATAACCTTCGGCGTGAATATAACTAATTTCCTTCAATTTTAACGCCCCTTCTAAAGCAATTGGAAAGTTAATTCCTCGGCCTAAAAAGATAAAGTCTTTCGTATCCGTAAACTGATGAGAAAACTCCTCAATTTTAGTCCCTTGAGTATTTAAAATCAGTTCAATTTGAGACGGCAGCTTTCGCAAGCCTTTAATCAACTCTTGTACGCGAGAATTCGGTAACGTTTTCCGACGCCAAGCCAAATCAATTGCTAATAGATAAAAGGCGATAACTTGGGCTGTAAACGTCTTCGTTGCCGCCACACCGATTTCAATTCCAGCGCGAGTATTAATCAAATTAGGAACTAACTGACCCAAAGAACTTTCGGGGCGGTTTGTAATCCCTAATAGTCGGGGTTTAAACTGAGCAGAAGCATTCAAACGGCGCTGTTGTTCCATCGATAAAGCCGCCAAAGTATCGGCCGTTTCGCCGGACTGAGTCACACCAATGATCAGAGTATTTGGTCTTAACGGTGAGGGCGCATAACGGGCTTCGGAAGCATATTGTACAGTTGTCGGTAAATCGGCCAATTGTTCGAGTAAATATTTCCCCACCAAACTCGCGTGCCAACTGGTTCCACAAGCGAGAATTTGGACTTGTTCGAGATTTTCTAACAACTCATCCGACAACCCCAATTCTATCGGAGATTGATTGATATCGACAGAAATTGGATGTAATTCATCCGCTGTTTGGGCTTCAAATTCCCCATCCCAATTGCTATTAATATAAGCTTGCAAACAGTCCCGAACCACTCCCGGTTGCTCGTGAATTTCTTTGAGCATAAAATGTTTAAAGGAGTGTTTCTCAACCAGAGTTGGACTCACATCAAGAATTCGGGGCATTTTATTGAGGCGTTTGCCTGCAAAGCTATAAACCTCAACCCCCAAATACGTTAAACGCGCCAGTTCACCATTTTCTAAACTGAGAACCGTTTGCGTATAAGGAACTAAAGCGGGGGTATCAGAAGCACAGAAAAATTCACCTTGACCCAAACCAATGGAAAGCGGCGCCTGTTGACGGGCGACAATTAATTCATTGGGAAAATCTGCACAAACAACCGCAATCGCAAAAGCACCTGTTAGCCGGTTTACCGTCTGTCGAACCGCTTCGACAAAAGTAGAAGGAGAACAAACAATACCTTCAGAATCAGGTTGAGAAAGATATTCAGCAATTAAATGAGGAATAACTTCAGTATCGGTATCTGATTTAAACTCGTATCCTTTGGCTTTAAGTTCTTCTCGTAATTCGCGATAATTTTCGATAATCCCATTTTGAACCACCGCAACTTTACCATCAGAAGAAAGATGAGGGTGAGCATTGCGTTCTTCCGGTTTTCCGTGCGTCGCCCAACGGGTATGACCAATACCGAGAGTAGCGGACATTTCCGTATTTGCAAGTTTATTGCGAAGGTTATAGAGTTTACCTTCGGCTCGAATTTGACGAATTTGACCATCGGAAACCGTTGCGAGTCCGGCTGAGTCATAGCCGCGATATTCGAGTTTTTCTAAGCCACTTAAGAGAATTTCACTGGCGGTTTGAATGCCGATATAACCAACAATTCCACACATTTGGGTTTGTTAACTCCTACAAACGACAAAATTAAATACAAATCAAGAAACGGAAGACAGCTACAACGTCTCGGACTCGGTTTACGCCAATAGATTGCACCAGATTGCATATAGATTAAGAATATGTATTATTGAATCCGTGTCCCTGTTGCTTTTTCCCCCGTTGGTGAGAACATTTTGGACTTAGTTCACTATACTCCGAAAATCTCAGAAATCAGGTTTTGACAGTCAACAGGTGTCGGGTGTCGGGTGTCAGGTGTTAGGAGACAGGAGTCAGGAGTCAGGAGTCAGGAGACAGGAGACAGGATGAAAGAATTCCCCATTCCCCTTTCCCCTTTCCCCTTTCCCCTTTCCCCTTTCCCCAAATAAATAAAGAGACACCGAGTCACCGAGTCAGGAGGAAAGAATTCCCTATTACCCATTCCCCTTTCCCCTTTCCCCATTCCCCTTTCCCCTTTCCCCAAATAAATAAAGAGAGAGGAAGATGATTCTCCCTCTCTGCAACCATCGCACACAGCAATGGCGATTGAAAAATAAGTTCAGATGAACTGTTAACCAGTCCCAGATGTTAGTAAGCCAGACCCATACTACGGGTAGTTTCAGGTCCCAGATAGACCCGAATGCTTAAAAAGTCAGTCGGACAAGCCGTTTCACACCGCTTGCAGCCCACGCAATCTTCTGTACGGGGAGAAGATGCAATTTGAGCCGCCTTGCAACCGTCCCAAGGAACCATTTCAAGAACATCTGTAGGACAAGCCCGAACGCACTGGGTGCAACCAATACAGGTATCGTAAATTTTGACTGAATGAGACATTGAATAAACTCTCCAAAGGATCTCAAGTTTTGCAGAATCTACAACGGTGTAGATTTTATGGCAAGTTCTAGAGCTGAATTATCGTATATATTCCATCACTTTACTCTAGTGTTTGGCGAGCAAGATACACAAGGCGATAAAACTTTAGACTCTGTAATATTTTGTTCAGGGCAAGGGGCAGAGGCAGTGACCAGTCAATTGTTACCGATGAACTGTTACCAGTCAATTGAGGTGAACTACCCACGTCAAGTTTGCACTATGACGTGGGCTTCTGACTTCGCGGGGGATTGCGTTAACTTAGACTTGCGTCCTCGCTTCGGACTCACACTCCCGACCTCAGCAGCAGTCCTGGTTCCCAAGACCGACAACATCCTGATGCCTTCCGCTCTGATGTTGACAGCGGCGTTACCGTCTCTATCGTGATGAGTGCCACAATGCGGACAAGTCCACGCCCTAACATCTAGAGGCATTTCATTGACTTGATAGTGGCAGCTTGAGCAGAGTTTAGAACTGGGGAACCATCTATCAATTTCTACTAAAACCTTACCTTCACGGTAAGGTTTGTATTGCAAGAAATTGACAAACATTCCCCAACTTACATCAGAAATTGCTTTGGCTAGTTTGGGGTTACGAACCATACCCTTGGCATTGAGGGTTTCTACTACGATGACTTGGTTGTCGTCAACAAGCTTTCTTGAGAGCTTATGCAAGTAGTCTTGACGGGTATTTGATACCCGTTCGTGAACTCTAGCCACCAATTTTCTAGCCTTGTCCCTTGACTTACTTCCTTTCTCCTTTCTTGCTAATTTTTGCTGTTTTCTCTTGAGGTTGCGTTCGTGCTTTGCTAAGTGTTTTGGATTAGCATATTTGGAAGTCTTGATGCCATCGTTGACAACAGCAAAATCCTTTAATCCTAAGTCAATACCTGCAACTTTCCCGTTTGTGCTAGATACTGGGCTTTCTCCTTCTAACTCCATCAACACGGAAGCATGATACTTTCCTGATGGAGTCATGCTGACAGTTACAGTTTTGATTCTTCCATCAATCGGTCGATGAAGTTTTGCTTTGACAATACCGACACGACCCGGAAATTTCAGGCAACTATCAATTATTTTGACCGACTGAGGATACTGAATCGACTGCTTATTTTTCTTAGCTTTGAAACGAGGATACTTAGCCCTACCTTCAAAGAAATTTTTATAAGCCGTTACCAGATTTAGTGTAGTAGCCTGCAAAACTTGAGAATAACACTCGGATAGCCATTGAGTTGATTCTTCTTTTTTGAGTCTTGGAAGAAAAGCATTTAATGCAGACTGACTCAAGCCCTTACCCGTTGCTTTATAAGTTTCGACGCACAAATTGAGTGCATGATTCCACCACCAACGAGCGCAACCAAAGTGCTGAGACAATATCTGTTGTTGTTCAATTGTTGGATACAGTCTGACTTTGACGGCTTGATGTTGCATTGTTTTGACCTCCTCTTACTACTATATACACTTTTTAGTAAGAAGAGTTTCTGGATGGTTTACAAATTTTATCGGGATTGACCGATTAAAATTTGCGGTGTGGGAGTCCATGTATCCCAACGCTGACCTGGGTACAGGTACAGCTACGGACATAGCTCCCACACCGCCCCCTCGAAAGTTAAAAGTTTTTACCGTTAACAGTTCCATGTGTTGATCTCCGCCTGCACCCCATTGCAAACATTCTTTATTCTTTTTTTATGCAAATTCCGAATTGGCGAGAGATCATGGATGATAGGGGCGGGTTCTGCGAGCGATGTACACTCACTCAACCCAGTGGCTCTTCCCGCCCTGGCATCCGTAAGAGCGCGATTAGGAGAACACTAGCCTCATGTCTAAATCTCAAACAACATTAAGATACGCCTATTTTCCTGGATGTGTAGCTCAAGGGGCTTGTCGCGAACTATATCAGTCTACAGGGATTTTGACTCAAGCCCTGGGGATTGAATTGGTGGAACTCAAGAAAGCCTCTTGCTGTGGGTCGGGTACGTTTAAAGAAGATTCCCAACTTCTTGAAGATACGGTCAATGCCCGTAATATTGCTTTAGCAGAAGAACTGAATTTGCCGCTATTAACCCATTGCAGCACTTGTCAGGGAGTAATTGGTCGAGTCGATGAACGCCTCAAAAGTTTTCAAGAAACTGACCCGGCTTATCTCGAACAAATTAATCATCTTCTGGTGAAAGAAAGCTGTTCGCCTTATAAAGGAGCAACAGAGGTTAAACATCTACTCTGGGCGTTAGTAACCGACTATGGTTTAGATGAAATTGAACGTCGGGTCACTCGTAAACTGTCAGGGTTAAAATGTGCGGCGTTTTATGGCTGTTACCTGTTACGCACTCAATCAACTCTTCCCTATGATGATCCCTATCAACCCGAGTCGATGGAAAATGTATTTCGAGCGGTTGGGGCGACTCCTATCTATTATCGGGGACGGACTCAATGTTGTGGTTGGCCGCTGTCGAGTTACGCCACTGACCTTTCGTTTCAAATGGCGGGAAATCATATTACAGAAGCGATTGACTTGGGGGCTGACTGTATGGTGACGCCTTGTCCGTTATGTCATCTCAATCTTGATTCTCGTCAGCCCGAAGTCGAAAAAGTGATTGAGCGATCGCTGGGCTTACCCATTCTACACCTTCCCCAACTGGTCGCCTTAGCGCTGGGTATCGAACCGAAAAAACTCGGGTTAGACCGTCATGTGGTTTCTACTCAACCGGTTTTGCAAAAGTTAGGACTGTAAACTGGTGCAGGGGAGGTGGGAGAGGTGGGGAGGTGGGGAGAGGGGGAGGTGGGGAGAGGGGGAGGTGGGGAGAGGGGGAGGTGGGGAGAGGGGGAGGTGGGGAGAGGGGGAGGTGGGGAGAGGTGTTGCAGCGCGGTCTTGGGGGTTTCCCCCATGAGCGACGGATGTTCCCGAAGGGTGACTGGTGACTGTAAAACTGTTCCCTGTAAACTGTAAAAAGCAAGAAATCATTCACGCAGCGATCGCGCTTTCCGATAATATGGTATACGCGGCATCGAAACTAAGGAAACAACAAGTATGAGTGAGACCTTTGAGAAAGTCAAAAAAATTGTGGCTGAACAACTGTCAGTCGAAGAAACCGAAGTCACCCCAGAGGCTAACTTCGTCAATGATTTAGGTGCGGATTCCCTAGATACAGTGGAACTGGTTATGGCGTTGGAAGAAGAATTTGGGATTGAAATTCCCGATGAGGCAGCCGAGGAAATTGAAACGGTACAAGCGGCAGTAGACTATATTGACAGTAAGGTAACAGCTTCTACCTAAGCTGTTGTCAAGCACGATGGTATCGCGATGGCACAAGTCTTCCCGCCTGCCCTGTGACCCGCTTTGAAAATCAACCTCAACCGTTCAACTCTGACCTGTTACTGAAAAACAGTCTCAGAACAATAACGAGAGAAATCACAGGGGGAGAGCAGGTAGTGATAACTAAATAGACTTGATCTGCAAAAGTCTCGCTTGACAACAAAACTAAGCGCAAACCCGCTCGATCTCAAAACTCGCCCCGAGTCAAACGAGGGCGAAGTTAGATCCGAAAAAAGGCTTAGAGTCTGTCTTTGGTCGGATTGAAGAAATGCTTCGTAGAGTTTATTGTTGAACCATAGCACTCACGAAGCCAATCAGAAAATCCGATTAGAAACGGGTAGGAAAGGACAACAACGGATTAAGTTAACTGTGAGACGAATAAATTGATGCCTCCATGAATATCAGTAATCCGTTTTTCCCGATCAAATCTGTTTCTAAATTTTTGCAAAAAGTCTGATTCAAGGGTTGAGGGAAAACTCCAACCCTACAACCGAAAACAAGTAACTGATAACAAATCATTGTAGAGCGCCGATGTTCTGCATTTGGGCAAACTACTGCTTGAAATAAAAATCATGGATAAGATAAACCGCAAGCGCGTTGTTGTAACCGGTCTGGGGGCAATTACTCCCCTTGGAAATACACTCGCCGAGTATTGGGAAGGGTTGCTGAGTGGACGCAATGGTATAGACACGATCACCTTATTTGATGCTTCACGTCACGACTGTCGCATTGCAGGGGAGGTGAAAGGATTTGATCCTTGTGACTACATCACCCGCAAGGAAGCCAAACGGATGGATCGTTTTGCTCAGTTTGGAGTATCTGCGAGTCAACAGGCGATCGCTGATGCGGGATTCGTGATTAATGACTTGAATGCAGAACAGGTTGGTGTGATTATCGGTACGGGGATTGGTGGCTTGAAAGTCCTTGAAGACCAACAAGAAATCAATCTGACTCGTGGCCCGGATCGGTGCAGTCCGTTTATGATTCCGATGATGATCGCTAACATGGCTGCCGGACTGACGGCAATTCATACGGGGGCAAAAGGGCCGAATACCTGCACGGTGACAGCTTGTGCCGCCGGCTCAAATGCCATCGGTGATGCGTTTCGTTTAATTCAGCGAGGCTATGCCCAAGCGATGATTTGTGGCGGAACCGAAGCGGCTGTTACTGCCCTGTCTGTGGCGGGGTTTGCCGCAGCCCGCGCTCTTTCGACTCGCAATGATGACCCCGCCCATGCCAGTCGCCCCTTCGATCGCGATCGTGATGGGTTTGTTATGGGTGAAGGAGCGGGAATTTTGATGTTAGAAGAACTTGACTATGCTCTTTCTCGCGGCGCCCGTATCTATGCGGAAATTGTCGGTTATGGGATGACTTGCGATGCCTATCATATTACTTCCCCAGTTCCAGGTGGAACAGGTGCGGCTCGGGCGATGTCTCTGGCCCTCAAAGATGGCGGTTTAACTCCCGATCTGGTCAGTTATATCAACGCTCACGGGACTAGCACGCCGATGAATGATTCTACAGAAACCGCAGCGATTAAAACGGCTCTGGGCGAACACGCTTATAATATTGCGGTTAGCTCCACAAAGTCAATGACAGGTCATTTATTGGGGGGTTCGGGTGGTATTGAAGCGGTGGCTACCGTCATGGCGATCGCTAACGATCAAGTTCCGCCGACTATTAATTTAGAAAATCCCGATCCCGAATGTGATTTGGATTATGTTCCCAATGTTAGCCGACCTCAAACGGTTGAAGTCGCACTTTCTAACTCTTTTGGGTTTGGCGGACATAACGTAACATTGGCGTTTCGCAAGTATAAACCCTAGAGGTTGTTAATCTAATTTAGAAAAACCCGGTTGATCAAATAAACCGGGTTTTTACAGTCAACAGTGAACAAGTACCGTGCAGTACCATGCAGTACCATACTACTGATCACTGTAAACGGGTTTTACTGGTCACTGCATAACTGATCACTGTAAACTGTAATCAACCCGCCCCGACTTGATTGAGCGAAAAATGAACTATTTAGAAGCCGATTTATCGCGTTTTTTTGCTTGTTCTCGCTTAAATAACGCGCCAAATCCTAACGCCATACCCGAACCTAAAATGGTGAACGGTTCGGGAACATCGGTGCTAGCTAATGCGACATCACCCGAGCCACCATTTCCATTTTCAACATCATAAAATAACGCCGCATCTTCCGCACTAAAAAATCCAGGAACAAAGGCAAAATTAAATTTAATTTCACCTAAATTTGCATCATCAACCGCAAAATCTAGCCCCAACAAATTCCCATCCAAATCAAACTCAACAACGGGTTGGCTAATAGCATCTTCTTCGGTAAAAATGCTGTTAGAGCTATTAAAATTGAACGTAACACTCAAATCATTAATATTTGAAGTTCCACCGAGATTAATCGTATCAAAGCTAAACGAACCCTCATAGGTTGCTCCCGTTAAATCCCCCGAATCAATTGTACCACTGAGGTTAATAAAATAAGCAGAAGCGGGAGCCATATCAAAAACAACAACAGCAGCAGTTACCGCAGCAGTCGTGAAAGCGAAATTTTGAAACAAATGAGTCATTTTTTCTCCTGAAAATTGATTGAAATGTGATTGGGGTAGAATGCAAACTTTTCTGGTCTTGGCAGGTTTTTTTCAGCGCTCGGCGCTCGGCAATCTGTTTTTTTAGATTCACTGTTCACCGTAGAAACCTGCCCAGAAAATTCTGATTTCCTCAGCGGATTTCACGCCAAAATAAAGTTTTCAGAATTGTTGAGTAAGTTGCTAGAAACACCCTGGACTAACAGAAAAGATTGAGGGCGACCCGAACCTGCTGCGCCGTCGGGATCGAGAGTTAAGAGGGTATCTCCTCCTCGACCAATAAAACCAACATAACCCCCTGTGATCGCATCAGAACCCTCAAAATTAACGCTCTCAAGCACACCTACAAGGTCAAGCTTGTCGCTTCCGACTTCAAAATCGGTGATAATATCCCCAGCATCAACTAAAGCGGTATAGCGGAAAATATCATCACCACCGCCACCTGTAAGCGTATCTCGGCTTTGGAAACCTGTAATGGTGTCGTCTCCCGCAGTTCCGATCAGGTTATCTCGGTTAGCGGTTCCGTTAATCACTTCGCCAAAAGTCTTGAGATCTAAACCAACAATCACCGGATCGTGGTCAGAAGAACGGAACTGATCCTCATTAAACAGGCTATCAATTTGATTGGCTGACTTAAAGTTAGTGTTGTAGTCCAACACATTGGGTTCATCAGCATTAATATGCCATATGGCTGCACCTGTCACCTGTTGGCTGAGGTTATCGGTGGCGAGGGCGTGATCCAAAGATCCCCACTGTCCATCAAAGACAAAAGAATAAGTGGAATTATCCAACAGATTATTTAAACCCGCAGCTTCTAAAGCCGTTAACGGATCTTCCTGGGCGTAGGCGTTTAAATCACCCATCACCAAATAATCTGCATCACCAACTCCAGTTGGATCGGTCCCTAACCAGTCCCCTAAAGCTTCTGCGGCTTGAGTCCGAGAGAAATTGCTGGCGCCTTGTCCATCTCCTTGATCTTCATCTCCGGGCTTACCTGTGGCGCTACCTTTAGATTTCCAGTGGTTATTAACGGCTGTAAACACCTCACCCGTCGCATTTTCGATAAACGACTGGGCTAAGGCTGGACGCTGAACACTGGTATCGAAACGCGGGTCAACACTGCTATCGAGAACGGCTGTTGTTCCGGTGGGAGTGACTGCATCCGGTTTGTAAATAAACCCAACGGTGATCGCATCTGTACCCAGTTGAGGCGTACCGGGGTCAATAAAGGCATAAGTCCCTTCTCCGGCGATCGCATTTAAACCATCGACTAAATCTTGAATAGCACTCTGAGGGCCATAACCATCATTTTCGATTTCAATCAAACCGACGACATCCGCATCCATTCCCAGAATAGCGGAAAAAATCTTATCCCGCTGACGTTCAAACTCTTGTTGATTTTCCGCGCCCCGTTGTTCGGGACTGGTAAAACCGCCACCGGTACCATCACCGTTGAAGTAGTTGAGAACGTTAAAAGCGGCAACTTTCAGACGTCCGCCCACATCTGGAGTTTCAGTGGGGCGGGGGTTTGTCGCCTCAAAGTCAACGGGTGCAACGGGTTGAATGCGATAATTACCAATATTCGCCGCGCCGAAGCGATCATCAAGAATACCTGTGAGTCCGCTAACGGTATCTCCCCCCCGTAAGGTATTGCTTGGGCTTAACGGTTGTCCTCCCCGCCCATTAATAATCGGATCAGGGTTTTGTACTGTTAACCCATCATCTAAAACAATGCGGCGTTTCGCCAGTTCATCTTGATAGGCTGCAAACCCACTGACACTCGGGGCGTTGAACTGGGTAAACTGATCCAAACGTCCATCAGTTCCCGGTTGGTTACTCGCCCCATCAGAAGACAACACCACCTGTCCAAAGCGTCCGAGTTGGAAATGTTCAGTCACGCTGAGGGTTGTGGGAATTGTCACCCGCATTCCTTCATAGGCTTCTAATTCATCGGGGTTAGTCAGGGGAAAATCAACAACCGCAGCAGTCGGTAAGGGGTCATTGTTGCTAACAATGCTAACATCGCTAATATTGCGAAGTTGGGTCAAGCTGCTTGTACCACTGGTAAATTCAGATACAACGCCCGTAACTCGTACTGTGTCGCCTTCGTTGACATCGACTCCAAAGCTGTCATCAAAGATGAAAAGAGCTTCTGAAGTCAGGGGATTATTATCAATATCGCTATCTTCTTCTTGGACATAAAAGCCTCGCAGGTTGCGACCGGTACTGCTATCGAAGGATTGAAAATCACCGACAACAACCGCTTCAATGGTTTTTGTCTCACCAATAAAGTTGGCAGTTGTATCTGTTCCTTGAATGGCGTTAATTTTAGTAATATTCAACGCGACATCGTTATCGAGGATATCAACGCTGACATCGGGAATCGTTAGGGTGTTGTAGCCCGAATCACTACTGCTAACGCTATGAGTAATGGTGTCGGTGTGGGGACCTTCTACAACCGTATCATTGATAGGCTTGACGGTAATGGTTTTCGAGGTAGTATCGCTGAGGCTAACATTGAGGGAGCTAAAGAAGTTTACCCCATCTTGGCTGAGAAGGGTTTGTCCATCATTGTTGATCGAGATCGTCACCGGACTGGTGGGGGTTGTATCGAGGGCAATCTCATAAGTATCAGTGGTTTGACCTTCTTCATTGACTTGGGTACTGCCGTCGCTTTCAATTAAGGTAATACCGGGTAAAGGTGCAGGCGTAGAGGTAACTTGGAGATTATCGATCGCCAACCCGTGATCACTGCCGGAATCATTGGCATCAAACCAACGCAGCCAAATTTCTTGACCGGGTGCCAAAGAAAAGCCGCTCAGAGTACCAGAAATATCAACTCGATTGTTGTTACCATTTAATGCACCTGAGTTATTGCTGGCGACTGGCCCGGTAAAATCGAGTGCATCAACATTAGTCCAAGTGCCACCCGTGAGGTTAGTCGCACCGATCTGGTAGGCAAAATCGAGTTTCTGGGGCGTGGTATTTCCCCCATTTCGCCATTGTTCGCCCGTATAGCTAACGGAGATTGAGGATAATGTGGTGTTCGTATCGTTGTAGAAGCGGGCGCCGTACAAAATATTGGAAGTGGCATTAGAAGCAACCGAACCTAAAGCGCGATCGCTACTTCCTGTTGAACCAAAACTATACAACGCACCCGTTGTTGATGTACCTGAACCTGCGTTGTAAGTTGTGCGATTGGAATACCAACCCTCGAGGGTATTGCCATCACTCCAAGCGTTACCTGTACCGGATGCGGCTAGGGAATCAAAATTTTCAGAATAGGGAGTGCTGAGAGAAATTGTTCCTGCGGGATTAGTAACGGTTGTTTCTCCTACCACTTCAAAGTTATCAAAGCGGAATTCATTGTTACCATTTCGAGCTAAATCGTTAATCCGAATCAGAACAGACGGTTGATTTTCAATAGCCGTTACTGTTGTTAAATCAACATTGGCAGTTCTCCAACTTCCTCCTGGTGTGAGGGGGGCGTTATCAATAGATTTTGTCCAGTTCGTACCGCCATTGGTGCTATATTCAACATCAAAGGAGTTCGCCGAGCTGGATTGATAATCGAAACGCAGTGAAATGTTTTTCCAATCTCTCGTATTAAGCCCGAGTACGAGTTCCGCGTCTGGTCCATCTCCTCTGATATCATCCCAAGCGGCTGATCTTCCGGCTGTGTGTGTAACTCCGGCGACATCTGTATAGGTAATTCCAATTTTACCGTCATCATCGATGTCTTGATAGAACATCCGCAAGCTGGGTGTTCCTCGCAAGTTTTCGGTTTTTATGGGTAACGTTCTGCCGCTACCGCTACCACCATTATCATCGTCATCATCATCATCATCGTCATCATCATCATCGTCATCATCATTGAGATTGAGAGTGTCAAATGTCCAGATTGCCATCTGTTTGACTATACCGCTATCGTTGATTGTGCTGCTCATTAGAATGCCTCGTCTCGATTTTTTATAGTTTTTACAAAGCGCAGAGCAATAAGTCTTGAATCTCACAAGACTTATTGCTCTGATGCCAGCTTTTAACCCAGAAATAACTGAAGTGATGAATAACTATCCTCCAGGGAAATCAACATGAATCATCTGTTTCTCCTAGTCTTCTTCCTAACTGAATTTAGGACATGACCATTTCAGAGATATGAATAATGTCTCCCCCGGTTGGACTGAACTTAGTCTCAGAATGAATGAGTTGACTTCCGTAAATTCACTAAGTTCAAGTTAAAGCTTTAAGGTTAATTCTAGATTAACAATCTGTAAAAATAACAGTTGGTGATTTGTTTTTTACTAAAGCTTTACATTCGGTTTAAATTTCCGGGGGTTTTTTTGAATGACTTTCGGCTTGCTTCTCAAGGAAAAGGTTTGATAACTGATATCATGTCCGGTTGAACAGTTATAAATAACAGGGGAGGAGTCAGGAGTCACCGAATCAGGAGTCAGGAGGGAAGAAGGAAAAAAGAAGGAGAAAGTTTTTTGATCACTAATTATACTGATCGTGGCTAAAATAGTCCCAAGCATTTCCCGTTTGGCTGTAGTCTTCCCGTACTGTTCCCCATTGACGTTCGGTGAGATAAAGCCCCCATTTTTTCCAAGGAATATTCTCAGAAGCGGCGGCTTGTAATCTCAGTTTTTCTTGATTTGAATGGAAGTTTATGCGGCGATTTGCTCCTTAATTTCGAGGGTAGAAGGACAGAAAAATCGAACCGTTGAACAGGACCATTCTGGCACAGGATTTTTAAAAATCCGGAATGTATTTAATATGTATTTTAAATACTTCAAAGCGGAATTTAATAATTTATTAATTGGTATAAAATTGACGCAAAGAATCGGCTTCGGTGAGTAAAGATTCGGCAAAGGCGATCGCTTCTTGGGCCGAACGTCCACTGGCGAGTTGGGCTAATTCTTCCCGACGCTGATTATTATTAAGTTGACTGACTCGGACAACAGTTCTTTCTTCCGATCCATCGTTGGAAACCGGATCGCCGATCACTTTTTTTTCCACATGAAAATGGCAGTCTCCCATCGCTGCTACAATGGGTTGATGAGTCACACATAATACTTGATGACGTTGACTAAGTTGATGTAACTTTTGGGCGATCGCTTGGGCGACTCGTCCGGACACTCCAACATCAATTTCATCAAACACTAAAGTTCCCGAACCTGCAACTTGACAAAAACAAGCTTTTAATGCTAACAAAAACCGACTCATTTCTCCTCCGGAAGCAATTTCACCGAGGGGTTGTAGCGGTTCACCGGGGTTCGGACTAAAGCAAAATTCGACGAGATCTGCACCTGTAATTGTGGGTTCTATCGAGTGAATTTCGACTTGAAATTCTACCTTTTCCATTGCTAAAGGTTTGAGTTCTTGAACGAGATGAGTTTCCAGTTTATCAGCCGTTTTTTGACGAAGTTGAGTCAAATGTTGACAAGCAACGGTTAATTTTTGAGTAGCTTCTTGATAGGCTTGTTCGAGGGCTTCGAGGGACTGTTCACCCGTTTGTAAGTCTTTGAGTTCGGCTTGAATTTTTTCGTAATAGTCGATGACTTCAGCTAAGGTTTGACCGTATTTCCGACAAATTTGTTTAAGCTGCTGAATGCGATCTTCGATTTCTTGGAGTCGCTGCGGATCGGATTCTAATTGTTCACCATAACTGCTAATTTGTCGCCCCGCTTCTATCACTTGTGCTAACGCATCTTCCACCATCGTTAAAATGGGTTGTAGTTGCGGATCGTACTCAACCATATCCGTTAATAAATTTTCCGCTTGAGAGAGGAGATCGGAGGCGGCTTTTCCCTCGTCATTTTCATACAATCCCTGATAAATGGTATAGCTTTGGTGTTGCAATTCTACCACATGACTGAGACGCTGGTGTTCTTGTTTGAGTTGTTCTAATTCATCAGCATCGGTTAAATTTGCGGCTTCTAATTCTTGGGTTTGATATTGTAATAAATCCAATCGCTGTAGACGTTGTTGTTCAAACTGGCGGCGATTTTCTAATGTATTTTGAGCTTGTTTGGCTTTGGTATAAGCGGTGGCGACGGTTTGTTTGGCGACAATTAAATCCGCCCCACCATAAAGATCTAACCATTCTCGTTGTAAACCCGGTTGACTCAGTTGTAAAGTTTGACCTTGGGCGGTAATTTCAACAAAGCGATCGCGAACTTCATCTAACAGTTTTCGACTAATTAAAATCCCATTTAAACGGGAACGACTGCGAACTTTTCCGCCGGATAATGTAATTTCACGGGAACAAACAGCAAGCGATCCATCAACGAGATCGATTTCTTGTTCTGTTAACCAATTGGAAATCAAAGGTTCAACTTCAAAAGTCGCTTCTAAAATTGCTCTTTTGGCACCTGTACGAATCATCCGGCGATCTACTTTTCCGCCTAAAACCGTATCAATTGCATCGAGGATAATTGACTTTCCCGCACCGGTTTCTCCGGTAAAAACATTTAAACCCAATCCCAGTTCTAGATCGAGATGATCGATGAGAGCAAAATTATCAATCCGCAGCGATAGTAGCATTTTAATGTTATACTGATTTTAAGTTAGATAAGTTGAGCGTTACTGTAAACAATAAATCTAAAACTTTCCCAATCAATTTTAGAAAACTACTCCGCAGTTTAAAGTTCTAGGGGGACTTGCGGTTAATCGTTCTAACAACAACTTGATTGGCGATCAAGAGGTTAGATACAGACTTTCTCTTGATCGCAATTCCAACCCGTTCCTCAAAGGATCATCCCGACTAATTGTTAACAACTACATCCCCTTTAATTTTCTCAACAACCCGACGCAAAACCCCATTAATAAATCGATAGCTGTCCTCATCGCTGTAGCGTTTGGCGAGTTCTACCGCTTCGTTGAGTGCGACTTGCTCTTGAGTTCCCAAGTACAACAATTCTGTTACCGCAATCCTTAAAATATCGCGATCGATGCGAGGTAAACGGTTCAATTGCCAATCTACCATCGCCTGATTTAAAATGTCATCAACTTCTGTACGATGAGCATTGACCTCTGTTAAAATTTCAATGGCGTAGGAGGCTACATCTTCGCTTCGAGCCATTTGAATCAGTTCGGGAAACTCAGCGGCGGTTCCCAAACGATTAATCGCAGTTTGGGTCAACTCGATCGCTTCTTGAATCATGGCTCTAGCCGTTTGCAGATCGCTGGCTCGAAATTGACTTCCCATCAAGCGATCGCTTCCCCGTTGCAATTCAGCCATCGCCGTTTCTAAGGATTCTTGACCTTCGTTAGCCAGGGTACGGACAACCGCCAACATGAGATCTTGGATCTGTTGAGTAGCAAGTTTTTCAGAACTGCTTGGGAGTTGGCTAATTCCCAAGAGGGCGAGTTCACGAGCGCTTCGACGTGCTTGCATAGAATTCCCCAGTAAATTGTATGGTCAAACGAAAAATTTAGCACGAATGGAATGGAAAATTTCTCGATCGTTAGTTGAATCGGGATCAACGAACGACGAGATTAATTTTCTATCCTTCTTCATCTAATGGTACAGGTTGGAGTCGGTTCTCGTTGGCGATTAAACGTTCAAGTTTTGGGTCAGAGACCGCAGGGGTTTGGCTTGGTTTAACCAGTGAGGTAGAACTAACGATCCCTCCAGATACGATAATTTTAAAGGCATCTTCAACAGTCAACGAGAGGTTAACCACTTCATTACTGGGAATAACAGCATACCAACCACTGGTGGGGTTGGGAGTGGTGGGAATAAAAATGCTGATCATTTGTTCGTTCATCAGGGATTGAATCTCACCGCTGACATTTCCCGTGACAAATGCGAGCGTCCAAATTCCCCGACGGGGATATTCCACCAGAACGACACGACGAAATTTATCGTTAGAATCTTTAAGTACGGTTTCTAAAAGCTGTTTGAGGGTTTTGTAGACTGAACCCGCCAGCGGAATGGCTTGGAGTACCTTTTCACCGAAATCCAGCAGCCACCGACCCACAATATTGCGAGCCATTAACCCAATAAATAAAATTCCTAAAAGGGGAACCGCTAATCCGACAACGACATTGAGTAAGTTGACCAAAATCGGATGCAACCCATCAAAGGGATTCACCTGTTTGGGAATCCGCGTTAAAAATTCAATTACCGAACTGGCGATGGTAATTGTTAACCAGATAGTCGTCGCCAGGGGGATAACGACTAACAAACCTGCGATCAGGTCATTTTTCAAGTCTTGCTTTAAGCGTTGGAACACAGAGCGTCCACTCTCCTCTTTGATTTGTACGGGGTCTATAGATGGTTGATTTGTTATTGGTTTTCGAGAATCAATATGACTTTTGGTGGACATCATCATCTATTATTTTAGTGAGTTTGATAATATCCGATACTTTTTTGCTAACGTTTACTAACAAATGCAAGATGCTGTTGCATCCAGGGTGTATCTACCAAAGCACGAAGAAAAATACCTCGTGCGCCATTTACATCTCTGTCCATCACGCGACCATCAACCTTAGATTTGATTGACTTTGCACCACCCACGTTGAGAATTTCTCCAGTCCAGCTAACGGTTTTACTGGTATAGGCTTCACAGACATCAAGAACTAATTTCCCGGTCTCAAAGGCTTTGTGTTTGAGAAATTGTTTAAATCGATAGTGAGCGAAAGACAACAGATTTCGTACTGACTTTGAACGGATTTTTCGAGTGGCTTTTAAAGCCATCTGAGAAGTCTCAAAAGTCGGGAGAAGAATTACATCGAAATTGTCAACCAAAAATCGTGCGGCTTGATGATGAAGTTCATCAATCAAACAACGAATCTTTAGTCTAATTCTTGATGCGGCTTTCTTCATTCGTTGCCTTTGTTTTGCATGGGTTTGGGTCAATCTAGAAATTAAGTCATCTAGATGGTGACAGAGACGTTGAATCCGTGAAAAATCACCTTGACCTATTTTTCCAAATGATTTCTCGGAGAAAAAGGTCAAAAAGGTTCTAATCCCCGGATCTAACGCAACTACTCTACCTTGGTTATCGGCTTTTTGAGTAGTTACGTTTTCAGGGGCGCATAAATAATGATGCCCGTAAGCACACACTAATCTGCAATCCCCAAAGCTTTTCGGTAGTTTTTCTGAATAGATTAACCGACCTAAAATCCTATGATATATCCCTAAATCTTTGACGGCCGACTTGGGAATATAGCAAGACTGATAAGGATTTTTTCGAGAGCGAAATTTACAGGATTGAATCTTGCCTGTTTTCTTGTATTTTGACTTGGCATTGCTGACCGATGAGCAGGCATCCTTAACCGCTATTGATTTGATTTGGTAAGGTACTGACGCGACATACTCTGGCAATGAATTCAAAATACCTGTTTTAATTGCCTTCCAATTTGCCTTAGTATCAGGTTCTTGGAGATATTTAACAGTAGTGTTAAAAACAAGTCTAGATACACCAAACCACTGTCTAATTAGGTTTCTTTGAGATGCTGTTGGGTAGATCCGGATCTTCCTTGATTTTTTTCCCGTACTTCCGGAGTCCGTGTATTCGACAACTGAAGACATGAATGATGGAGAGAAGATCTGCGGTGAGTTCGGTTTCGGGGCAGTGAACAGCGCTGTCGAGAACCACGATTTTTCCGCCGTTATGTTCGACCATCCATTCAATAAGCTCGAACCCGAACCTGACAAGTCGGTCTCGACAGGCAACAATAAGCGTGAACTGGTCTCCTCGCATAAGTCGTTCCAGTAAGGTTTTAAGGCCTTTTCGCTTGAAGTTGAGTCCCGAACCGATGTCTTTGATGATTTCCGCTTGGGGGAAGAGGGACACCATGTAAGCAACCTGTCTATCCAGGTCGTCTCGCTGTTTCGTGCTACTAACTCGGCAATAACAGATCTGATAGTCGGTCTTAGGATTTGACTCCCTAATGAAGCTGTCAACGTCAAATAGGCGCTGATTTGCTGCATTTCTAATGGAGTAAATTCGACCTTCATCTGCATACTTCCTAAGTGTGTTTGGATGTAGACCTGTTTGCTCTACCGCTTTTCGGAGAGGGACTAAGCTCATAACTCATGTTAGCGTATATGAGCTTATGTTAGCGATCGGCTATCTGTTAATCAACCTTCGCTCAAGTTGGCAGTTGGGCTGGGATCGCGTACAGGACTTATACATATTACTTTTAACAATTGTAAAGAATTGTTGCAAGGTCGCTCAGACTTCTAGCAGTCTAACCACTCTGGATCAAGCTCTAGAGGCTGTTGACATCCGTAGATGTACCCCTCGAACTCGGTTCAGGCAGATTTAATTATTGTATGTCAGCTAACTGTATCTTGGGAAACAGTCTTTTACAGTCACCAGTCACCAGTCACCAGTCACCAGTTTTACAGTCACCAGTCACCAGTTTTACAGTCACCAGTCACCAGTCACCAGTGTTTTCAGTGAACAGTAAACAGTTTCTCCCCACCTCCCTCTCTCCCCACCTCCCCCTCTCCCCACCTCCTTCTCTCCCCACCTCCCCCTCTCCCCACCTCCTTCTCTCCCCACCTCCCTCTCTCCCCACCTCCCTCTCTCCCCACCTCCCCCTCTCCCCACCTCCCCATCTCCCTAACTGTTCACTGTAAACTGTAAAGTGTGTCTGTTAGAGTAGGAACGAATATGATTCTACCGTCGTCTAGTCGCTATCAATTTACGGATGATTTAAACATCTGTCGCATTTTAAATGGGATGTGGCAAGTTTCCGGCTATCACGGACGCATTAACCCCAAAGCGGCGATTGACAGTATGTTTAAATATTTAGATGCAGGATATACTACCTGGGATCTGGCCGATCATTACGGCCCTGCTGAAGATTTTATTGGAGAATTTCGCAAACAATTAGTTAATCAACGGGGTCAAGAAGCTTTATCTAATCTACAAGCGTTTACAAAATGGGTGCCTCGACCGGGTAAAATGACCCGCTCAATAGTTGAGAAAAATATTGATATTTCTCGTCAACGAATGAATGTAGAAACCCTAGATTTATTACAGTTTCATTGGTGGGATTATCGCGATAAAAATTATTTAGATGCTCTCCAACATATGAGCCAATTGCAAGCCGAGGGGAAAATAAAACATCTGGCTTTGACGAACTTTGACACCGAACATTTGAAGATTATTGTTGATAATGGGATTAAAATTGTTTCTAACCAAGTTCAGTTTTCTTTAGTCGATCTTCGGCCGTTGGTAGAGATGGTTGAATATTGTGATCAACAGAATATTAAGCTTTTACCTTATGGGGTTTTGTGTGGCGGATTTTTGTCTGAAAAGTATTTGAACCAACCCGAACCTCAAAATTTTAAGCTGGAAACCGTCAGCTTGAAAAAATACAAAAATATGATTGATGCTTGGGGCGGTTGGAGTTTATTCCAAGAGTTATTACAAGCCCTGAAAACCATTGCGGATAAACATCAAGTTAGTATTGCTAATGTGGCGGTGCGTTCGATTTTAGAACAGCCAACCGTTGCGGGAACAATGATTGGAGCGCGTTTGAGCATTTCCGAACATATTCAAGAAAATGCTCGCGTATTTGAGTTTAGTTTAGATGCAGAAGATCGTCAAAAAATTAAGGCGGTTACGGACAAATCTCAGGATTTATTCCGTATAATTGGAGATTGTGGAGATGAATATCGCCGCTAAGTTTTTGACTGTTGTATAATCAATAAAACCAGCATTTAGGAAGTCAAACAATGGCCGCAGAACCCATAACCCCGGAAATTAGCGATCGCATTTGCGCTCATATGAATGACGATCATGCCGATGCGATTTTGCTTTATGCTAAATTCTTTGCTAACAGTCCCAATGCTACTTCTGCTCGCATGGTTTCTATCGACTCAGAAGGAATGGATCTCACCGCTTTAGTAGAAGCCAAATCAATCCCGTTGCGAGTTTCGTTTGATCGCGTCCTGGAAAATTCAGAAGATGCTCATCATACCCTGATTGAGATGGCTAAACAAGCTCACAAAATGTCTCAGTAAACAGGTAAAATCCCCAAATAAACTTGAGATAAATCTATTCGCTTTTTTGGAGACTTTGCAATTTTTTGAGGGCTCTACTTAAACGGATTAGATAGGGTTTGACAACTTCTCTATTTTGCCGATCAAGTTTGACGACCTGTTGATGAAGCCGATTGATTTTAGCACTCAGTTTAACATCGCGATCGGAGGTTTTTAAAGAAGATGCGGCGGGAGTAACATCGGACTCCTCAAGAGGGTCTGTAGGATAGTCAGAAGTTACGGGTGAATGATCGGAAACCGGCGTTTCTTTTACCGCTTCTACCGCTTCTTCGATTAATTTAATCCGAACATTCATCACTTCCCAATCTTGCTGTCGAATCACGTCATGTTCTAAACTTTGGGTAACTCGCTGTAACTCCGTTAAAACTTCCGTAATCGGATCGAGTTCCGTCGGTTCAGTCGGTATATTTTGCACCTGTTCCTGTAAAGATTGGACAACCGTATGAACATCCGCGATCGCCGACTCGGTGTATTGTCGGACTTGCTGTTCAAACCGTTGTCGATTGATTAAATTTAACCACAATGCGGCGCTGATTGGAGTTGCAGCATATAAAATCTGCCTGTACCATGCAGCAGCAACGATAGAACCGATAGTCGAACCGATAACAGAACTGTATTCTGCAATTTTCCACCAATCTGTTGATGTTTGTGAAGGTGTTGAAGAAGCTTCTCGATTCTGCATGGCGATCGCTCTTGGCAAACAGTAACAAAGCAATGCTAACCCAAACTGGGACTCATCACTCAAATCAATCCCAAAATCAGCATACAGTCCATCGGACAGCATCTTTGAGGATTGGTCTTTTTAATAATACTTCACATTTTTGTTTCTGTTTAACACTTGGGAACTGTCCCCAATCGTTCTAAGATGATCTCAGGGACGTTTGCAGAAACAGCGAGCCAGGATTAAGGAATTGTTTGTTGTTTCATCATTGGTCTCTATTGTCAAGTTTTAGGCGATGGTTGAATGCGTATAAGAATTGTAGAAAATTTTGATGCTGATTTTATCCTCGATCCGCAAGCCAAAACCCGATTATTTAGCTTACTAACCAGTGAAGCTTTTCTCCATCAAGTCAGCCAGCAAGTTCAGGGAAAAACAGTAGAATTTACCGAATTGTTATTTCAACCTGTTCCCTACAGTTTACAAACCCCGAAAGGAATGCCGAGAGAATTTGAACAGTATCACGAATCAGAAGATTACATTATTGTCAACGTTCCGCCTAACTTTATGTTTACAGCCAAAATCTTTCAACCCAGTCGTTTATGTGCGATTTATCGCCGAGTTTAAATTTATCCCAACTCGGTCTAATTTATCCCTCGCCAATTCTCGAATCATCTGAAATATAATTATCTCAAAAAATGACAACTCAAGCTGAAATTCCCACCCTGGCAAGTTTAGACTCAATTTCCTACATTAATGAACAAGGTCAACTTCCGGAAAGTTTACAAGGAAAAATCGGAGTTTATGCCATTTTTGATGCCGAGGAAGTCTTGCAATATGTCGGTTATTCTCGCGATATTTACCTGAGTTTAAGACAGCATCTCGTTCGTCAACCTCAAAGCTGCTATTGGATAAAAGTTCAAACCATTGACCGTCCGAGTCGCACCATATTAGAAGAAATACGACAAGCTTGGATCGCAGAAAATGGTTCAATTCCTCGGGGAAACGCTGAACAAGCCGAACAATGGAATCAACCCATTAATGTTAAACCTTTGATGACCGAGGAGGAAAATACAACCCATGAAAATCTTGATGGAATTGACCAAGAAAAACATTTAAGACAAGTTGCCCGACGCATTGAATCTCAAATCTTAGAACTGCTAAAAGAACGGGGTTTACAAGAAGAAATTCGCTTCAATCCCAAACTTAAAACCAGCGGCTTGTTAGACCTAAAATAAAAGAGAAAAACATGGGATTTCAACTCAGTAACGTTATTCCTTGGGGACGGAGTTTTGAAGATTATCTGGAAATGTTCGCCTTGACTCCCGAGGAATTAGAACTTTCAATTTTAGACTGTGCGGGTGGGCCGGCTAGCTTTAATGTAGAGATGAAACGGCTAGGATATCGGGTCATTTCTTGCGATCCGGTTTATCAATTTTCCACCACTGAAATTAACCAGCGTATTCAAGAAACCTACTCAACCGTTATTGAACAACTCCATCAAAATCAAGAAAATTATGTTTGGGAAAATATCACATCTCCCGAACATTTAGGAGAGTTGAGAAGGTTGGCGATGCAACGATTTTTAGAAGATTTTCCTTTGGGAAAAGCAGAAGAACGCTATGTCACAGCAGAGTTGCCGAAATTACCCTTTAATTCTCAACAGTTTGATTTGGCATTATGCAGTCATTTACTGTTTAGCTATTCTCAACATTTTTCTGAAGATTTCCATATAGAATCCGTGCTAGAATTGTGTCGAGTTGCGGGAGAAGTTAGAATTTTTCCGTTGTTAGATCTCAATGCAAATCTTTCTCCTTTTTTAACTCCTGTGATTAGCAATTTACAGCAGCAAGGGTGGACTGTTGAAATTGAACCCGTTTCCTATGAATTTCAAAAAGGCGGAAATCAAATGTTGAGGATATTTAAAACAACCATTAAATAGCTAATTAAACCCCCCCTGTCATTCTGAACAAAGTGAAGAATCTATATTTAAGTATTTCATCAAAGAATTTAACTACCAGGACATCAATAAACCGATCTCTATTAAGAAATATAAACAAAGGTAAAAATCTTTTCTCTTGGCTGTTACCTTTTACCTGTTGTCCACCGACTGTCTGACAGTTAACTTGTATTTTGTCCCACTACTTACTGACAAGTAGTAACCAAGCTACGGGATGGAAATGCACAAATGTTTAATTTCAGGTGTTCTGGGGTAGATTTGTGGTCAATTTAGAACTTTTGTAGCTGATTTTCCAAACTTCTAGAGGTTGAACAGCATTGCTCAAATTACAATTGTAGTGTATAACAGGTGATAACTCCTCGCTACACATATAGATTAACGAAGTCAACATTTGAAATTTATTATACGAGGAGATCCCCCTGATGGATTGATGTCTTGATGGGTCACTCCCCACTTCCCAAAAGCATAAAGCTTGATAGAAAATAAGGTGCAGAACCGAAAAAAATTTTTGGGTTTTTGCTAGCAGTTTAGGTGAAAGCAAAACTAACCCGCAACGAGAATACCAAACAATTTTTTTAAATTCAAGCGGGTTATTGCAATCACCCAATTTTTACCCTGAAAAAGGGTAGAAGCTTTGCATTGGTTTTGCACTTGTAGAGATCGGGGTTCATCCATGAAACGCACAATTCTATTAGGTTCATTAATCTTATCGACCGGCTTGACACTGACTCAAGCTTTGAGTTGGAGTAACAATTCTTCTCGGTTTTCTCTCAATAAACCCACTCCCAACCGTGAAATCATCCTGGTTGATTATGAAGGAACGAATGAAGATGGCGATCGCGAGGAAGTCGAAACGAAAAAGAATAGCTAATCATGCAGTTGATTTTCTCCGTTGATTAGTCATACCGTTGTCAGCCGTTCAAACAACTCCGCTTTGAATAGGGAGTGATTAACTTCACTTATGGCTTCGGTGCTGCTAATCTAACAACAAGAACATCCATCTGTTTTGCAGGCGTGAAATTACTGTGTCTGAGTAATGGTCATGGGGAAGATGCGATCGCCGTTCGCATTTTGCAACAATTACAACATCTTCCAAACCCTCCCCAGTTAGCTGCTTTACCGTTAGTTGGGGAAGGAATTGCCTACCAAAAACTTGAAAATCTTCCCATTGCAGGGCCAGTTCAGCAGATGCCTTCTGGTGGGTTTATTTACATGGATGGTAGACAATTGTTGCGAGATGTACAAGGGGGTTTATTGCAGCTTACCCGCGTACAAATTCAAATTATTCGGAATTGGGCGAAACAGGGTGCATCTATACTCGCGGTCGGGGATATTGTACCGCTATTATTTGCTTGGCTGAGTGGTGCCAATTACGCTTTTGTCGGAACAGCGAAGTCAGAATATTACTTACGAGATGAACAAGGACCTTTGTTGCGTCAGTCTTGGATGCAGCGTTGGGAAGGTTGGTCAGGTTCGGTTTATTTACCTTGGGAACGTGGGTTAATGAGTCATCCTCGTTGTCAAGCCGTTTTTCCGCGAGATCAACTGACCACTGAAACCCTCTTAAAATGGTCAATTCCCGCTTATAATTTGGGAAATCCAATGATGGACGATCTGCAACCGCAGACAAACCCCATCTGTAATGATCGCGAAAAACAACATACACTGACAATTACCCTTTTACCCGGTTCTCGTCCCCCAGAAGCCTATGAAAATTGGCATTTGATCGCTGATGCTGTCATGCACTTGCAGAAAGCATTTTCTCAAACCGAAAACTTTCACCAGCCCGTAAATTTGACCTTTCTAGCGGCGATCGCACCCAGTTTAGATATAAACCCTTTCTGCGAACATTTGGCGGGTTTGGGGTGGAAAAAGACCGATTTCCAGAAACCTTTAGAAGTTGAATACACCCGGGAAAATGCTACAATCACTTTAACCCAGAATCGGTTTAATGACTGTTTGCATCAAGGGGATTTCGCGATCGCAATGGCCGGAACCGCAACCGAACAGTTTGTGGGTTTAGGAAAACCGGCGATCGCCATTCCCGGTCGAGGGCCACAATTCACCCCCAGATTTGCCGAAGCCCAAAGTCGTTTGTTAGGGCCTTCGTTAATTTTAGTCAAAAATCCGACAGAAATTTTTGATGGGGTGCGATCGCTCTTAGCCGATCAAAATCGGTTAAAATTAATCGCAGAAAATGGTCAAAAACGAATGGGACAACCCGGTGCCGCTTACCGGATTGCCCAATGTTTAATCGAATCTTTCAGTTAGAGTGACTGTTCACTGGTCACTGAAAAACTGGTCACTGTTCACTGAAAATTACCCGTGTCGCTTTTGATGCCATTGCCAAGCGTGGGAAAGAATTGCATTCAAGTCAGAATATTGAGGATTCCATCCTAACACCTGACGCGCTTTTTCCGCACTGCCAACTAAAGCCGGAGGATCTCCCGGACGGCGATCGCATTCAACCGCCTTAATTTCCCGTCCGGTTACGTTTCGGGCTGTTTCAATCACCTCTTTCACCGAAAATCCATTCCCATTTCCGAGGTTAAAGACATCGGTTTTTCCGCCTTGAAAAAGATATTCTAGCCCTAAAACATGAGCCGTCGCCAAGTCGGTAACGTGAATATAATCTCTAACACAAGTTCCATCGGGAGTGGGATAATCCGTTCCAAAAATAGAGAGAGACTCTCGTTTACCCAAAGCCGCGAGTAAAGTCAGAGGAATCAAATGGGTTTCGGGATTATGATCTTCTCCCAAAGCCCCCTCTGGATCGGCACCGGCGGCGTTAAAATAGCGGAACCAAACGGATTTCAAATCGTAAGCCGCATCAAAATCTGATAAAATCTTTTCAACCATTAACTTACTCATCCCGTAAGGATTAATGGGATTTTGGGGATGATCTTCGGGAATGGGAACTTGTTGAGGGACACCGTAAGTGGCGCAAGTCGAAGAAAATACAAACTTATTAATCGAGGCGTCTTTCATCGCTTCTAACAGCGTCAGCGTACCGATCACATTATTGCGATAATATTTATCGGGAGCCGTTACCGATTCACCGACATAGGCATAAGCGGCGAAATGCATCACCGCATCAATTTGACGCATGGAAAATAAATTATCCAGCAGTTGGCGATCGTTGGTATCTCCAACAATCAATTCAACTTTGAGAACCTGTTCAACGATATCCCGATGACCGTAAACTAAGTTATCTAAGATAACGACTTCATAACCCGAACGTTGCAGCGCTAAAACCGCATGAGAACCGATGTATCCGGCTCCGCCTGTTACCAGAACTGTTGGCTTGACTTGAGACACGTTAAATTCTAACTCCTATTTGAGCGGAACTGAATTTTTATTCCTAATTCAATCGTCCACTGTCTGAGTCGAAACGTCCACCGCTTGAACATCAATGGTACCTGGCGGGGTTAAGCGATTAAAATGACCCTGTGTAACTTGAAGTGGCTCACCACAGTTAGGACATTGGCACTGGGTTTGATTGAGTGCCGTAAATTCGTAGCCACAAACTGGGCATTCATCTTGGATAAGATTGCGGCTTAACCACCACTGTACCCCAACAAATAAGAGGATCGGTAGCAGCAGCAAAATCCCGATGAGGATGATAATCGAATTAACCAGCCACCCCAAACCGATAGAGGTAAGCAACCAAAACACTGCCAGGATAATCAGCCAGTTGCTTACCTTGGAAAAATTAAATTTGAGGATTCTGGGCCTTTCCTGGTTCACAGCGATCTCCTTAAGCGTTCACCGATAGATAAATTATCCCTTTCTTCTATGATACTACCGACAAATTCAGCAGTTTTTGGAGTTGCATCCGAAAAGCCTCTTGACCAAACTCAGCTAAACTTTGTTGTCGTAACCATTGACCTTGACAACGTTGGTCATTACCTTGCAAAATCTCTATGCAAGCTTTGGCAACCGCATCCGGATCTCGGTGAGGCACTTGCCATCCCAACTTGCCATCTTGCAGGGGGTCAGCCGAACCATCCGCATTTCCCGACAAAACCGGGATGCCACAAGCCATTGCTTCTAGGTACACGATACCAAATCCTTCCTGAGATGGCATGATATAGGCATCGGCAACCCGATAATGAGCAACTAAATCTTCGGTGGGAACAAATCCTGCAAAAACTACTTGCTCCGCAACCCCTAATTCTTGGGCTAAATTGGCTAAACGGGGTTGATCGTCTCCCCGTCCAATCACTAAATATTTAACATTGGGAATTACTTGGGAAATTTGGGGTAAGGCTCTAATCGTGACATCTACGCCTTTATAGATATCTCCCGACCATAAACGAGCCACAGTCATTAAAACTTTAGCATTTTGTAAATTATATCGCTCGATCAGGTTTTGCGGTTTGTCACCGGGAGTAAAGCGATTTCCATCCACCATACAGGGTAGCAGCCGAAATTTTTCCGGGTTTAACTGATTGGCTTGACAGGCCCGATCTCGACTATAACGGCTAATTGTCCAAATTTCGTCGGCTTGTTGCAAAGCGTGGCGATATTTGGGCTGAAGGGGTTCCCAGACTTCTTTTCCGTAGGTGAGTACGGTGTAGGGAACTCCTAAGGGTTGACAGGTGGCTTGTACCAAACGTGCTAAGTTGATATGACCGCAAAAAACCCGTTGAGGGCGGTATTGGAGTAAATGACTCCATAGGGTTAAAGCCAGTCGAAGCCGTCCTAAAATGGGGGGTTTGGTTTGCAGGTAATAAAACTTCAGTTGGCTGTTCTCGTAGGGGTTGGGACATCCGGGAGGGTCTCGCAAGAGTAAAATTTCACTGCTGAACTGCGAAGAGGGGTGAAACTTTGCCTGGGGTGCAATCAGATCTAAATAAGCATCTAAAATATCTTTAACGTAGGATTGAATGCCCCCCTCACAGGAGAAAATCTCCAGGAAGCACCACAAGAACCGGGGATTGAGATCTGTTTTCTTGTCCAAGTTTGGTGAGAAATCTGATAATACAACTCTTTTTTACTCTATTACAGCCAAGACTGGCGCGAGTCGTCTCAAAAAAATACAAAAATCAAAACAATGATACCTGTGAAAGTTTCAACAATAGACTCCGAACGTCTAGATTGAAACCCACAGGTATCTGATTGGTTAGAAGATGGGGACGCTATTAAAATTTAGAACAAACCCAAGGTGAGGGATATATCAATCGGGAAAGTTGCGCCGATACCTAACCACAGGGTTGCAAATGTTCCAAACAAGAAAATAGCAGTCGCAACCGGACGACGGAAGGGGTTTTGGAACTTGTTAACGCTTTCAATGAAAGGAACAAGAATCAAACCGAGAGGAATAGCAGACATCAGGGTAATTCCTAACAGTTTGTTGGGAACAACCCGCAGAATTTGGAACGAAGGCCACAGATACCACTCAGGGAGGATTTCCAAGGGAGTGGCGAAGGGATCGGCGGGTTCGCCGACCATTGCGGGGTCAAGTACCGCTAAACCCACAACCAGGGCAAAGGTTCCTAAAATGACCACCGGGAAAGTATAAAGCAGGTCATTCGGCCATGCGGGTTCGCCGTAGTAGTTATGACCCATGCCCTTGGCAAGTTTCTCGCGCAATACGGGATCACTGAGATCCGGTTTCTTTAATGTTGACATCGTTATACTGAGTCTCCTTTCTCAATTAGGTCGGTCGTTAACGGTTCTAATTATGGTTTTGACTGAAGCCGATTAATGTAGCAAAAGCTACTCAACTTCTGCTTACAAAGGACCGGAGATCCCTTGCTTACGAATCATCAAGAAGTGCATTAACATAAACACAGCAATCAGCCAGGGCAGGACAAACGTATGTAAGGTGTAGAAGCGGCTTAAGGTTGCTTGTCCAACGGCAGAACCGCCCCGCATCAGTTCAACCAAAGTCGAACCGACAACAGGAATCGCTTCTGGAACACCTGACACAATTTTAACCGCCCAGTAACCGATCTGATCCCAAGGTAAAGAGTATCCAGTTACCCCAAAGGAAACGGTGATCACCGCCAAAACCACACCTGTTACCCAGGTGAGTTCACGAGGCTTCTTGAAACCGCCTGTGAGGTAAACCCGGAAAACGTGCAGAATCATCATCAGCACCATCATACTCGCAGACCAGCGGTGGATGGAACGAATCAGCCAACCGAAGTTGACCTCCGTCATAATGTACTGTACAGACGCAAAGGCTTCCGTTACCGTCGGTCTGTAGTAGAACGTCATCGCAAATCCAGTGGCAAACTGGATCAAGAAGCAAACCAGTGTGATTCCACCCAAACAATAGAAAATATTGACGTGGGGAGGAACGTACTTGCTGGTAATATCGTCGGCGAGCGCCTGGACTTCCAGACGTTCGTTAAACCACTGAAATGCTTTTGATTCTTCTATTTCCTTTGAAAACATGAAGCTAGAATTCCTAACAATGAATTGCTGTCTGGGTTGGGTTGTTCACGTTCTTCCAAAGCCAACTTTTAACAGTAGCTCGGGATATCTACGTGAATTTAGATGAATTCAAGCTCAACGCTTGTTTCGATCTAGGACTGCGATCAAACAGAGGCTTCTGACTCTGTAGAATTCCTCAAGTTGACTCTGCTATTACTTTAGATCTTCTAAGTTAGCATGGAGACTACAAAATCTCTCAATCATGCTGTATAGCTTTCTTCAGTGTACAAGAGTCCGTGAGAACATGGTACAACTCTTGTGATGGCCCATAAGAACAGCCCTCACTGTGTCGTCCATCATTCAAAAATGTAACATAGCTTTAACTATAATTTCACAAAACCGGGCGGAATAGATCCGCCTTCATCTGGGGGGAAATTACCAGAAAGACTTTGCCTGCAAGGTCTGTGGATGATTTGGTGTCCGTTGACCCTCGCCACTTGCCCCCAAAAATGAGAATAGCTTGCTAAAAAAGTTAGGAAAACCTTAAAGTTAGGTGATATGCACAAAAAAGTTTTTCAGATTGTACTGGTTATCGTTCTGCAACTGACTTCCTTTGTCGGGGGACCGACGGCTCCGGCTTGGGCTTTCACAGAGGAACAAAAGCTTCTCAGTGAAACCTGGCGGATTGTCAACCGAGCTTATTTGGATGAAACCTTTAACCATCAAAACTGGTGGTTTATCCGCGAAAAAGCGATCCGCCAACCCTTAAAAGATCGAGAAGAAACCTATGAGGTGATCGAAAAGATGCTCGCCAACTTGGATGATCCCTTTACTCGATTGCTCAAACCCAATCAGTATCGCAGCTTACAGGTAAGTACCTCTGGAGAACTGACGGGTGTGGGATTGCAAATTGCCCTGGACGCTCAAACCGGACAGCTAACGGTGGTTGCACCCATTGACGGTTCTCCTGCGGCGATCGCGGGGATTCAACCTCGCGATCGGATTGTGAAAATTGATCGTTTCTCCACAGCAGAATTAACCCTAGATGAAGCCGCCACTCATATGCGAGGGCCGATTGGTTCGACGGTAACGCTAACGGTTGAACGGTTTGAGACCAAAGCCATTGAAGAGATTGAACTGGTTCGCGATCGGATTGCTTTAAATCCGGTGTTTGCTGAACTGCGTGGGGCGCCGTCGATGGTTCCGATTGGTTATATTCGCCTCAGTCAGTTTAGCGCTAATGCCACCGAGGAAGTCACCAACGCCATTCAAACCCTCGAAAGACAAGGGGCGAAAGCCTATGTTCTCGATCTGCGAAACAATCCCGGCGGACTCTTACAAGCGGGTGTGGAAATTGCTCGACTGTGGCTAGATGAGGGAACAATTGTCTATACCGTCAATCGCCAGGGGGTCTTAGGAAGTTTTGATGCGGCAGGTTCTGCTTTAACCCAAGCGCCGCTGGTGGTTTTGGTTAACCAAGGAACAGCCAGCGCCAGCGAGATTTTAGCGGGTGCTTTGCAGGACAATCTTCGCGCCCAACTGGTGGGTGAAAAAACCTTTGGTAAAGGCTTAATTCAATCGTTATTTGATTTGCCCGATGGTTCGGGACTGGCGGTGACGGTTGCCAAGTACGAAACCCCGAATCACCACGATATCAATAAACTGGGGATTAAACCCGATCTGATCGTTCCCACCAAAGCCTTAACCCGAAACCAAATCGCCACCGAAGCCGATCCTCAGTATCAAGCTGCGGTGCAACTGCTGGTTTCTCAATTTGCGATTGCCGACGCAGCCTAGTTAGATTTGAGTTGAATGGGAGTTGAGGGACAAGGACAAATTGCCCATCTCCAACTCCCTCCCTAGTTCCAACCCACATATTCTCGAGAATCAGCCGACTCGGGCTCGTCGGTTGTATAGTCTTCGAGCCAAATCACTTGTCGCTGTCCGGGAGCCACTCGATTGCTATACTCTTGCATGATACTGGCGGTTTGTTGCGGATCGAAATGACGATTGAAGTCGGCTTGCTCGGATGCGACTCGCTCGCGGGTGAGTTTAACTTCGGATTGGATCTGACTCAGCTTTTCTTCGGCGGAACGATAGTGGGGCAGAATTTGCACGAAGGCGGAAAGAACACAAGCCGACAGTAAGACATTGGTGGCTAACTTAATGCTCGCCTCAAGCGCGATCACACGGTGACGTTGAGAACGTCGTTGTTGTAAAACTTGGGGACTGGGGCGATGCCGTTGTTTGAGTGGGGGCCGTTCAACAGAAGTCACTGGCTGAATCGCTTGCATATTCTTTCTCTATAGTAAGTATAAACATGACTAAGTTCCGAGCAGGTTAATCTCTGGGAACCTCAATACCAGTTAAGCATATCAGTCAAACAACTGAGAATACTCAGTTGACTGACTCAAACAAAAACTGTCCTAACCGTTAAACTGGGTGAGCTTGACCTGGAGCCACTGTTTATAAAGTCTCTATACTAGGTCGAGTTCAGTTTAACAGCAAGAACAGGTGATTGACCTCAATTTTTCGGCTTAGGGCGGAAACCGCCCTTCAGCTTTCATTTCCGGAAAGTCGAAACTTACTTGTACAGTTCTGTGGCCAAGCGGAAAGCCATAATTCCGGGGAACAAAGCAATCACTAAAGCAACCAGCACTTGAGTATCTGATAAACCCATCGTTAAAAAACTCCTTGATCGAATTGTCGATTGTTCACAAATTTCAGCTATATTGAGCTTTTTGGGAAGAGTTTGTAACAAGTTTAAACAAATCACCCGATGAACTCCACCGGCTGCCGCCAATTTTTAGCAACTTACGTTAAGATTATTGAAGCCATTTTCATTTTTTTCGGGTAGATCCAGAGGTGCTGCTTGTGGAGTTGAAGATTGTCACAGTTCCGGTCCCGGAAAAAGTGACAGCCCCAGAAGTGGTCTAAGTCTACCTGCGGTAAAAAAAAACACATAGTATCATAGAATTAATAACATCGTAAATGTGGGATCAAGTGTTAGAACTTTCTTCGCCTCAAGTGGGCTTTGACGTGTTGTTTCTGCTCATCATTCTGGTTGGTCTAGAGGCAGTGCTATCGGCAGATAATGCTATCGCCTTAGCTTCAATTGCGAAAAGCTTAGAAGATAAAAGACTGCAACGCAAAGCCCTCAACATCGGTTTAATATTGGCTTTTGTACTCCGAATTGCTCTAATTATTGCTGCCACTTGGATTATCCAATTTTGGCAATTTGAGCTAATCGGAGCCTTGTATCTATTGTGGCTGGTGTTTCAATACTTTACCTCAAAAGAAGACGAGGAAGACTCTGTAGGTGGCAAAAACTTCTCCTCACTTTGGCAAGTCATTCCCTTGATCGCGATGACAGACTTAGCCTTTTCCCTCGATAGTGTTACCGCAGCGATCGCCGTTGCGGATGAAACCTGGCTGGTGATTCTCGGTGCAACGCTGGGTATTGTTGCTTTAAGATTTCTTGCCGGATTATTTATTCGCTGGTTAAAAGAGTACACCCATTTAGAAACCGCCGGTTATCTGACGGTTGGTTTAGTGGGAATCCGGTTACTGTTGCGAGTCGTTAATCCCGAATATATTCCCCCAGAATGGTTACTAATTGTGATGACAGTTGGACTATTTATCTGGGGATTTTCTGAACGTCGAGTTTATCAAAAATTCGACTAGGTTGAAAGCGAAGAGAAAACACAGATTTTAGGGGGAGGAAGGAATTGATTAGAGGTCAACAGACTCAATATCAGGTATAGAATCAGTCATAAGCCTATACCTTTTTCAATTCCCACCCCTCCCCCAATTCTTTTTTGATTACTCAACCAACCAAGACATAATGCTCGGTTCCCAAGCGCAGAGTTCTTCTTCTTTGAACCACAGGCTGATCTCCCGTTGGGCTGTCTCGACTGCATCAGAACCATGAATCAGGTTGCGACCAATACTCACAGCAAAGTCACCCCGAATGGTACCGGGTTCTGCGGTTAGCGGGTTGGTAGCACCTATCATTTTACGAGCCGCCGCGACCACACCATCACCTTCCCAAACCATCGCCACGAGAGGGCCAGAGGTGATAAACTTCACAAGACCGTCAAAGAAGGGCTTCCCTTTGTGAACGTCGTAGTGGTTTTCGGCCAGTTCCCGACTCACACTCATCAGCTTCAAACCAACAAGAGTAAATCCTTTGTCTTCAAAGCGGCTAATAATTTCACCCACTAGGCGGCGCTGAACGCCATCGGGCTTGATTGCGATAAATGTGCGTTCCAAACCAGTCTCCTCAAATTTGCTTCTTACCTACACCTCCAGATTAACCCGATCGGGGTCGTTTGTTTGAAGTTGATTTCCT
This sequence comes from Lyngbya sp., assembly GCA_035285085.1. Lineage (GTDB taxonomy): Bacteria > Cyanobacteriota > Cyanobacteriia > Cyanobacteriales > Microcoleaceae > Capilliphycus. The sequence goes on along the minus strand of JAYKHV010000104.1, from coordinate 1,735 downwards.
GGGGAAGGTTTCAAGATCGCCTCTGTTTATCCCTCAACCTCCACTGACCGGAAATAATGGGATACAAGCCCCGTCCTAGAAGGACGGCTTTTTTTGATTCTTAATGTATTCAATCAATATATCAATCGGTGCGCCGCCAACGGAAATAGCAAAATAACTAGGACTCCACAAAGCCGTTTTGTTATGCGGTTTTTTAAAGCCGGCTTGTCCATAACGGCGACTTGAAACACCTTTTAAGGCGTTCACGATTTTAGAGACAGAAAGCGAGTGAGGATATTCAATCAGTGCGTGTATATGTTCGTTCTCCCCGTTGATTTCTAAGATTTGAAAGTTCATTTGCTTTGCTACGTGGCGGAATACGTCCTCAATTAACTGGAGTTCTTCTCCACTAAATATTTGATCTCTGTATTTAGCTACGCAGACCAAGTGAATTCTAAGATCTGTAACGCTGTGCCTTTCTCTCCGAAATTGGGTTGTCATTTTGCGTAGACCGATCTACAATAACTTACAGACCAATATGAACACGCACAATGAAAGCCAGGTATCAATACCGAGTCTATCCGACACTTCAGCAACAGACCGAACTAGCAAAGCTATTTGGTTGTTGTCGTGTCGTATGGAACGACGCACTGGCTCACTGCGTTGAAATGTACCAATCTGGGCAAAAAAAACCGAGATCCGCTCAACTGCAAAAACAGTTTATTACCCAAGCCAAGAAAACGACAGAACGGAAATGGTTATCGGAAGTTTCAAATATCCCTTTACAACAATCATTGAACGACTTAGAGCAGGCTTACAAGAACTTTTTTAAGTCATGTAAGGGAACGCGGCTAGGGAAAAAAGTTAGACCTCCTAAGTTTAAAAAACGAAATGCAAGACAGTCAGCTAGATTTACCATTGGTGGTTTTAAACTGGATGAAGACAAAATATATTTAGCCAAAATTGGAAATCTAAAGATAATCTGGTCAAGACCTCTCCCAAATCCACCTTCCTCTGTCACCGTTATCAAAGATGCGGCTAACAGATACTTTCTCAGTTTTGTTGTTGAAGTTAATAAACAAATATTACCTGAGTCTCCCAATAGTGTAGGGATAGACTTGGGCATTAAAACGTTTGCGGCTTTGAGTTCGGGAGAGAAAATAGATGCTCCCAAACCCTTAAAAAAACGGATAAAAAGACTGAGAAAACTCAATCGAAATTTATCCCGAAAACAAAAGGGGTCTAAGCGATACGAACGTGCGAGAGTTAGAAAAGCTAAACTAACCGCTCGAATGAAGGATACCCGCAAGGACTTTCTCCACAAGCTATCGACTAAGATAATCAACGAGAACCAAGTGATTGTTTTGGAAGATTTGAATGTATCAGGGATGGTTAAAAACCGCAAGCTGTCCAAAGCGATTAGCGATTTGGGATGGAGACAGTTCAGGACATTCCTTGAGGGTAAAGCCGAAAAATACAGCAGAGAATTCCGAGTGATAAGTCGGTGGGAACCGACAACTCAAAAATGTTCTTGCTGTGGGTTTGTTGGCGGAAAACTTGATCTTTCTGTTCGCGAATGGACTTGTTTAAACTGCGAAACCATACATGATCGTGATGGTAACGCAGCACTAAATATCTTGGTCGCCGGAGGACATTCGGAGACTGTAAACGGACGTGGAGGTAGGCGTAAATCTTCCGCAAAGGAAGTAGCAACCCGTGAAGCGTCAACCCACCTAGAGAATGCTGTTCAATTATC
>JAYKHV010000103.1:0-39795 GCA_035285085.1 Lyngbya sp. | reverse complement strand
CCGCCTTTTCAAGGCGGTGTACCGATGACCGTCTATCCACGCTTTGATGATGCTATTACGGACGAATCGACCAGTGCGGATGGCTTGATCCAACCGACTGTACTGAGATTCAGTTCCTTGCAACTTCATTTCATAGACGAGCATAGCTTATCATCGTCGTTGACGATAAATTATCGTAGCACAAAAATAATCCGTCGTAAACGACGGGGCTTTAAACCTGTTTTTCTTGGTAAATCTCCCGTCAAAATGAGGGCAATTTTAAGATAAGATAAGAAGACTGTACGTTTTGTATAGCAGCTTTCATTTAAAAATCGCAGTCCAGGAGAGATCGTCATGGAGACTCTAAAAATCGCCGTTTATATAGTTGTGTCCTTCTTTGTGTTGCTGTTTGTATTTGGATTTTTGTCCAACGACCCCGCCCGCAACCCGAAGCGAAAAGACTTAGAATAATACCCGGTCATCCGGGTCTTCGAGGCCGTTAATGCGAGTTGAAATCAAACAACATTTGCAAAGACTCGCCGATTAGTCGCCCATCAACTGTGGTAAGATAACGAGCTTGAATGTCATTAGTCATCAGAGTCAGTCGGCTAAATGGCTAATGGCATTGTTATGTGCAGTCCTTGACGCACTAGAACAGATAAAATCGGGCTGCTCGCGTGATTATTTTTACCAAACTATGCCCTACCCGGTACCGCCACCAGAACCGCCTCCCCTTGTTCAAACCCTTCCCAATTCAAGCCTCCAGACCTCTCAACCCCAGACAATTCTCCCCGCAACGGAATTGTCATCCGGTATATTATCTAACCCCCAAATCCACAAAAACGAAACGATAGGCTATCAACTGCCGAAACTGAAAACCCTAGAACAAGAATTAGGATCATCATCCTCCAGCTTGGTAACAGCCGACTCCCTGGGGCCAGCTTTATCATTAAATATAGCCAATACACCAACCCCCGAAACCCCCTTCCAAACCAGCCAAAGAGAAACCCCTTCCGAACCCAACGCCGAAGAAATTCCCATCCCGGTGATTTTACCCACCGATCTGGTCGAAGTCACCGCAGACCGGCAAGAATTCGACCAACAACGGCAAGTCGTGACCGCCGAAGGGAACGTAATGATCCGGTTTCAAAACGCTTTAATTGACGCGGACAAAGCCCAAGTGAACCTCAATACCCGCCAGGTCGTCGCCACCGGAAACGTCGCCCTCACCCGAGAAAACCAAGTCATCCGGGGCGATCGCATGGACTACAACCTCGTCAAAGAAACCGGGGCGATCGCCAACGCCAGCGGGGTGATTTCAACCGACGAACTGGGCGAAAACCGAGTAGCCGAACCCCTGCAAGAACAAGGCGTCGGGCCTGTTGTTCGCGCCCCCATTAGCGATCGCATCACTTCGTCCCAACCCGTCGAAAACGTCGTCCCAACCGAAGGCGCCGACGTAGAAGTAACCGGCTTTTCCTTTCCCGACTTACAGGGAGATGTCAACCGCCTCCGCTTTGAAGCCGATCGCATTGATATTTTACCGAACGGAGAATGGGAAGCCCAAGGGGTGCGAATTACCAACGATCCCTTTTCTCCCCCGGAATTGGAACTCAGGGCCGATACCGCCCGACTGCGAAGAATCTCCCGGTTTCAAGATGAACTCCTAACCACCGGTTCCCGCCTGGTCTTCGATCAAAACTTTGCCTTACCCTTATTTCGCGATCGCACGGTGATCGACCGCCGCCAGCGGGAACCGACCCCCTTTTCCATCGGCTACGACCTCGACGACCTCGGAGGATATTATGTGGAGTGGAATGTCAACCCCGTCCGGTTCGGCCCCATCGGTTTGGATGTTTCGCCCCAATTTTTGATTCAAAGGGCGTTTGAGGAGGATCTAGCCCCGACCGACGGCGGGTTTTATGGCCTGCAAGCCCAACTATCCGGGCCGCTGTCTCCCCAAACTTTTGTGGATAGCCGCTTATCAATTACCAATTTTGAAGATTTTCCCGATCTCGAAGAAGATGAATATCGCGCCAGTATTCGGGTCAGACAGTTAATTAACGGTTACACCCTCACCGGCGAGTACAGCTATCGCGATCGCATTTTTAACGGCACGCTGGGCTTCCGAACCATTCAACGGAGTGCGGGGGCGGTGTTAACTTCTCCGGAAATTTTACTGGGAGACTCGGGGGCGGTGTTTCGGTTTCAAGGGGGGTTACAACAAATTGAAGCGAGAACCGATCGCTTGGATATTTTAAACCAACCGGGGCGGGATAACGATCGCATTACTCGCACCCGTTTTCAAGGACTGGCAACTTTAGTTTATCCGCCAATTATTTGGCAGGGTGAAGCTTTACCCGCCACGCCGACGGAGGGGTTAAAATACACCCCCAGACCGGTTGTTCCGTTTGTGCGATTGATTTTGCAAGCTCAGGGGGTGACGAATATTTATACTGAAGATGATTCCCAATCTTATCTGAGCGGTACGGTCGGGTTACAGGGGCAATTTGGGCATTTTTCCCGGGACTTTTTTGACTATACGGGATTTAATTTGCTTTATACTCAAGTGGCTCTCGATGGTGAATCGCCGTTTTTGTTTGACCGACGGGTGGATGAAAGTATTTTGACTTTTGGACTGGTTCAGCAAATTTATGGGGGTTTGCGAGCGGGTTTTGAATATTCGATTAATTTAGAAAATGGTTTGGCGGTTGATAATGAGTTTACTTTAGAATATAGTCGTCGGACTTATGGGGTGATTTTGCGAGTCAGTCCGGTTCGACGCATTGGCAGTTTTAACCTGCGGATTAGTGATTTTAACTGGACGGGAGGTTCGGAACCGTTCTCGGGGATTAAAGAGTAAGGGGGTTTTACCGCAGAACCTTCTATCTTCAGCCAGGATCATCTCTGTCTGGCTTGTGCTAATATTGCTTTGATTTGTGAAAAGTTTCGAGATGAACAGTTAATGTTTAACTGAATTTTTATTGTGTTTGACGTTTCACCGGATCATGGAGCAATTGCAGCAGGTTTACTGACTCACTATAGTTTTGACTTGGGAGATTATTCCAGCGAAGAAAAGGTTGAGGAATGGGGGGTTAATTATGAGTATTATTGGATTTATTTGGCTGTGATTGAGGCGCTTTATCAGGGGCGCTATAAATCGGTTTCTGTAGAACAAATTTTATCGATTTGGTTGCGTCGGGGCAAGCCTATTTATCATTTTAATTGGGAGTTTGAACAGCTAATTTGTAAGAATTTACCCAAAGCTTTAACGGGGGGAGAAGAGGGTCTAGACGCTTCTGTTAGGGGAGAAAACCAACGCCCTGACCTTTTAGAAGGGTCTTCCTCTGTGGCGAATTTGGTGCCGAGAGTTTCTCCGACTCGACATCCCTTTTCTTTAACGCAACCTCCCAAAACTTCTACTTCTATTCATACTGATTTTATGGTAAAATTAAAGCGGATTTTAGAAAATAGTCAAAAAACGCTTCCCCCCGCCCGTTTCCCGCCCGAACTTTAGTAGGGGCAGGTATTTTCAGTCACCCGTTAGGGAGTTGGGGAGAACTTCTATTAAGAAAAAACTATTTTTCACGCCGTCTATGGTAAGCTTTGCGAACCGAAAAAAATCCTCTCCCCATCCACCACTAATTCACCAATTCACCCCATCAGCCCCGACAATTTCTTCGGTGAGAATAAAACAGCCCTGGCAATATTTAGGGGAACTACTATTAAAAAACCTCCGCCCCTTCAAACTGTTTTACATTCTGAATTTTAGCAGATTCTCCACAAGTTCGAGGCGTTGGAAAAAGCTTTCCGGGGTTCGCTAAACCCTTAGAATTAAACACCTCTCGAACCCATTTCATCGTTTCTAAATCCGTTTCATTAAACATTTCCGGCATATAACAACTCTTGTCCGAACCAATACCATGTTCTCCCGAAAGACTTCCCCCAACTTTCACACAGATCTTGAGAATTTCGCCGCCAATTTCTTCAACAACTTCTAACGCCCCTTCAACAGAATTATCGTACAAAATCAACGGGTGAAGGTTGCCATCTCCCGCATGAAATACGTTAGCTATCCGATAACCATATTTCTCACTCAAAGCCTCAATTTCTTTCAAAACATAAGCCATTTGAGTTCGGGGAATTACCCCATCTTGAACATAATAATCCGGGCTAACGTGACCCGCAGCCGCAAACGCCGCCTTCCGCCCTTTCCAGATTTTTAGTCGTTTTTCCGGTTCCGATGCGATGGTAATATTACGCGCCCCGTTGTTTTTACAAATCTCGGCAATTCGCTGTTTATTTTCCGCAACTTCCACTTCCAAACCGTCAACTTCAACCAACAAAATCGCCCCCGCATCTCGCGGATAAAGCCCGGTATTTACCACATCTTCAACCGCATTAATACTGAGATTATCCATAATTTCCATTCCCCCTGGAATAATCCCCGCCCCAATAATATCAGAAACCGAAGCGCCGGCCGCTTCTATTGTGGGGAAATCTGCCAACAAAACACAGATATTTTCCGGTGCTTTGAGAATCCTTAACGTGATTTCTGTGGCGATTCCTAACGTTCCTTCCGAACCCACAAATAAACCTGTTAAATCATATCCCGGCATTTCGGGAACTTGTCCGCCAATATCGACAATTTCACCTTCGGGGGTGACTATTTTTAAGCCTAAAACGTGATTGGTTGTTACCCCATATTTCAAACAGTGAACCCCGCCGGAATTTTCCGCAACATTTCCCCCAATTGAACAAATAATTTGACTGGAAGGATCGGGTGCGTAATAAAATCCAGCCCCGCTAACGGTTTGCGTTACCCAATTATTAATTACCCCCGGTTGTACGACAACCCGTTGATTTTCGAGGTCAACATTTAGGATTTTTCGCATCAACGCCGTGACAATTAAAACACAATCTTCGACGGGTAAAGCGCCGCCAGATAAGCCGGTTCCCGCCCCTCTCGCCACCCAAGGAAGGTTATGGCGATCGCAAATTTTCACGGCTTCGGCGACTTCTTCGGTGGTTCGGGGTAAGACAACCAAAGCGGGTCGTTGGCGATAACTGGTGAGTCCATCGCATTCATAAACTAATAATTCTTCCTTGCGTTGAACCACGCCCCGTTTTCCGACGATCGCTTCAAATTGTTTAATTATCGGTTTCCAATTGCGTTGTTGTGTTTTATCTTGGGTCAGCATTGAGTTGTGTATTGATAGAGCGTTTTAGTAATTGTATTATTTTAACAGGAATCCATCCCAAAAACCCGATTTATCCCAAAAACCCGGTTTCTCGAAGAAACCGGGTTTTTATTAGCCAACCCAATTCAAACCCTATTATTCCAATTTTTATTGATAGATAAATCCCAAAAACCAAACTGCCGAACTGGGGTATAATATTCAATAAACGCGAAAGGGTTAATTTTCCGCAAAATCGGGCAAGATAGAAATAAAATAACCATCCCTCAAAACCATGAAATGCTGCATCAACCCCCAATGTCCTAAGCCGCACAACCCCGATGACGTAATTTACTGTCAGGCTTGCGGGGTGAAAATACCCGACCTGCTGCGGGGACGGTTTCGCATCATTAAACTGTTGGGACAGGGGGGATTTGGTCGAACCTATTTGGCAGAAGATAATGATAAACTGAAAGAATATTGTGTGGTTAAACAGTTTGTGCCGAGCGTGCAGGGAACCGCAGCATTACAAAAAGCAATCGAACTCTTTGAACGGGAAGCCAGACAACTCCAACAACTGGGAAAACATGACCAAATTCCCACATTATCCGCCTATTTTGAAGACAACAACCAGCTTTATTTAGTTCAAGAATATATTGAAGGCGAGAACTTATCAGAACTTTTAGAAAAGCAAGGCGTTTGGAGCGAACAGCAAGTTAAAGACCTGTTACTCAGTTTATTACCTGTGATTGAGTTTATCCATCAAAAAAACGTCATTCACCGGGATATTAAACCCGAAAATATTATCCGGCGTCGGGAGGATGGTCAGTTTGTTCTGCTCGATTTTGGGGTTGCAAAAGAGTTATCAAAAACCGTGTTATCAACTCAAATCGGGACTCAAATCGGTTCGCTCGGTTATGCACCCATCGAACAAATGTTAGGCGGCGAAGCTTATCCGGCGAGCGATTTGTTTAGTTTGGGAGCAACCTGTTTTCACCTGTTAACCGATGTACATCCCTACGAATTATCCCTGAGACAAGGTTACAGTTGGACGGGAAACTGGCGAACGTCTTTAAAGGGTTCGGTGAGTCAAGAATTGGGGGAAATTTTAGATGAGCTGTTACAAGAAAATATTGAAAATCGTTTTTCGTCCGTTGCAGAAGTTTTACAAGCGTTAAAAAATCAATCTCCCGTTTCTCCTCGACCAAAACCTGTTCAAACTTCCCCGGTTTCAGCTTTCAAAAATAAATATCCCGTTTATCCTCAACCAAAAGCTGTTCAAACTTCCCCAATTTATTGGCAAAATCCAACTTTAGTGGGGACTTTAACCGGACATTCAAATTCAGTCAATTCTGTAGCCTTAAGTCCCGATGGTCGAACCTTAGCCAGTGGGAGTCGTGACAACACGATCAAATTGTGGGATGTGCAGACTCAACGGGAAATTGCCACCCTCACCGGACATTCAACATTTCTCTGGTCTGTCGCTTTCAGTCCCGATGGTCGAACCATAGCCAGTGGGAGTGGTGACAAAACGATAAAATTGTGGGATGTGCAGACCCGACGGGAAATTAGCACTTTGAGAGGACATTCAGCTGGGGTCTCGTCTGTAGCCTTCAGTCCCGATGGTCGAACCTTAGCCAGTGTGAGTTGGGACACCACGATCAAATTGTGGGATGTGCAGAGTCAACGGAAAATTGCCACTCTCACCGCACATTCAGATGGGGTCTTCTCTGTAGCTTTCAGTCCCGATGGTCGAACCTTAGCCAGTGTTGAAAACAACACGATCAAATTGTGGGATGTACAGACCCGACGGGAAATTGCCACTCTCACCGGACATTCATTATATGATATTCTGGATGATGATGAAAATATTATTCTGTGTTCTGTCAAGTCTGTCGCTTTCAGTCCCGATAGTCGAACCTTAGCCAGTGGGAGTGCAGACGAGACGATCAAATTGTGGGATGTGCAGACTCAACGGGAAATTGCCACGCTCACCGGACATTCAGATTCTGTCTATTCTGTAGCCTTCAGTCCCGATGGTCGAACCTTAGCCAGTGGGAGTTATAACAAAACTATTAAATTGTGGGATGTGCAGACTCGACGGGAAATTAGCACTTTGAGAGGACATTCAGCTTCTGTCTCGTCTGTAGCCTTCAGTCCCTATGGTCGAACCTTAGCCAGTGGAAGTTCTGACAGGACGATTAAATTGTGGCGGGGAAAGTAAAAACGTTTGTAGGGGCGGGTTCGTGTTAATGTTTATGACCTAGAAAAAACCTGAATAAACCCGTCCATAACCTATCAATAATTTTCTGGTAATTTTTGGGTTGAATTGTGGGGAGGGGGCGGGTTTATAATACTTGTTTGCTGGGAATTCTAGCTTAACTCGAACCCGCCCCTACAAACCGCCCCTACAACAGGCTTCTACAACCGGGCTATACAGAACTCGCTATACTATTATTTAACAATCAATATAACGTGATTTCATTTAAATTTTAGTTAGTATAATTTACCCTAAAATTAAGATTTTTTAAGAAAGTTTGTCCGAACTAAAAATATCATTCAAAATAGAAAAATATCGCCAAATTAACGAATCAGTGTGCATTAAAAATGAATAACGCTTTAAAAGATCGGGCTTTATTGCTATTACGTCAAGCCCTGAAGAATTCCAATGCAAATTTTCGGGATGGACAGTGGGAAGCGATCGCCGAATTGGTCGAAAATCGCTCTCAATTGTTAGTTGTACAACGGACGGGATGGGGGAAAAGTTTAGTCTATTTTCTCGCAACTCGTCTGTTTAGAGAACAAGGAAGCGGGCCGACATTATTAATCTCACCGTTGTTAGCCTTAATGCGAAATCAAATTGTAGCTGCCGAACGAATTGGCGTTAAAGCTGCAACGATTAATTCTAGTAATACAGAAGACTGGGAAGCGGTTAAAACTCAATTAATTAACGGAAAAATAGACCTATTATTAATCTCTCCCGAACGATTGGCAAATGAAGACTTTCAAAACACGGTTCTCTCCCAAATTTCTCAAAGAATTGGATTATTTGTTGTTGATGAAGCCCATTGTATATCCGACTGGGGACACGATTTTCGTCCCGATTATCGCCGCATCGTTCGAGTGTTGCAAGCATTACCCCGCAATATTCCCGCTTTGGCTACAACCGCCACCGCAAATAATCGAGTTGTTCGCGATATTATCGAACAATTGGGTGAGGAACTTTGGGTCTTTCGAGGAACTTTAACCCGTCCAAGTTTAAAACTACAAAATATTAAACTTTCGAGTCCAGCCGAACGTTTAGCATGGTTGGTTGAAAACCTCCCAAATCTACCCGGAAGTGGTATAATTTATGCGTTAACTGTCAAAGATACCGAACGAATTGCAGATTGGTTAAAACAGAATGGAATTCATGCAAAACCTTACCATGCTGATGTTCAAGAAAACCGAGAAATGCTTGAAGACCAACTGTTGAATAATGAACTCAAAGCATTAGTCGCAACTACAGCGTTAGGAATGGGTTTTGATAAGCCAGATTTGGGGTTTGTAATTCACTATCAACGTCCCGGTTCAGTCGTTCATTATTATCAACAAGTTGGACGAGCCGGACGAGCGGTGGAATCAGCCTATGGTATTTTATTAAGTGGGGAAGAAGACGAAGAAATCACGAACTATTTTATTCAAACCGCTTTCCCCCCAGAAGCACATACCCAACAAGTTTTAGACTGTTTAAATCAAGCCGAAAACGGGTTATCAATTCCTCAGATACAGCAGGATTTAAACCTCTCTCAAGGTCAAATTACCAAAGTCTTAAAACTGTTATCGCTGGAATCTCCAACTCCCGTAACCAAACAGGGTTCTAAATGGTTTGCTACACCCGTCATTTATCAACCCAATCAGAAAAAAATTCAACAATTAACAGAACTTCGCTATCAAGAACAAGAACAAATGCGAGAATATATGGAAACTCAAAACTGTTTAATGCAGTTTCTCGCCAACGCTCTTGATGATCCTAACTGTATTCCTTGCGGTAAATGTGCGGTTTGTGTGGGAAAACCGTTACTTCCGATAACCTGTTCAATAGAACGAACAAATCAAGCCATTCAATATCTTCGCCGCAGCGATCACAAAATTTCACCCCGCAAAAAATGGACTCCACAAGCCTTGCAAATTTACGGTTTTTCTGGTAATATTCGGGAGAATTTAAGAGCAGAAGAAGGACGGGCGTTATCTCTTTGGGGGGATGCGGGATGGGGAGAATTGGTTAAAAAAGGAAAGTATGAAGATTGCCAGTTTAGTGATACTTTAGTACAAGGCATGGTGGAAATGATTCAACGCTGGAAGCCTCAACCTTTTCCAACTTGGGTGACTTGTGTACCCTCCCTAAATCGTCCTGAATTAGTTCCCAACTTCGCCCAACGACTCGCCAATCAATTACAATTACCGTTTGTTCCGGTGGTGAAAAAAGTTCGTCAAAATCAACCTCAAAAAACCATGAGTAACAGCTATCAACAAGCTCATAATTTAGATGGAGTGTTTGTCGTCGAGAGTTGGGAAAGAATGAAAGGATCTGTTTTTTTAGTGGATGATTTTGTTGATTCTCGCTGGACATTTACAGTCGTTGCTGCTCTTTTGCGTCAAGCCGGAAGTGGAAACGTTTTTCCGATGGCTTTGACTCAGAATTCTTTAGGCTTTACAAGTGATTAAATGATGGTGAATTCTACTGTTTCTGCTGATACTGAAGCGATATTATTACTCTGTGCAAGTTTTGGAGAAAATCGACAAGCCGAACCCAAACCGTTAACGCTGAAAGAGTATAATCTCTTGGCGAAATGGTTGCAGGAAAACCGGATGCGACCTCAAGATTTATTGGATACAAGTATTCAAAGAGATTTGCAAAATTTACCGGGTGATAAACTCGATTATAGCCGAATTTTGGCTTTACTTGAACGGGGTGCAATGCTCGCTTTTGCAGTGGAAAAATGGACGAATCAAGGAGTCTGGATTATTGGTCGGGGTGATGGGGAATATCCTCTATTTCTCAAGCAAAGATTGAAACATTCTGCACCTGCTATTCTGTATGGTGTGGGCGAGATAGAATTACTATCTAAAGGAGGATTAGCAGTTGTTGGTTCGCGAAATATTGACGAAGAAGCGGTAGAATATACTCAACAAATTGCTCGAATTTGTGCAGAAGAAAAAATTCAAATTATTTCAGGAGGAGCGAAAGGAGTCGATCAGGCGTCAATGTTGGGGATATTAGAAGCGGGAGGAACGGCGATCGGTGTGTTAGCAGATAGTTTACTCAAAGCGGCAACTTTGGGCAAATATAGAGACAGTATTCGAGAGGGTCAACTCACTTTAATTTCTACTTACGATCCCAGCGCTGGTTTTTCTGTGGGTAATGCAATGGGACGGAATAAATATATTTATGCTTTGGCAAATTATGCTTTAGTTATTAGTTCTTCTGTGGGGAAAGGTGGAACTTGGGCGGGTGCAATTGAAGCGTTAGAAAAAATTAAAGAGGTTCCCGTTTGGGTGCGAATGGAAGATAATGTTCCCGAAGGAAATCAACAATTGGTTAAGCAAGGTGCAAGACCGTTTAAACTGATTGAATGGAATGATTATTTACATGATTTTCTATCAAAACCGCCAGAATTAACAGACAAAAATATTGAGGAGGAAAACGAACAAGAGGAAGAAAAACCATCAGAAAATCAGTCTAATTTAGAAGAAAATGTAGAAACATATCCGGCTGAAACTGCGAAAAAATTAGTAGAGAATGAATCGATTTCTGAAGAAAACCCGTTAACAGAAAAACCGATTAGTTCTGTTTCTCCTGACGAAGAAATTTATCAAGCGGTTCTACCAATTCTATTAAAACATCTACAAGAACCGTTAGAGGATAAATCTCTCGCCGAACGTTTAGATGTACAAATCGGACAAATGCGAGAATGGTTAAAAAAAGCGGTAGCAGAAAATAAAGTTAAAAAGCTGAAAAAACCAGCAAAAACCTATGTTATTGCCGATAAAAACTTATTAGATTTTATCAATTAGCCCCTGTAGGGGCGGGTTCCGCAGAGATTTATATTTCTCATCAACAACCTAAATAAACCCGCCCCCACCCCAAAATTTGACTCACAATTTTTGTGAATTTTAACAGAAATCTGTTTGACAGACCCCACCCGTTTTGTAGGGGCGGGTTCCGCAGAGATTTATATTTCTCATCAACAACCTAAATAAACCCGCCCCCACCCCAGAATTTGACTCACAATTTTTGTGAATTTTAACAGAAATCTCTTTGATGCACCCTACTAATAATTTGAGAGTGCATCAATAATCGCAAACATTGTCTTTTGACCTAATAAACCTTTAATATTAAGAGATTTAACCGCATCATATACATCAGTATAGTCTGCAAAACTGTTATTTTTAGTACGAGCTTTGCAAATCGCATCTGCAAGTTTATCCGCATTCTTAACTCGTTTTCGTTGGAGGATTTTAAACAGTTCTCCTTGTTCCCAGGTATTGAGGATTTCGAGGGGAGTAATCTGCTTTTTATTTTCGCCTTCAATTGCTTTGAATCTTTCTTCGGTTTTTCGTTTATCCTCTTTGATTTCCTCTCTAATCTCATTTATTGTTCTTTCCAGACGCAATTCTAGATTCATCAAACGGGGTTCTAAATTCGTTTGACTGGGGTTGTTGTCTCTTTTTTCTGGAATATTTAAAGTTTGAGATTTCTTGAAAAAGTCCAGTTGTTGCTTGATAGATTTTTCTTGAGTGGGAGAAACAATAATTGCATTAATCATCTCTCCTTGACGCAAGTTTTTTTCCTTCGCTCTTACCGCAGCATAATATTCTAAATCTCCCTCAATGACTTTATACTGTTCCAAATCAACCTGCTGTAAGAATATCGGTTTTAACACTCCCTCACACTCTAGAATTAAATCGGCTAAAGTGTCAATTTCAGCTTCAGAAAATTCTGACCGGGGAACATCTGAGGTAATTGATTTAACATCCACATAGGAAAACTTGATCACTTTTTTACATCTCCATTTTTCTTAAAACTTCTGTAGCGAGCGCTTCAAATTCATCGATAGATTGACTAGCAGCATTACTTGCTGAGGAATTTTTTTCTGCGTATTTAAAAATAGACTGGGGTTCGGCAATTTCTAATTCTCCTACAATAATTGTCTCATTTAGACATTGAGATAAAGCTGTCCTTTCAAAAATAACACTATCCATGAGTGGAAGTTCATATTTTTCAGGAATGACTTGTTTTTGTCGCGGAAATACATATTGTAAGTATCGAGCGTTAGTGGCTATTTTAGAAGGTAAAACACCCAAAAGATTGATCGGGGGTCGTCCGCTTGACATCCGAAACTCGTTAACGTCTTTAATTAAGGTTTTAACATTAGATAATCCTTGATTCGCAAAAGGTTTCAAATCCGATGGTATAATTAAATAATCAGCAGCAATCAGCGGTAATTGTGCATATAAATCGCGGGATGGAGGAGTATCTATAATTACGATATCATAGTCATTCTCGGCTCGCTTAAGTTTGCTTGGGAGTCTGAAAGGAGTCGCTTGAATATTCTTTAAAAAATCTTGATGTTGTAGCAAGTCAATATGAGAAGGAATGACATCAATTTCCGGCTCATTAAACCCATTAGACTGTTTGGCAACATCTGAAACAAAGTCAAGTTCTCCCGATTTTAGAAAATGATAAACGTAGGAATCTTTAATATTATCGTCCTCATCAAATTGAAACTTTACTAATCCCATTGCAAAGGTTGTATTAGCCTGACTGTCTAAGTCAATCACTAAAACTCGATAACCTCTTTTACTTAAAGCTGCGGCTAAATTAACAACAGTGGTGGTTTTCCCGACACCACCTTTATTGTGATAAACGGCGATAATTTTCATGGTACTTGTCCTTTCCAGAATAGAACTTTGAGATACAACTGATGGAAATGGAGATAATTCTTGACTGGATTCTATTTGTTCGTCCTCTGTCGATGGCGGAGTCGGTTCCGAAGTTTCTGCGGAAAATAGAATGGGTTCTATATCCTCATTTTCGAGGAGAACTTGATCGCTTGCTTCGGGAGAAAAATCTAAGGTTTCAATCCCATCAGATACGGAAGTAATTTCCGGTCTGGGTCTGAGGGATTCTCGACCAATTAAACCTCTGATTTCGTCTATTTTGGCTTCGACTTCCTCCCCAGGACATTGAAAAACTAACTCAATATTATCATCAACCCGTTGATAAATTCGGATTTCTTTCCCATTGGTTAGCAGTCCATATCTAACGCTCAAACTGGTTAAATAACGCCGCAGTTTTTGAACGTGACGATTCAAATTTTGATTGGGATGCTTCGCCTCCATCACTACACTTAATGGAGAATCCGCATCAACGGTAAAGGGAATAACTTGCGCCGCAAAGGATAGGAAATCTAAGCGAATATTGCCGAATGTTACTTCTTGATGCCAAGTGTTGGGAGAATATCCCAACTGCGGTAACAAATAACTAACAATCAGTTTACTCTCGACTTCCCTTTCGTTTCGACACAATGCAGGATTAAAACTCAAGGGTTAACTCCGTATCACGTTAATCCAATCCGATTGACTTGCATTCTTTCCATCCTAACATGAGGCTTCCCCAATTCCTAATTTTTTCGTTTAAAACAAGTATAATTAAAACGAAGTTTTATTTTGATAAAATGGAAACACATATTGACTGATTAATTCAATCAAAGTTGATTTGACTATTGATCTCACCCTCCTCACCCCGAACAATTTCAAAGTCCCTCGCCTTTTAGGAGAGGGATTTAGGGAGAGGTAATTCTAAAATGCTAAAATCAAACTATCCTCTCTTGATTGTTGGGTTATGGAAGAAATTCTAGAGTTAAAGGAATTACTACTCAAAGGCGACATCAAAGGTTCATTAACCCTGATTGACGAGTTAGAAGAAATGGGTCGAAAAGATATTATTAACAATATTCGCAGTTATGCAGTTATTTTACTCCTACATTTAATTAAACGACAAGCAGAAAATCGGACAACTCGTTCTTGGGATGTTTCAATTCGCAATTCAGTTTTGGAAATTAAAGACTTAAACGAACGTCCAAAATCTAAAGGAGTTTATTTGAATTCTTCAGAATTAAATAGTATTTTAGAAAAAGCCTATCCACAAGCTATTAACAAAGCTTCTCTAGAAGTTCAAGAAGGGCGTTATGATTCTCGCGAATTAGAACAACTTGTTAATCGAGTCGAAATTTTAAGTCAAGGGATGAGTTTAATTGACGCAGATACAATCAATTGATCTCACCCTCCTCACCCCGAACAATTTCAAAGTCCCTCGCCTTTTAGGAGAGGGATTTAGGGAGAGGTTCTTCTAAAAATTAATCAATTGATCTCATCCTCCTCACCCCGAACAATTTCAAAGTTCCTCGCCTTTTAGGAGAGGGATTTAGGGAGAGGTTCTTCTAAAATGCTAAAATCAAACTATCCTCTCTTGATTCTTGGGTTATGGAAGAAATTCTAGAGTTAAAAGAATTACTACTGAAAGGTGATATAAAAGGTTCATTAACCCTGATTGACGAACTCGAAGAAATGGGTCGAAAAGCAATTTTAAAGACAATTCGCAGTTATGCAGTTATTTTACTCCTACATTTAATTAAACAACAAGCAGAAAATCGGACAACTCGTTCATGGGATGTTTCTATTCGCAACTCAGTTCGAGAAATTCAACGGGAAAATAAACGCCGCAAAGCGGGAGGTTATTATCTCAATCAAGAAGAACTGCTGGAAACTCTAGAAGAAGCTTATTTAAACGCCATTGACCAAGCCTCCTTAGAAGTTGAAGAAGGACGCTACGAACCGCAAGAATTAGAACAACTTGTTAATCGAGAAGAACTTTTAAATCAAGCGATGAAGTTAATTTACAGCGAATAAATCTAACTCTAATTCATCTTTTATTCAGTTCTTGAATTGACTTCTTCTACCGACAAACCCAACGCTTCCGCCACTTGTTCAACGGTTAAACCCATTCCTAATAATCGAGGAATAGCATCTCGTCTGGCTTGTTCGGCTTGTTCTGCACGAAGTCGTTCTTGTTCTAACATTTGACGGACTTCATTATAAGAATAAAAGGGTGTATTATCCGGTCGATAAATTTGCAGTTCTTCACCGGATAAATCAAACCGAATCCCCATTCTTGGACTCACCCAATTTTCTATCGGTTCGATGATTTCGAGTCCGTATTCACCCCGCAACCAACCGTGAAGTTGATTATTTTCGGGATTATAAATATAATATTCTTCTACACCGTAACGCTCATAAAAAAGCAACTTTCGATCCATTTCCAGGCGAGAATTACTCGGAGAAAGAATTTCAAACACCACTTGGGGTGCAATTCCCGCTTCTTCCCATTGTTTATAGGAACGCCTATCGCCTTTGGGTCTACCAAAAACAACCATAACATCCGGTGCATTATTTATGGTATTATTGCCTTCGATGGGATACCAAAACAAATCTCCCGCAACAAAAACGTTGGGATCGCCGCTAAATAGCCAGTCTAGATTTTGTTCGATGACTAAAATCCAACGAAACTGAATCGTGTTATTTGCCATCGGTTGACCATCACAATCGGGATAGAAGATTTCGTTTGCAGATGGGGTTGCTTGAGAAACCATAGCCACTGTGTTGTATCCTATTGATATTCTATTTTAACCCGTAGAAACGGCTAACTTGCCAAAAAAAAGACGTTCGGGGAGAACGCCTCTAGAATTGATTTTCAATCAAGATTTTATCTGTAGTATTCTTTGAAAGATTGATAACACTTTTCTTCGTCGTAAAGGTGACATTGATCGGTGATTTCTTTCATCAATTCCCAAGAAAAATTCTGTTCGGGATAGAGATATTCTCCCCAATTTTCCTTGATGCTGCTGTAGGCGGCACGCAGGTTATAAGATGGAATAGCGGTAGAAATGTGGTGAGGAACGTGAACGTTAATATCGTGACACAGGAACTCAACCCAACCCGGATAATTGCAGTGAACGCTTCCGTGTAATTGGGCGGTTGCTTCGTGCCACTTGTCGGGAGTGCTAAACTGAATATCGGGGAAAGTGTGGTGAACTAAAGTAAAGGTACTCATCCAGAAATGGTAAACCAACCAAGGCAATAACCAAAACTTGACGAATCCCCAAATTCCTGTGGTTGCGATTAAAGTCGGAAAGGCAATCGCCGCAAATCCAATCACCACTAAAGCGGAAAACTTCACCTGTTCTCGCTGTTTGCCTTCATATTCTGGCCAGTAAAAATGGACATTAGCCCAGTGTAAAATAGAAGCCATCCACCATAACCGTCCTCGAACAAATTGATAGACAACTTGAATCGCCGGATTAAAGTTTTCGTAGACTTCAGGAGTCCAGGGGTGCCAAGCATTGTCTTCACCCATTTTATTGGTGTGTTTGTGGTGGTGATTGTGACCAATTCTCCACCCATGAAACGGGTAAATGAGGGGTAAGAAGACCAAATGACCCACCAAGTCATTCACCCAACGACGATTGGCAAAAGAACGGTGGCCACAGTCATGGCCAATCACAAAAAAACCGGTCAATGCAGTTCCGGTAAAAATCCAAGCTATAGGAAGTAAAAACCAGGGAGATAAGGCGATCGCAATGTAGCCTAAAATCACCAGACTAACATTGATAATAACCATACTCCAACCCTTGCGTTTGTCTTTGATGAAAACTTCACGAGGTAGAGTTTTTATAATATCTCTCAAACGCAAATCAGACGGGTTCTGAGTTGATTTTAGACTCTCTGGATTTTCAATAGATAGGGTCATGGATGATTTTTCTCAGTAAAATCCTCACACCAAATAGTCGAGTTGGTGTGTTTTTAAACAACTTTAAATCGCCAGGAAAATTAACCCTGGAAAACACTCTAACTCCCCGACGGAAATTAAAGGGTAGAGTTTGAAGCTCAAAGGTAATAGCAGATGTGTTTCCCTACTGTTCTCAGCAAAGATAGCAGGGATTGATCGTGTTTGACCTGAGATTGAAAATCAGGTGACACGGGTGATGCTGTATTGCCCTTTCCCAGTTTACAAGAGGAATGGCATTTGCTCAATAAAATCTAATTTTTACCGTTTGTTCTGTCCGGATATGGGTTACGATCTTCTGATGAGTGAGTCGTCAAACGTTGCTGCTTCATCGTTTGCAGTTGCAACAGCAGGGTGTCCACCTCGGCTTGCAGGTGAAGCAGTTTCACTTGCTGATCGACATTGTACGGACATTTGAGCAAGCCGAGTTGTAGGCTTCTATCAGGGTTTGAGTCCGAACGACCGCTAACTTGTTTAACCGTTACATCCAAGTTCTCTGGCCGGGATAGAGTAGATGATTGTGTTGACATCAGCAGTTGACTAGGCATCTGAATATATTTACTTACGAGTTTTAACTATACCGTAACCAAAACGTAAACTCTGATTAAGACCAGTGTAAAATCGTTTTGTTTTTCTAATCAGTTGTGATAAACACGGTAAACTGGGATTAAGAATCGCATTTAACCCTCTGCTCTGTCAACTGATCGAGCATTCTAACGGTCAAAAATTTAACGGTTGGTTCTTATCATATAAAATTTTATTTGTCAACATTTTGAAGAGTAAATCAAACCCCAAAACCGAGATGACGCTGACTGTATCGCCGAATCAAGTTCAACTGAAGAACTGGCCTGGTTTAATTGAAACGTACCGCCCCTACCTGCCCGTCACCGAAGCAACACCCATTGTTACCTTACAAGAAGGAAATACCCCTCTGCTTCCGGTTCCTTCCGTTGCCGAAATCATCGGCAAACAGGTGCAAGTTTTCGTCAAATACGACGGACTCAACCCCACAGGCAGCTTCAAAGATCGGGGAATGACAATGGCCATTTCCAAAGCCAAGGAAGAAGGATGTCAGGCCGTCATCTGCGCCAGTACCGGAAACACCTCCGCATCGGCGGCCGCCTATGCCCGACGAGCCGGATTAAAAGCCTTTGTCTTAATTCCCGATGGTTACGTGGCGATGGGAAAACTCGCCCAAGCCCTGCTCTACGGCGCAGAAGTCTTAGCCATTCAAGGGAACTTTGACCAAGCCTTAAACATCGTCCGCGACGTCTCCGAGCATTATCCGGTCAAATTGGTCAATTCCGTCAACCCCTACCGCTTAGAAGGTCAAAAAACCGGAGCCTTTGAAGTCGTCGATGCTTTGGGCGATGCTCCCGACTGGCTTTGTATCCCCGTTGGGAACGCTGGAAATATTTCCGCCTACTGGATGGGATTTTGTCAATATCACGCCGATAACCGTTGCGAACGCCTGCCCCAAATGATGGGATTTCAAGCCGCCGGCGCCGCCCCCATCGTCCAAGGTCATCCGATCGCCGCACCGGAAACCCTGGCCACCGCCATCCGCATCGGCAACCCCGCCAGTTGGAATCTCGCGATCGCCGCCCAACAAGCCAGTCGGGGAAGTTTTTCGGCCGTCACCGATGAAGAAATTTTAGCCGCTTATCGGCTTTTGGCCTCAGAAGAAGGGATATTCTGCGAACCCGCCAGCGCCGCTTCTGTGGCCGGTTTGCTCAAAGTTAAAGAGCAAGTGCCAACCGGAGCAACTATCGTCTGCGTTCTTACCGGAAATGGCTTAAAAGATCCCGGCACCGCGATCGAACACAGCAACAACCCCTTCAAACAGGGGATAGCACCCGATATCGAAACCGTTGCCAAAGTCATGGGATTTTGATCGGTCTAATCCTCAGACTCCGAGGTAGACTCATCCATCGGGGGAAGCTGAGGTAAAGGCAGTTGAGTGCCTTCCGGGAGTTGAACCCATTGGGAGGAGTTCTCCTCGAAGGCCTCGGGTGGCAACAATTCCAGTTTCGGCTTCTTTTTAACCGGATGCTCGGATGGAGATTCACCTTTGGCTTTCGTTAACAGATCAACCGTGTCCCCCAGAGCCGTCGTTAAACTGTTACGAGTTTGTAGATGATTTGCCTTTTCTTGTTCGAGGGACTCGTTTAACTGACGAACTTGCTCCCGGGCGCGATCGCGTTCGAGCATCACTTCGACTAATTTCGCCTTTAATTCATCCTCAGAAGCCAGTCGCTCGATCTCCCGGTTGATCGCCACCTTCGATACAATTTCACTGGTCGGTACCGACAACTTTTGTTGTAACTGTTCAAGCTGCGATCGCAAAGTCGCTATAGTTTCTTGGTTGCGTTTGGCTTCTTCTCTTCGTTGTTGAGCTTCGGTACTATAAAGCTGACGCCACTGGTTAGCACTATCGAGGGCCGCATCGCGATCGCGTTGCACCTGCGTCAACTGCTGCTTTAAGCGTTTGATTTCATCTAACCATTGCCGGACATCCTGAGCCATATCAAAATTTTCTGGGGACTGTTTAATAATCACATTTTAAAATGAGGATAGTTTAAGACTTCGGCCTGTGTTCAACCTGATCTCGATTCATCGGCTCGTCGAACGGCTGGCGGAGCTAGTCGCCAATCTCTTAGTTGCTCTATTTTCCTGGGTTTGGGCGCTGCTCAACACCTTCGTTAAACAAATGCTTCGACTGTTTGGAATCTCATCTGAGTTTAACCAAGCAAAATGGCAACAAACCTTATCTCAGGTTCAACTCCAGACTTCACTGGAAGAAGCGGCAGAGAAAACGGCAGATATTCTGATTTTCCTCTACCGCCACCTGAAAAAAGTCTTAGGAAAAATTCCAGCGCGAATTATCCGCTTTTTTGGCTTTTTTCTTTATATCAACTGGACAACGATTAAGCAAGTCGCCATCTGCACCGCCCAACAACGCCTGAATGGTCTTTCGGCAGAAATGGCTTTTAACTCCACCTTAGCCCTGTTTCCGGCTTTGCTGGCGATTATTGCGGCGATTAGTTTATCAGACTCGTTGCAGAATACCCTTGAGGAAATGGCAAGCCTGGTGGCTGTTGTGGTTCCCCAGGAAGTTCAAATTCAAATTGCCACCGTTTGGAACGTTTGGGAACAAATGCCTCTCAACAGCAGCGAAGAGGTGTTTTCCTTTAGTTTTCTGTTTTCCATTTGGTTATTTTCTGCGGTGATTGGTTCGGCGATGGTAGCCCTCAACCATATTCATCGAGTCCCCAGAGAGCGGCTTCGATCGTTTTGGGAAGCCAAATTAATCGCCATTGCTTTGGCGGTGGGCAGTATTTTATTACTGATTGTCGCCTGTGGGTTGGTGTTTATTAGCGATGTGGTGGTCGAAATTCTTGCCCGCAAAAGTTGTATTCTCGAAACCGTAGGAACCTGTCCCCTCGATCAAATTAAAGACTGTCTCGAACAACCGCCTGTACAGCAATGTTTACTCGTTAAAACCCTACCTAGCACCTGGAAACAGTTACGATGGCCGATCGCTTTGGGCATTGTGGCGACCAATTTTGCATTAATTTATCGCTTTGGCCCGAGTCAACGACAGGCGGAAACGCCGATTGTTCCCGGAGCGATTTTAGCGGCGATTTCTTGGGCGGTGATTTCTAATTTGTTTCGCTTGTATGTTGCCCATTTTGGCAATTATAACCTGACTTATGGCGCGATTGGAGCGTTTATTATTTTGCTGTTGTGGCTTTATATTAGTTCGTTGATTATGCTGATCGGCGCTCAAGTTAATGTTACGGTCGGGGAAGCCATGCGACGCCGAAAATCTATCCCGAAACTTCCTCCGGCAAATCTTCCCTAAATCCGATTAGACTTTGTTTGCATCGGACTGTCCTAAGGGAATTTCAATGATAAATTCCGTGCCTTCACCCAATGTTGAAATACACTTCAGTTCACCGCGATGACGTTCGACGATAATTTGATAGCTAATCGCCAAGCCTAATCCCGTTCCTTTCCCCACAGGTTTAGTCGTAAAAAACGGATCAAAAATCTGTTTTTTTACCTGTTTACTCATGCCGATGCCATTGTCAGCAATGCGAATTCGCACCGTTTTCTTGATTGTTGTTTCTGTTGTAATGCTAAGTTTTGCTGGCACATCAGGCTTTTGTTTTGCCGATCTGAGGGCATCAATTCCATTAGAAATAATATTCATAAACACCTGATTAAGCTGCCCCGAATAACACTCAACAGGCGGTAAATTTCCATAGTTTTTAACCACTTCAATCGCCGGAGCATCGGGTTTGGCTTTGAGATGATTTTGCAAAATCATTAAAGTCGAGTCAATACCCTCATGGATATTAACAGATTTGACCTCGGCTTCATCTAACCGAGAAAAATTTCGCAAAGATTCAACAATTTCTTTAATTCTAATGGCTCCCACTCGCATGGAATTTAACAGTTTCGGGAAGTCTTCAACGAGAAATTCTAAATCAACTTGTTCAATTAGATTTTGAATAAACCCGTTCGGTTCGGGATAACATTGCTGATAAGCCTCAATCACATTTAATAAATCTTCTGCATATTCTTGACCGTGGGCAACATTACCATAAATAAAGTTAACCGGATTATTAATTTCGTGAGCGACTCCCGCGACTAATTGTCCTAAACTCGACATTTTTTCGGTTTGAATGAGTTGAGTTTGAGTCCGTTTTAGTTCTTCGAGTGTGTTGCTTAAATCTTGATTTTTTTGATGAAGTTCTTGAGTGCGTTGCTGCACTTTTTGTTCGAGAGTTTGGTTGGCGGTTTCTAATTCGGCTTTGGCTGTTGTTAAATTTTCGTAGAGTCGAGCATTTTCTAGAGATATTGCGGCTTGAGTTGTAATTAACTCTAGAATTTGTAAACGTTCGGGAGTGAAAGCCGCCGTGATTAAATTATTTTCTAAATACAAAATCCCAATAATTTGATTTTGCTTGGCTATGGGACAACATAAAACCGACTTCGGTTGTTGCTGTTGCAGGTAAGGATCATTCGTCCAACTGGCTTGAGTTGTCGCATCTTCAAAGACTAAAGCATCTGAAGTTCGCCAAACATAATAAATCACAGCTTGGGGAATATTTGTGCAGTTTTCTACCGCAACAGAAGGGCGCTCAAAAGATTGCAATGATAGGGATTGATCGGGGCTAGTCTGATGGGGAGCAATTGCGATCGCTTCTAAGATTAACTGCTCATCTCTGTATTCTATTAAAGCACATTTTTGCGCCCCGGCATTTTCAATTGCCAGTTGCATCAAAGTCGAAAGCAAATTATCTAATTGAATTTGACTCGACAGCGCTTGACAGGCTTTCATCACCGTTGTTAAATCTAAAAAATTGTTGGTTCTACCGCTCGATGAACGTCCAGTCGATGAAACTGAGCTATAATTTAACAGTTCATCACCCTCAGTATCCCGAAGCAAAATTGGAGCGAGTAATTCCGGATAATATTGTTCTAAATGTTGAACTTTTGCCGTTGCACCCCAAGCCACATAACCATAGTAAGCTGCGAACAAATAAGTTTGAGCTATTTTAGTTTTTCCCCAGTCTAAATAAAATCGGGCTGCGAGTTCATTAGCGAGCGCTTCTTCTTGAATGTATTGATTTTCTTGAGCCCAACTAATGGCGAGATCAAAAGCTTCAATGGCTTCTATTTTTTCTCCTTTAACGCAATAAAGTTCAGCTTCGACCAAATAGTATTTATGCAAGTAGTTCATCGGAGCGTGATCCGCCCAGTCTTGTATTTTTTCCTGAAATTGAATAACTGTAGTTTCAATTTTTTGCTGTTGAGTTGAAGAAGCCCTAGAATACAACGCTAACTGAGCCAAACAACTGTAGAAATAGAAAACGGGTATCCAAGGTTGTCCAACTATACCTTCGAGAAAGGGTTTCGCATTTTCTAACAAAATTACAGCTTCTTCTGGCTGTAAAAACAAATAATACAAAATAGCTTTTAATATATAAAAGGTTGCCAAACCATAGAGATCATTATGGGATTGATAAAGAGATAGAATTTGTTCCTCATCCTCCTGCCGTTGCATGAAAGAATTCAGAGATTGATCGCAACTCTCCATTAAACTAAAGATGTGGTTGAGATAAAGTTGAATATTATTTAATGAATTTTTTTGTTTAATCTTCGTTAAAGAAGCTTGATAAATATTCAGGGATTCTTTAAATTCAACCAGAGATACACCCCCAAAATAAGAATAATAAGAATGGGCAACAATCGCATAGCCTGCCGTTTCTAGTTCTCCCGTTTCTATTCCCAGAGAATACACTTCATATAGGGGAGAAAATGAGTTTCGCAAGTGTTCTTTCCAATGGGTGATAAATGTGTAAATAATCTGCCAAGTTTTGGTTTTAAGTTCTTTTGCTCGAAAGCGTTCTAAAACATGGAGAGCCAATTGAGCAAACTGATAACCTTCCTCAATTTTATTTTCTTGTCCGCTCAAAATCAAGCCATAGGAAGCATAAGCAAACGCTGAAGTTGCCGTGTTACCCCGTTCAACAGATAAATTAACTTGTTTTAATACCGTTATCGGCATTAAATTCGGAACTGAAATATAAGCCGCCCCCCAAACTCTAGCCAGAAGTCGCATTGCAGATAGATGTATTTCTTCTGTCATTTCAGGTAAATGAACCAGACTTTCAATTGAAGTTTCTGCCAACTTCATTTGCGTGTAATTAATTTCTCTCTGCACGTCAGACTGACTCGGTTGCTTGGGTAAATGAATTCCTAAAAGTTCTAAAGCAATCAGTGTTGTCTCAACCGCTTCTAAAAGTCTATTTTGAGCCGCCAGAGATTGAATTAACACTTCATAAACCTTGACTTGTTTTACCGGATTTCCTGTATGCTTTAGTACAGTTTTAATCAAATACTCCATCCGCTCTAAATCTCCTTTTAAGAAGGCAGTTTCAACCGCTTCTACATGGAGTTTATAGGTTAAGTCAGAGCATTTATTCCACCCTTGAGATGCAATCAACTCCAGTCCGACTTCTGCATAATTCATGGCAGCCGCATACGCTGTAGAATTCTTGGCTTTTTGAGCGGCTTTCAAATTTAATTGAGCCAGTTCTACCTTTTCTTTTGTTGTAGACAGAATGTGTTTTCCCTGATTAAAATGATTGACGATATCAAAAATTTTTTCTTCTTGAGAGTCCGAGGAAAAACTCTGTAATAAAAGCCTACCCATATTCAGATGAGTCGAGGCTTTTTGGTCTTCTGGAATTAGCGAATAAGCCGCCTGTTGAACTCGGTCGTGTAAAAAATGATAACTCGGATTATACTGTTGTTGAAGAGTTAATTCCAGGCGATCATCGCCGTCTAGCTGATAAAATTTATAGGTTTCATCTTCGGGTAAAATAAACCCTTCTTGTAAGGCTATCCACAATAATGAAGCCGCTTCTGACCGAGTTTTATCTGAAATAATTGCCAAGGTTGCCAAATCAAATTGGTTCCCCATACAAGCGGCAAGCTGCAAAACTTCCAGGCTTTCTTTAGGGAACTTTTTAAGCTGACCCGCAATTAATTCAATAATATCTCGATTTTGAGCTAAAACTTTAATCGGGTTCAGTTTATATTGCCATTCCTCTTGTTTTAAATTATAAAAAATCAATCCTTCCGCCTGAATATATTTCAGAAAATGAGCCGCAAAAAATGGATTTCCTTGAGTTTTGTATTCAACTTGTTGGGTAAGCGGCAATGCTTTTTCTAGAGAACAATTCAAAGTATCCGCAACTAACTGATTTAACGCCGAGCGAGATAAGGGCTGTAAGGTAATTTCATTGACCAAAACTCCCAATTTCTTGATATTTTCAAGGGTATGAATCAGAGGATGAGATGAATTGACTTCATTATCTCGATAGGAACCAATAAATAAACAACAAGGTTCGATCAGTTCGGTCAGCAATTGTATTAACTGCAATGAAGCCAAATCAGCCCATTGTAAATCATCCAAAAAAATCACCAAAGGATGTTCGACTTGAGCAAATACACTAATGAACTTTTGAAATAATAAATTAAACCGATTTTGAGTTGCAGAAAATGACAGTTCGGTAACGGGCGGTTGTTTACCGATTAATCGTTCTAACTCGGGAATTACATCCACTAAAACCCCTGCTTCTTGTTTTAATGCTTGTTGTAATTTTGCGGTAATCGCCGCAACTTTATGTTCTGGTTCGCTCAAAATCTGTTTGATTAAATTCTGTAAAGCACCAATCCAAGCCGAGAAGGGAATATCTCGTTGATATTGGTCAAATTTACCCGAGATAAAATACCCTTTTTTTTCAACAATGGGTTTATGAATTTCGTTAACTAAAGCCGACTTTCCAATTCCCGAATAACCTCTAACAAGAATTAATTCAAATCGGGAATTACCCTGCTGATTTTTTTGTTGAGATGCTCCTGAAACTCGTTCAAAAGCTCCTAATAGGGTTTCAATCTCCTGATTTCGACCATAAATTTTTTCAGCAATTAAAAATCGGTCATTAACTTCTTTTTTAGCTAAATAAAAAGTTTCAATTCTACCTGTTTTTTGTAACCTTGACAAACATTTTTGTAAATCTTTTTTCAATCCCAATGCAGTTTGATATCGAGATTCTGGCATTTTTGACATCAATTTCAAAACCAGAGTATTGATCGCTTCAGGAAGATTAGAATTGAGTTCGGTCAGCGGTCTGGGTTGACGAGCAATATGACTGTGAATCAACTCCATTGGATCGTTAGCAATAAAGGGGAGTTGACCGCTTAACAATTGATAAAACGTCACCCCAAGGGAATAGAAATCGCTGCGATAATCAATTCCTCGGTTCATCCGTCCGGTTTGTTCGGGTGAGAGATAAGCCAGGGTTCCTTCCAAAAGATTCGGACTGCGAATTTCGGGCATTTCTTTGGGGAGTTGAGATGCACAACTAAAGTCAATCAGTTGAATCTTTTGAGTTTGAGGATTTATAATAATATTGTGAGGTTTAATATCTTTATGAATAATTTGATGGTGGTGTAACTGTTCTAAAATTTCCGCCATTTGTAGCGCAATTTGCAGAAATTCTGTTAAACTATTCGTATCATTTCCCCAATGAATACCCCGTTGATTCAAATGTTGGCTCAAGGAAATTCCACCAAAATCTTCCATGACCAACATTAAACGCTGCTCAACTTGTTGGAGAGCGAGCATTTTAACGACTCCGGCTATCTCTAACTGACTGACTAAGGCGTAGGCGTTGCGATATTGAGCGAGTTCAGTGAAGCTGGGATAAGGATACCGGGAAAGTTTGACAACAACAGGTTTTTGATCCGATTCTCGCCGGCCGCGATCAACTAATGTACGGGAGCTGACATAAATTTGCTCGTGGAACTGGTAGCCAGTGACGGGTTTCATAAAATGTTACTCACAGGAGTCAACATTCTTATTTTAATTAACTCTTGAGAGAAGTTTCTTTAATTCATCGCCTGTCATTTTCTCAAACTGAAGGTAGAGGAGGTTAATTCCTCCCCTACCGTGAAAAATTATTAAGCTGACTCAAGAAAGTTTAATTTTATTTAAGCGGTATCGTCATCGTGAGCAAACCGATTATAGAGGAAATCTAACGCATAGTTGCGTAGATCATAATACTGGGGATCTTCCATGATTTGCGTGCGATCGCGAGGTCGTTCAAAGGGAATTTCTAACACTTCCCCGATGGTTGCATGAGGCCCATTTGTCATCATTACCAAGCGATTTGCCAGGAATAAAGCTTCATCAATATCGTGAGTAATCATCAACACCGTACAGCGATGATCGTTCCAAATTTTCAGCAATTCTTCCTGCAATTCTTCTTTGGTAATCGCATCTAACGCCCCAAACGGTTCATCTAAAATCAACACCTCAGGACGAATCGCCAAAGCCCGTGCGATCGCCGCCCGTTGTTTCATCCCCCCCGAAATTTGAGTGGGTTTTTTCTCAGCGGCTTCAGCCAGTCCAACTAAAGCCAAATGTTCTCGAACAACTGCCCGTTTTTCGGGTTCTGGCATATCAGGATAAACCGCATTAACCGCTAAATAAACATTATCAAAAACACTACGCCAGGGCAATAACGCATAGTTTTGAAACACCACCATTCGATCCGGGCCAGGTACTCTAATCACTTCACCCTGTAACAAAACCTTGCCGTAAGTGGGTTGATTAAACCCGGAAACCATATTGAGAAGCGTTGACTTTCCACAACCGGAGTGACCAATTACACAGATAAATTCACCTTGGTCTACGGTCAAGTTAACATTTTCTAATACAGTGTAAGGACCTTGGGGTGTCGGATAAATCTTGGAGACATTTTCAAAGCTCAAAAAAGCTGGAGAATTCGTTTGGGGTTTGACCGAAACTTGAGTTTGAGAAACCATTGTCCGTTGACGACTCCTAACTTCTGTGTTCATAAAATAATACCTGAGACTGTTACTAAATTTGCGATTGGTGTAAAGGTAGGTTAATTCCAGTTGTTGAGATCAGCGATCAGTTATGCAGCAATCAAGATTTTCTGTTGACTGCACGGTACTTAGTCACTGATCACTGTTCCCTGTTTTCACTGGTGACTGGTGACTGGTGACTGGTGACTGGTCACTGGTGACTGGTGACTGGTGACTGGTGACTGTTAAGCCGCTGTGCGTCGTGGAGAATCGAGATGAATTTCGGCTATCGTGAAATCTCGTTTAATCGCTAAACTATTGAGATAACCGAGGGGATCTTCGGTGGTAAAACGAGTACCATCAAACAACTTAATTTCACCGCGAGTATAACTAATTTCAGACAAGCCCAATTCACGAGCGGCGGTACTAAACACCCCAACCTCACAAATGCGTTCGAGAATTTCCACCCAGTTGCGGGGAAAGGGAGTATGCCCCCAACGGGCCATCTGTACCATGTGCCAAAGTTGTTCCGTGCGACTCGGACGGTTAACGCCGTTGCCGAAAAATAGATGGTGAGCAAAGGAAGACAAGGTAGAATCAAGAGGACAGCTAGCCGCTTCAGATTCGTGGAGTTGAATGTATTCTATCGGAGTTCCCACATATTGGCGATCGGCGAGAATGTGACGAATTTCTTCATGGTTGTTGGGATCGGCACAATATTGTCCGGCTTCTAACAACGCCTTGACCAAAGCAATGTGAGTATTCGGATAAGCATTCGCCCAGTCTTCGCGCACCCCCAACACCTTACCGGGATGTCCGGGCCAAATTTCTAAGTCGGTCGCCACGATAAACCCGATATTTTCTTTTGTCGCCCGCAGGTTCCAGGGTTCACCGACACAGAAGCCATCAATACTGCCGGCTTTTAAGTCTACCACCATTTGCGCCGGAGGAATGGTTTGCAGATGAAGATCATAATCTGGATCAATACCGCCTGATGCCAACCAGTAACGCAACAATAAGTTATGCATAGAAGCCGGATGCACCATCCCCATCCGGTGGGGTTCGCCTCTCGATGACAGCAACATTTTGCGGAAGTCGGCTAAGGTACGAACGCCTTGGTCATAAAAGCGGCGACAGAGGCTAATGGCATTACCGTTGCGGGTCATGGTGAGGGCGCTAACAACGGCGAGGGGTTTTTCGTTGTAACCCCCCAAACTCAACCACAGAGGCATTCCTGAGGGCATTTGCGCCGCATCTAAGTAGCCGCCCACCATCCCATCGCTAATTCCTCGCCAACTGGTTTCGCGCACCAGGCTGACTTCATCAAGACCGTGTTTGGCAAAAAATCCTTTTTCTTTGGCAACAGCCAGGGGCGCACAGGCACTCAGGGGAACGAAGCCAATATCGAGGTTAACTTTTTCTAGGCCGTGACGGGCGATCGCAGCAGTTTTTCTGGCCCGCATTTTTTTGATGCGTTTTTGTTGGTTGAGGAAGTAGATCATCTCGCTGCGGAGACTGTAGTAACTGGGATGTTCTACCACTTGCATCCGTTTGCGGGGGCGGGGAATATCGACTTCTAAAATTTGACCAATATTCGATTTCGGGCCGTTGGTCAACATGACAATCCGATCGGATAATAGCACCGCTTCATCCACATCGTGCGTCACCATCAAGGCGGTAATACAGTGTTCCTCGCAAATTTTCATCAGTTGTTCCTGCAAGTTCCCCCGTGTCAGGGCATCCAACGCCCCAAAGGGTTCATCGAGAAGCAGGAGTTTTGGGCGCAGGGCCAATGCACGGGCGATCGCCACCCGCTGTTTCATTCCCCCGGAGAGTTGGGCGGGATATTTATCAACGGCGTGTCGCAGTCCCACCAGATCGATGTGGCTTTCGATGATACCGCGACGTTCTCCGGCTGGCATTCCCTCCATAACCGAGTTGACGGCTAGAGCAATATTTTCGCGGACTGTCCGCCAGGGAAGCAAGGAATAGTTTTGGAATACAACCATGCGATCGGGGCCGGGTTGGGTGATGCGTTGTCCTTCGATGGTGACAATGCCTTCGGTGGGATGATCGAGTCCGGCTACCATATTTAAAAGGGTTGATTTTCCACAGCCGGAGTGACCAATTAAAGAGATAAATTCGCCAACTTTGATTTGCAGATCGATTCCTTTGAGAGCGATATATTCTCCACCACCGGAGAGGGGAAAGGTTTTGCCTAGTTGTTCGACATCAATTAATGTTTCCATCGTTTTTTATGTGAGTTTTTGGTTTGATGAATCGTTTTGAGTAGGGGCGTATGGCATACGCCCTCACCTGTTTTTTCATTGATCTCGTAGGGGCGGGTTCTGCCAAGATTTATGTTTCCAACAAATCACCTTTCTAAACCCGCCCCTACAAAAGTTTTGTAATTATTTCTGTCCGGGAATGATCGCCTGTTGTAACCAAGCCACACTGCGATCGAGTAATAAACCTACACCACCGATATAAATGACGGCTAAGATAATTTCACTGATGTAGTTTTGTTGGTAAGCATCCCAAATAAAGAAGCCAATTCCGACAATACCTGACATCACAATTTCCGCCGCAATAATCGCCAACCACGCCAACCCGATCGCAATTCTCAAGCCTGTAAAAATGTAGGGTAAAGCGGAAGGAAAGAGAATGTTGATATAGTATTCTTTGCGAGTGAGTTGTAAAACACGGGCGACGTTATTGTAATCTTCGGGGATTTGTTTAACGCCTTCTTTGGTGTTGATTAAAATCGGCCAAACACAGGTAATAAAGATTACGAATATCGCCGCTGGTTGGTTTTGTTGGAGGGCAACTAAGGCAATTGGAACCCACGCTAAGGGTGCAACCATTCGTAAGAACTGAAAAATCGGATCTAAGGCTTTGTCAATTATCGGGTTTGTACCGACTAAAATTCCGGTACTAATTCCCACAATTGCCGCGAGAGAATAGCCTTGAGCCACGCGGAATAAACTGGCTAAAGTTTGCCAAAATAAACCTTTATCTAAACCCCCCCGATCGTAAAACGGATACATCAGCAAAATCCGAGTTCGTTCGTTTGTCCACACGCTCAGAGGCCCCGGTAGACGAGTGATTCCCGTCCATGAAAGCATTTGCCAGATAGCCAGAAACAATAAAATTCCTATCAGGGGAGGGAGAATATTTTTAGAATTTTTTTTCCAATAAGTACGAATGAAATCAACAGGACTATTTCCCTGCGGTTTATTTCCAATAGTGGTCGTCATGGTCTTGAAACTCCTTGGTTTTTTAAGGGTTGAGATTTGGGAAGTTTTATGCTACTATCAGAGGGGCTTATTTTGAGTGTTTAAAATTAACCAATTCTTCTCTTTTCTGACCCCTCTAGTTCAGAAAGATTGAATTGATTTTAGCGGAAAAGTTAATTAAATCCGTTTCACTTGCAGGCTATTGAAGTAAGCTTGGGGGTTTTCCGGGTCGAATTGCACGCCATCAAAGAATTTTTCAACGCCGCGAGAAGTGCTGGTCGGAATATCTGAAAAACCTGCTTCTTGAGCGGCTTCTCGCCAAATATCTTCCCGGTTTACCCGATCAATCACCTGTTTAACTTGGTCAAAATCTTTGAAATAATTATTGTGGAAACCCCAACGCATGGTTTCCGCTAAGAACCACATATCGTGACTCTTATAGGGATAGGAAACATTTCCAACCGGATCTTTCCAATACAACGGCCCCATTTTAAAGTCGTTAATGGCAGGTTTTTCATCGCCCATTGCATAGCTACCTTGATAGGGCGGAGTCAACACTTCAACCGGAACATTAAAGTAGTTGCGTCCAGAAACAATCTGTACTAATTCCGGCCGATTTTCTACTTGATCGCACCATTGTTGAGCTTCCATCAAACCTTTGAGTAAGGCTTTGGTTGCCTTGGGATTTTTATCGACCCAATCTCCACGAATTGCTAAATATTCTTCGGGATGGAACGGCCAAATTTCGCAGGTAATACAAGACATAAAACCAATATCATCCGCGACAATTCGATAAGGCCAAGGATCGCCCGTACTAAAGGCATCCATTGTGCCATTTCGCATCCCTTGAACGGTTTCTGCCGGAGGTACCGCTAGCAAGTCAATATCGGTATCGGGATTCACCCCACCTGCGGCAAACCAATAGCGAATCCAGAAATCTTGGTTCACATTGGGGAAGGTGTGAGCGGCTTTAAATTTCCGGCCGTTTGTTGACGGGAAACCTTTAATATAATCAGCCGCATTGGTGATATTAAGACCTAAACCTTTTCCGGTATGAATTCCCGAAATTGCCACCCCGTTTCCATTGGTATTTAATTGGGCTAAAACATACATGGGGACTTTTTTACCGTCGGTAATTAAGCCTTCGGAAATTAAGTGCGGCATCGGCATTTGCCACTGTCCGCCATCAATTCCTCCCCCTTGGGAACCAATGGTCACGTTATCCCGTGCAGATGCCCAGTTTGCTTGTTTGGAAAGTTCGACATCGGTCATTCCGTACTTAGCAAAAAAGCCTTTTTCTTTGGCAATGACTAACGCCGCCGATTCTACAATGGGAATGAAACCGAGTTTAATGGCTGTGGTTTCCGGCTGCATTCCTGCATCGATATTCGCCGCAGGTACCGCTGCGGTCGGAGAGACTTGAGTTGTGGTTCCCGCAGTGGGATCGGGGGGATTTCCTAAACAACCTTTGAGGAAAATCGAACCCATTGCCGAAGCGCCTGCTGTGAGCAAGAATTTTCTTCGAGAGTGGGGACGAGTAAAATCGGACATAGAACCTCCTTGCAGCCTGCCTTTGAATTTGAATTGGGCTGTTAAATTGATCGATCTGAATTTTGTGTTTTCTTGAATTCAATGATGAAAATCGACAAAAATTGGTAGATTTTCACAAAAAAAGAAAACAAGACTATGAATCTAAGAAGCGGGTTCGTTACAGACGTTTAACCTGAGCGCTTCTCAAAAATGAAAAATCAAAGCTAGTCCGGAAAATAATGAAGAAACTAAGAGGAAGTCAGTTAAGACTTTTCTTAATATTTTAGTTTACAGGTTTTTTAAAAAAAGTCACTACCCTATCTGCCCAAAATAGCAATTAATTTTCAATCACACTTATAAGCTATTGCTTATAGGTGGCCCGGAGTTGCTTACCGAGGGCTGAAATGCTATGTAAATTATTGTAAATATCAGCTAAACTTATTGCTACTGGGGATGAAGGTCAGATTAACGGCGATCGCAGATGAGTATATATACAGATAAAATTCGGTTGGAAGTCTGACAGTAGGTAAGTTAGCCGGTTAGAGCAACTGGAGTCCTGTAGCATTCTAGGTTATGATATCGATGGTTTGGGGAGTTGACCCTTTTCCCGATTAAAACGACATAATCTATGAAT
The DNA here is from genome assembly GCA_035285085.1 of Lyngbya sp. GTDB lineage: Bacteria > Cyanobacteriota > Cyanobacteriia > Cyanobacteriales > Microcoleaceae > Capilliphycus. The sequence continues at coordinate 6,939 of JAYKHV010000103.1, read as the reverse complement.
TTAGAAATCATTAGTCAACTCAATGAGTCCCAAGTTCAGGATTTAGTTCAACTCTATCAATCAACTTGGTGGGGTCAGGGACGAACTCTAGAAGATGTTCACAAGATGTTGCAGCACTCTGATATAATTATTGGAATTAATAACCCCGATAATCAAAAGTTAATTGGGTTTGCTCGGGTGTTAACGGATTATGTGTATCGGGCTGTCATTTGGGATGTGATGATTGATGCAGCTTATCAAAAACAAGGATTAGGACAGACTCTCATACAATCTATTTTAGATCATCCTCAGCTCCAATCTATGGAAGCTTTTCTTTTGGTCTGTTTACCGGAAATTATACCTTTCTATGAAAAGTTAGGATTTACCAGCGATGTGGGAAAGTTGAAGTTAATGAAGTGTGTTAAAAGTTCATCTTCCTATGATTCTATCTAATTGTTTGATTTAATTTCCAAAAACTTGATGACCGATCGCACCCCTCCTCAACTTGAAACTGAACGACTCATTCTTCGTTTACCCACTGCGGAAGATGTTCCTGAAATTCTGCGATATTATATGGAAAATAAACAACATTTAACTCCTTTTGAACCCCGGAGAACACCGGAATTTTACACCCAACAATATTGGTGTTGTGAAGTCAGTCAGCGTTTGATGGAATTTCAAGGCGATCGCTCTTGTAAACTGTTTTTATTTAATCGAAAAAACCCGAGTGAAATTATCGGAGCGGCTAATTTTGCGAATTTTATTCGGGGAATGTGTTATTCTTGTACCTTGGGTTATAGTTTAGCCGCTTTTGAACAGGGAAAAGGCTACATGAGCGAAGCCTTAAAAGTGGCGATTGATTATGTGTTTAATGAATTAAATTTGCGTCGAATTACTGCGGCTTATATTCCCCACAACCAACGCAGTGGTAAGCTGTTAAAACGGTTGGGTTTTCACGTGGACGGGTTTTGTCAAGATTATCTTATGATTAATGGAGAATGGGAAGATCATATTCTCACCAGTTTAATTAATTATAACTGGCAATTTCCCGAATAATTTAATTAAAATTGGGTTGTTAATTTCATTTAATATATCTAACAGGGTGCAATATCTAAAGCGCGTTTTCCTCCCCACATCTGAATAATTTGGTCGTCATACTCATCAGAAACTTCTAAGACAGTAAGAACCGATGCTTCTAATTCTTCCGGATCGCAAGTTGAACCGACAATACTATGACTAAACAGGATTTCTCCCGCTTTATTAATGGAAAATGCACCAAACATCATCTCCGAATTGGCTTGTAGCAGAAAACTCGCTAATTCGGGGGTAATCTTGGCATCAATAACGACTTTTGATAGCGTTTTAATCACCGTTTCGTCTTCTTCCCAAGGATTAATAATGACTTCTACCCAAGCCGAACCCAGAAATAAACCAAATCCCGGTTCATCTAATTTTTCCCAAGGATAATCCTCGAATAAATCATCCATCCAGTGTAAAATTTTTTCATAGCATTCTTGCTGGGCTTCGGTTTTAAACTTCATGTTGATTTTCCTCCCATTGACAGTAAGGATGTTTGACTAAGTTGGAGTTAAAATAACGAGGGTCGTGGGAAACTTCTTCTCCGATCCAGTCCGGAATTTCAATAATTTGATTGGGGTCAGGGAGTTCAACTTCGGCTAAAATTAAACCTTGATTTTCTCCCAAAAATTCATCAACTTCCCAAATTAAATCCCCAAAGGAAATTTTATGTCGTTTCTTTTCAACAAAGGGACGTTCGCATAAAGTCTGCAACATTTCTTCCGCATCTTCGACGGGAATAACATACTCAAACTCAGATCGAACTCGACTCGCAACCGGCCCTTTTATGGTTAAATAACCCTGATTTCCAATAATTCTCACCCGCACGGTTCGCCCTTTTTCGCTCGAAATGTAGCCCTGACAATACAGTATACCTGTAGCAAGCGATCGCCAGCGATCATCTTTGACTAAAAATTTGCGTTCGATTTCAATTCCCATAGCACTATAATTTACAATTAAAATAAGTTAAACTCGATCTAACCTTCTGAGTTTGGCGGTGGCAATACCCATTCGTTGGAAAGCCGTCCCCCATCCCAGACTTCGGTTGCTCCTCCTCGATTAGATTATCATATTTCACAATCTTTTAAACAGTAATCATGCCATCTCGATTTATTCCTCTGGTGATTCTGATTTTGACTCTACTGACTGGCTGTCAGTCGGCGACTCAACTCACGGTAATTGGCTTTAATGTCGAATCTGGAGATGCTAACCCCGATTATCTTGCTAATCAATATATTAAACCGATTCGGGGGGTTGATCTTTGGGGATTTTCCGAAGTTCAAAATCAGTCTTGGGTGAATCGGTTTGAAAGCGCTATCGAAATCAATAACAAAGCGGATTTTCAATCCTTTTTAGGAACCACCGGAAATGCCGATAAACTGGCTATTATTTATAATAGTAATCAATTAAATCTCGTCAAACAAGAGGAACTGAATCAAATCAATATTGGCGGGTCAGTCCGTGCGGCTTTGGTCGGACATTTTCAAGTCAAATCGACCGGTGAAGAATTTTTATTTATGGTGAATCATTTGTATCGAACCAACGATAAACTTCGCCATGAACAAGCCCGTTTACTGAATCGATGGGCGCAAAAACAGCAACTTCCAATTATTGCGGTGGGAGATTATAATTTTGATTGGGATGTTAAAAACGGAGATTCTAAACGCGATCAAGGTTATGATTTATTAACCGAAAATCAGGTTTTTACTTGGGTTCGTCCTCAAGAAATTATTGCGACTCATTGTAGTAGCCGCTACAATACGGTGTTAGATTTTGTGTTTATCTCTAGTCGAGCAGAACTGATATCCGCTTCTTCTAAAATCCTCTATCCCGAAGCAGAATATTGTCCAGATACGCCCCAAAAAAGCGATCACCGACCCGTACAAGCGACCTTAGTTTTACCGAAAGTTCAACCTTGATTTATAATGATAATAAGAAGTTATTCTGTTGTGAAACATGATTATTTTAGTGATGGGTGTTTCCGGTTCAGGAAAAACAACCATCGGTCAAAAATTGGCTGAGACTCTCAATTTTAAGTTTAGAGATGCGGATGAATTTCATTCCGATGAAAATATTATAAAAATGGCTAATGATATTCCCCTAAGCGATGAAGATCGTCAACCTTGGTTAGAAAAAATGCAAGCCGCAATTGATCGATGGTTACAACAAAATCAAAATGTTGTGTTGACTTGTTCAGGTTTGAAAGAAAAATATCGTCAAATGCTGTGGAGAGATCCCAAACAAATGGAATTAGTCTATTTAAAAGGATCGTTTGAACTGATTGAAAAGCGAATTAAAAAACGCCAAGATCACTTTATGAAAGCCAATTTACTCAAAAGTCAATTTGAAGACTTAGAAGAACCCACTGAGGGAATTTGGGTGGATATTTCCCAAACTCCCGCAGAGATTGTACAAGAAATTATCAACGTTCTTCAATTGAAGCTAATAGAATTAGACCTCACCCTCAACCCCTCTCCAATCCCCCCTGGCTTAGAAAGGGGGGTTAGGAAAGGGGAGTAAGAGCAGAGGAATTTTTCTTTAGATAGATTTCAGAAAAGCTTCAACTTCCGTCGCCGTTGGTTGAGCGGCGATCGCCCCCGGTTGAGTCACCGTTAAAGCCGCAACAGCACTCGCATAAACGATCATTTTCTTGATAGTCTCCGGGTGATTTAAACCGCGAATTCCATACTGATAGATCTGATGAATAAACCCCGCAACAAACGCATCTCCGGCTCCGGTTGTATCGACAACATTGACTGCAAAAGCGGGTATTTTCCCCTGAAATTCTCCGAGAGAATAAGCACAACCTTTGTGAGCATCAGTAATCATCACCCCTTCAGCAGAATCCAGTTGAGAGTGAATAGAAATCGGGTCAGTGGTATCAAAAAAAAGTTGAGCTTCTTCAGCGGAAAGTTTAACAAAATCCACCTGTTTGAGCAAGTCAGGAATCAAGCGCCTTGCATCCAAAGGATTCGACCAAAAAACCGGACGCCAATTAATATCAACCAAGATTTTCAGATTATAGCGATCAGCCATTTGTAAGGCATGAATACAGGCTTGGCGAGACTCGGGATAAGCCAGAGCGATCGTCCCCAAAACGAGAAAATCAGCATCAACAAATAAGCTTTCAGGGATTTGGTTGGCTTGCAGATGAGTATCGGCGAACTCATGGGTCGGAATTTTTCCAAAGCCGGCAAATTCTCGTTCGCCCTCCTGGGAACGCAAAACAAAAACCTTCCGGGTGGGGGCGGGGTATTGTTGAATTCCGGTCGTTTGTACGCCAACCTGTCGCAACAGTTGTACAAGCTGCATCCCCGCTTCATCCATTCCCACCGCACCGATCAAACCCGTAGGAATTCCGAGTTTGACTAAGCCACAAGCAACATTAGCGGGGGCGCCACCGGGATAAGCCGTCCAAGATGCAACCTGTTCAAGCGATCGCCCGGGTTGGTCAGCTAAACAATCGAATAAAATTTCACCTATGCAAAGAACACGAGCAGGATTGATCATAATCATAGAGAATTGTGCTTAGAGACAAGGATAAGATAGAGAAAATCCGGGATTGAGAAATAACAAAAATTAATTCTTACTTAACGGTTCGTTCTTAATTTATAGTTCACCTCTTAGAATTATAAATAGGTAATTATGCAGAGATAGGAAATCATTATGACGCATAGCAAGTCTCATACCCCCGTTTCCCTTTCAGAGCGGGAATTACAGGTTGTCGATCTGGTGGCCAGCGGGTTAACGAATCAGGAAATTGCAGAGCGGCTAGAAATCAGTAAGCGGACTGTGGACAACCACATCAGCAATATTCTCACCAAGACCGAAACCGATAACCGAGTCGCCCTGGTTCGTTGGGCGCTGCAATGGGGTAAAGTATGTCTGGATAATATCAACTGTTGCCTTCTACCTCAGCCATCGGAACTGGCCGAAGAACAGCAGGTCTCAGTTGAGTAAAACGATCAAACTCACAAAAGCGTTGATGCAGACCGCCAACTCAAACCAACTGCGCTATCAAATCCAATCCCCCCGCTTACCGCTGGCCGTCTACCGAGAAGTGGCGGCTCATTTGCGTCAGGTAGAGGGGGTAAAAACAGGTTTAAACCCAGCCTCAAGCGTTTGTGAACCCTCACAGCCGCCCCAGTTTGACTACAGACGCAGCCAAGTCGGAAGTCTTTGGATAGAATATCAGGATGATATCCCTTTGGCGAGCCGTCAACAGGTGGATGAGATTTTGGCTTATTATGGCGATCGCTATGGGACATGGGAAGTTTTACAGTGAACAGTAAACAGTGAACAGTAACCAGTGAAAAGGTTACGGGCGATCGCTGAAACAATCGGTCACTGATTACTGATAACTGTTAACTGAAAAAACTGGTCACTGATAACTGATAACTGATAACTGTAAAGATGGAACTGATTCAAGCTATACGAGGAACAAGGGATATTTTGCCGGAGGAGGTGGGATACTGGCAATGGGTGGAGTCTATTGCTAGATCTCTCCTCAGCAAAGCTAACTATCTCGAAATTCGTACCCCCATCTTTGAACAAACCAGCTTGTTTGAACGGGGAATTGGGGAAGCCACCGATGTGGTGGGTAAGGAAATGTATACTTTTAGCGATCGCGGCGATCGTTCGATTACCCTGCGACCCGAAGGCACCGCCGGGGTTGTCCGCAGCTATATTGAAAATAAACTCCATGTCGGGGGGGTTCAACGTCTCTGGTATACCGGGCCGATGTTTCGCTATGAACGCCCCCAAGCCGGACGACAACGCCAATTTCATCAACTCGGTGTGGAGGTTCTTGGAAGTAACGATCCCCGTGCAGATGTAGAAGTGATTGCGATCGCCACTGATATTTTACAGGCGTTGGGGTTGAAAAATCTCCACCTCGACTTAAATTCTGTCGGAGATTTAGAAGATCGAAAGCGTTATCGCCAAGCGTTAATTGATTATTTAACGCCTTACAAAGATGAACTCGATTCCGATTCTCAAGATCGTCTTTCCCGCAATCCTTTAAGGATTCTCGATAGCAAGGACAAACGTACTCAAGAAATTGCTCAAAATGCACCCAGTATTATCGATTATTTGGGTGAAAAATCCCGCACTCATTTTGAAAAGGTACAGCAATTATTAGCCGGATTAGGGATTAGTTATACTCTCAATCCCCGTTTGGTTCGGGGGCTGGATTATTACACTCATACCGCCTTTGAAATTATCTCCGATGATCTCGGCGCCCAAGCAACGGTTTGTGGAGGCGGACGGTATGATGGTTTGGTTCAAGAACTTGGTGGCCCGGATACGCCGGCTGTCGGTTGGGCGATGGGTTTAGAACGGTTAATTTTGCTGTTACAAAAACTGCACACTATTCCTCAGTCTGAACTCGATTTTTACATCGTTTCTCGCGGAGAATTAGCCGAAAGTCAGGCGACTATTTTAGCTCAAAAATTACGCCGGGGTGATTTTAGTGTAGAAATTGATTTGAGTGGGAGCGCCTTTGGCAAACAGTTTAAACGGGCTGACCGCAGCGGGGCGGTGGCTTGTTTGGTGTTGGGAGATGCAGAAGCCGCCAATCAAACCGTGAATTTGAAATGGTTGAAAACCGGAGAACAAGAGACGATTTCCCAATCTGATCTGCTTATAAAAATGGAGGATATTCGCTCAAAAATTCAAGCACAAAAACACTCCCAAACTGTTAGTAGTTAAACTTAGTTATCTGTTGAAGAAGGAGTCAGGAGTCACCGAGTCAGGAGTCAGGAGAAAAAATGTTTAATTATTGATATTAATTCTGACTCCTGAATTCTGTGTTCTGACTCCTAATTCTTGATACATCACATAAACATCGACAAAACCCAATTCTTGATGTAAAAAAGCATTGGG